>SFHH01000203.1 GCA_004555735.1 Acidaminococcus fermentans
GATCGCCCAGTACATCGGGAAGAAGCTGGGGAGAAAGGTGGAATTCCAGGATATGAAGTTCGCGTCCCTGGTGCCCACCCTCCAGAGCGGCCGGGCGGATATGATCATTTCCGGGATCTCTCCCACTGCCAAGCGGAAAGAAGTGGTCTCTTTCTCCAAGCCTTATTACTTCCCCATGAAGGCCTTGATCTTCAAGAAAGGGGCCGGGTTCAAATCCCTGGCCGACCTGAAAGGGAAGAAGGCAGGGGCTTCCATGGGTACCACCTATGTGAAGGAACTGAAGGCAGCCGGCGGCATCGAAGTGACGGAACTGGACAGCACCCCTCTGGTGGTCCAGGACATCAAGAACAGCCGCTTGGATGCTGGGCTCTTCGATTCGGCCCAGGCTTCTGTATTCGTGAAAGAGAATCCGGACCTGGAAATGGCCATCCTGGATCTGCCGGTGGTCAACGATGACACTTTTGCCATCGCCCTGCCCAAAGATTCCAAGGACGTGGCAAAGATCAATGATATCCTGAAAGAAATGAAGTCAAATGGGGAATTCCACAAGATCCTGGTGAAATACCTGGGAGAAGCGGCTGCCAAGCAGTATGAAGCGGCAGAAGCCAAGCTGGATATTGCCAAACAATGATCCCACCTGAAAAGAGAAGCGAGAGCTATGTTTAAATTTTCCGTTTTAGTGCCCTATCTGCCCCTTTTGGAAAGTGCTGTATGGGTGACCCTGAAATTCACCTTCTTCTCCACTTTCCTGGGGTTCATCGGGGGCTTTTTCCTGGCCCTCATCACCATCTCCCGGAACCGGATCCTGGCGCCTCTGGCCCGGTTCTATATCTCCGTATTCCGGGGGACTCCGCTTTTGGTACAGCTGATGCTGATCTATTTCGCCACGCCCCAGATCACTGGATATACCATTTCAGCCCTGGAAGCAGGGGTCCTGTCCTTCGGCCTCAATTCTGCGGCCTATATCTCGGAAGCCCTCCGGGGAGGCATCCTTTCCGTAGATAAAGGCCAGTGGGAAGCGGCCCTTTCCCTGGGGGTGCCTAAGCACCGGTTCATCCTGGATGTGATCCTGCCCCAGGCCATCAAGAATACCTTCCCGGCCCTGATCAATGAGAGCATCGCTCTCCTGAAGGATTCCAGCCTGGTTTCCGTCATCGGGGTGGCCGATACCCTGCGCTGGGCGGACTTGATCCAGGCCAAGACTTTCCGGGCTTTCGAAGCGTTCATCGTAGCGGCTGCCGTATACTATGTGCTGGTGATGATCCTCACCTTTGTGGGAGCCTATTTTGAAAAGAAGGTGCGTATCAGTGACTGACATCATCCAAGTAGAACATGTGGCAAAAAGTTTCGGCAGCCTGGAAGTCCTGAAGGACATCAACCTGAACATCGGGAAGGGACAGGTAGTGACCATCATCGGTCCTTCCGGCTCCGGGAAATCCACCCTGCTCCGGTGCCTGAACCTGCTGGAGCGTCCCAATGGGGGGAAGATCATCTTCGAAGGCCAGGATATCCTGGCACCGGGGGTCAAGATCGCAGACATCCGGAAAAAAGAAGTGATGGTGTTCCAGCATTTCAACCTGTTCAAGAACATGACCGTGCTCCGGAACGTGACCTACGCTCCCATGGTGGTCAATGGGAAGAGCCGGGAAGAAGCGGAGAAAGACGGCCGGGCGCTGTTGGCGAAGGTAGGTCTGGCAGACAAGGCGGACGAATACCCCAGCCGGCTTTCCGGGGGACAGCAGCAGCGGGTGGCCATCGCCCGGGCCATGGCCATGCATCCCGATGTGCTTTTGCTGGACGAACCTACTTCTGCCCTGGATCCGGAAATGGTCAAAGAGGTGCTGGACGTGATCCGGGACCTGGCCAAAAGCGGCATCACCATGGTGCTGGTGACCCACGAAATGGGCTTTGCTCGGGATGTGTCGGACATGATCCATTTCATGGACGGGGGCTTCCTGGTGGAAAGCGCTCCTCCGGCGGAATTTTTCGCCCATCCCCAATCGGAGCGGGCCCGGAAATTCCTTTCTAAGATCTTAGCCTGAGGTGCCTATGAAGATCCGTATCATCAACCCGGATTACGGGGTAGGGGAAAAGAATATGGCCCAGCGCTGCCGGATCCTCCAGCAGTATGTGGGGCCTGATATGGAGCTCTCCATGGTCTGCCTCACCCGGACAAAGGTGGAAATCGACAGCGCCGCCGATGTGGTCCTGGCCGGGCCGGAAATCTTGGACCTGGCCCAGGAGGCGGAACAGGACGGCTGTGATGCGGTGGTGCTGTACTGCTTTTCTGATCCGGCAGCGGAAGCCTGCCGGGAACGGCTCCGGATCCCGGTGGTGGGGGGAGCCCAGGCTTCGGTGCTCTTGGCACCGCTGGTGGCCCAGCAGGCCGGAGTCATCCTCAGCGACCCTTCCCGGATCGGAGAAAAGGAACTGTTCCTGCCCACTTTGGGCATCGCTCCTGGCCGGATCAAGGCCATCGGAGCCATCCATTTCCAAGGGAAATCCATCTGGGATAACCGGGAAGAAGCCTT
>SFHH01000014.1 GCA_004555735.1 Acidaminococcus fermentans
AATGTATAAAGGCGGTTTGAATATGACTCTTTCCACTATGAACTGGGGAACTGCATATGGCTTCTACTTTACCCAGAGCTATTATTTTAGCTTTGGTTATTTTGGTTGCCATGAACTGCATGCTTGTCCAGCCGTGAAGAGAGACTGATGCTCCGGATCTCCGGAGGTTCCCATTGAACCGTAAAGCAGACTCCTTGCGAGTCTGCTTTTTTTGTGCAGAGGGCTTTTGTAAAAGTAGAATGGTAGGAAAGAAGAACAGGAGGAAACAACATGATTATCGTAATGAAGAAAGGTGCACCCAAGGAAGCTTCTGAAAAACTGAGAAAGAGCCTGGAACAGAGAGGCTTCACCATCCATGACAGCATCGGGGAAAACCAGGAAGTCCTGGGCATCGTAGGGGATACCAGTATCCTGGATCCGGAAGATTTCATGGTGAATGAATGGGTGGACAAGGCCATGCGGGTCCAGGAACCTTTTAAACGGGCCAACCGGATGTTTCATCCGGATGATTCCATCATCGACGTCAGCGGGGTAAAAGTGGGCGGCAAAAAGCTGGTGGTTATCGCCGGTCCTTGTTCGGTGGAAGGCCAGCAGCAGATGGATACCATTGCCGCATCCGTGAAAAAGAGCGGAGCAGACATGCTCCGGGGCGGGGCGTTCAAACCTCGTACTTCTCCTTACTCATTCCAGGGGCTGGGGGACAAGGGTCTGGATCTTATCCGGCAGGCAGGGGCTGCCAATCATCTGCCCATTGTGACGGAAATCATGTCCGCAGCTAAAATCGATGAATTTGTGGAAAAAGTAGATTTGATCCAGGTGGGAGCCAGGAACATGCAGAACTTTACCCTGCTCAAAGAACTGGGGAAACTGAAGAAGCCCATCCTCCTGAAACGGGGAATGTCCGCTACCATCGAGGAATGGCTCATGAGCGCGGAATACATCATGTCGGAAGGCAATGAGAACGTGATTCTCTGCGAAAGGGGCATCCGGACCTTTGAAACCTATACCCGGAATACCCTGGATCTTTCTGCCGTACAGGCGGTGAAGCGGCTGAGCCATCTGCCAGTGATCGTGGATCCCAGCCATGCCACCGGAAAAGCCTGGATGGTGCCTACCATGTCCAAGGCGGCCATTGCAGCAGGAGCGGACGGCCTGATCATCGAAACGCACAACGATCCCCAGCATGCTTGGTGCGATGGGGCCCAGAGCCTGTCCCTGCCGGCTTTTGAGAAGCTGATACAGGACCTGCGGATCCTGGCACCGGCTGTGGGACGGGAACTGTAAAGACAGAAACGGGAAGGAAATGGCAATGAAGAAATTGCAGAATACGGTAGTTGCGATTGTGGGGCTGGGTCTGATCGGCGGGTCTTACGCCAAGGCCCTGAAGAGCCAGAAGGTGAAGCGGATCATCGGGATGGATCGGAACCATATCGTCTCTCTCATGGCGAAGGATGAAGGCTATGTGACGGAACTGGCGGACGGGGAGCCGGAACGCCTCCGGGAAGCGGATGTGATCATCTGCTGCATGTACCCCAGTGCCTTTGTCCCTTTTGTTCGGGAACATGTCCAGTATTTCAAGCCGGATGTGCTCCTTACCGATGTGATGGGAATCAAAGGGAGCATCCCGGACCAGGTGGATGCCCTCCTGGGACCGGATATGGATTTCGTCCCCACCCATCCTATGGCGGGACGGGAAGGCAAGGGTTACAGCCAGAGCACTTCCCAGATTTTCCAGGGGGCCAATTTTATTCTGATCCGCCGGGCGAACAACCTGCCGGACCATGAAGCTTGGCTCCGGAATATGGCCTATGAGCTGGGCTGTGCCCGGGTGGTGGAACTGACCGTGGAAGAGCATGACAGCATCATTGCCTATACCAGCGATCTGCCCCATGTGATGGCGGTTTCCTTGATCAACAGCGATTCCATGCAGGAAAATACCAAGTACTTTGTGGCCGGCTCCTTCCGGGATGCTACCCGGGTGGCGGATATCAATGCGGCCCTGTGGAGCGATCTTTTTCTCCTGAACAAAGGACCGGTGCTCCGGGAAATCAACAAATTGGAAATGCAGCTGGAGCACTGGAAAAGCGCCCTCCAGCAGGATGATCGGGAAGAACTGGAACAGATGATGGAGCAGGCCAAAAAGAAAAGAAGGGACATGTTCTATGGAAAAAATCTTCGTTGATCTGGGAGAAAAATCCTATACCATTGAAATCGCCGTCCATTCCTGGGCTGCCATGGGAAAAAAGGTCCGGGACCTGTCCAAGGCGGATAAGGTGGCCATCCTTACAGACCGGACCGTTGACGGACTCTATGGAGACAGCCTGGAACAGCAGCTCCGGAAGCAAGGGTTTTCTGTACGCCGGCTGGTGATGGAAGCGGGGGAAGACCACAAGAACCTGGAAACCTTCGGCCGCATGGTCCGCTCCTGTGCCGATTTCGGCATGACTCGCAGCGACCTGGTGATCACTTTGGGCGGCGGTGTCCCAGGTGACTTGGGCGGTTTTGTGGCTGCCAGCTTCCTCCGGGGAGTGGACTTCATCCAGATTCCCACGACGCTCCTGGCCCAGATCGACAGCAGTGTAGGGGGCAAGGTGGCTGTGGACCTGCCAGAAGGGAAGAACCTGGTAGGTGCCTTCTATCAGCCCAAAGGGGTCCTGATGGATCCAGAACTCCTCCGAAGCCTGGACCGGCGGTATCTCCATGATGGCTTGGCAGAAGTGATCAAATGTGCCGCTTTCGGCGATTCGGACCTGTTTGCCCGGCTGGAGCAGTTCCAGGGGGATGAAGATATCCTGGCCCATGCTGCCGAGATCAGCGCGGCCTGCTGCCGATTGAAGGTGAAGGTGGTGGAGGAAGACGAACGGGACGTGGGAGCCCGGATGGTGCTGAACTTCGGCCATACCATCGGCCACGCCGTGGAACGGTACTACCATTATGAAAAATATACCCATGGGGAAGGGGTGGCCATCGGCATGGTGCGGCTGACCCGGAATACAGAAAAAATGGGCTTGACCAAACCAGGTACGGCGGACCGGATCCAGCATCTGCTGGAAAGATACCGGATCCCCACAGAAGACCCCATCCGTGACCAGGATGTGCTGGCAGGGATCGCTATGGACAAAAAGAAACGGGGGAACCAGATTACGTTGATCATTGTCCCGGAAATCGGGAAAAGCCTGTTGAAGAAAGTGGCTTTTGCGGATCTGGAACCCTATGTGAAAGGATGAGATCATGACCACGTTGCGCATTGAGCCGGGCTCCCTCACCGGGACTCTCCGGGTACCTTCTTCCAAAAGCATGGGGCACCGGGCCCTGATCTGTGCAGCCCTGGCACAGGGGAAGAGCCAAGTGGAAGAAGTCAGCCTCAGCAAGGATATCCTGGCAACCTGTGACTGCCTCCGGCAGCTGGGGGCGGGGATCACTTCTCAAAAGGAAACAGACGGCCGTACCGGTTTTACGGTGGAAGGATGCCGGCCCCGCCAGGCGGGGAAGACCCTGGACTGTGGAGAATCCGGGTCCACGCTCCGTTTCCTGATCCCTCTGGCGGCGGTCTGCGGGGAAACTTTCACTTTCATTGGGGCCGGGAAGCTGGGCAGTCGTCCTTTGGATCCCTATGAAGCTATCTTCCGGGAACAAGGTCTGCTGTTCCAAAAGGGAAGTGAGATGGAAAATTTCCCTTTGAAGATCCAGGGACCGCTCCGGCCGGGGCATTTCACTTTACCTGGCGATGTGAGCAGTCAGTTTATCAGCGGGCTGCTCTTTGCCCTGCCCTTGCTGGACGGGGAGTCCACTCTGGAAATCACCGGGAAGCTGGAAAGCCAGAGCTATATCGCCTTGACCCTTTCCGCTTTGCAAAAGTATGGCATCCGGATCGAACACAATCATTATCGGCACTATCGGATCCCTGGGAACCAGCAGTACCAGCCCCGGCAGGGCGCCGTAGAAGGGGATTATTCCCAGGCGGCCTTCTGGCTTACAGCCGGGATGCTGGGCCGGACCATCGACTTATTGGGGATGGATCCCGATTCCCTCCAGGGGGACAAGGCCATCATCCCCATCCTCCAGAAAATGGGTGGACAGGTGGTCTTTGAAGGAGAAAAACTGGTGAGCCGGCCGGCGGTACCACTGGGGACCACCATCGACGGGGGAGACTGTCCGGATATCATCCCGGTCTTGACTGTGGCAGCAGCTCTCAGCCAGGGCCATACGGAAATCATCCACGCCGAACGGCTGCGACTGAAGGAATGTGACCGGCTGAAAGCCATGACCACAGAATTAAATAAACTGGGCGCCAAGATCACGGAACGGCCGGACGGCCTTTCTATCGACGGAGTGGAAGAACTCAATGGCGGCACTGTGGATTGCTGGAATGACCACAGGATCGCCATGAGCCTGGCGGTGGCCAGCATCTTTTGCAGGGAACCGCTGACCTTGGTGGGGGCTGAGTGTGTGGCCAAATCGTATCCGGAGTTCTGGCAGGATTTCGCAGCGTTAGGAGGACATTATGAGCAGTGTGATGGGTGAGCAGATCAAGCTGACCATTTTTGGAGAGTCCCATGGACCTTCCATCGGGGTAGTGATCGACGGGCTGCCGGCAGGCATCGAACTGGATCAGGAAGCTATCGCCCGGGAAATGAAACGGCGGGCTCCTGGCAACAGCAAGCTGGCTACCCCCCGGAAGGAAAGCGACAGTGTCAGCATCGAAAGCGGTTTCTTCAACGGCCGGACTACCGGCATGGCCCTTTGTGTCCGGATCCCCAACAGCAATGCCCATTCCAAAGATTACAGCAAGATGAAAGAAATCATGCGGCCGGGCCATGGGGATTATCCTGGCTATGTGAAGTTCCACGGCTGCAATGACTATCGGGGTGGGGGCAGTTTTTCCGGCCGGCTGACGGCTCCTCTGGTCTTTGCCGGTGCCGTGGCTAAACAGCTGCTGGCGGCCAGAGGTGTGACAGTAGGGGCGCATGTAGCCATGCTGGCAGGAGTCCGGGACCAGAAATTCAACCCTCTGGGAGAAACAGCGGAGATTCTGCGGGCCATGGGGGACGAGACTTTGCCGGTGTTGGACCCTTCCGTCCGGGAAACCATGGCGTTTCGGATCACGGAAGCCCAGAAAGAAAAAGATTCCGTCGGCGGCACCATCGAGTGCATGGCCATCGGCCTGCCGGTGGGCCTGGGGGAACCCTATTTCGATTCTGTGGAAAGCCGGCTGAGCCATGCCCTGTTCTCCGTCCCGGCGGTGAAAGGCATCGCTTTCGGAGATGGATTCGGCCTGGCGGAAATGCGGGGCAGTGAGGCCAATGATCCTATGGCCTATCAGGACGGGAAAGTGGTCTGCACCACCAACCATAACGGCGGCGTCACCGGGGGAATCACCAATGGGATGCCTCTGCTGTTCACGGTGGCCATCAAACCCACCCCTTCCATCGGCAAGACCCAGCACACGGTGAATGTGGTCACAGGGGAAGATACCACCCTGGAAGTCACCGGCCGTCACGATCCCTGCATCCTGCCCCGGGCCGTCCCGGTGATCGAAGCTGTGACGGCTTGGACCCTGCTGGATCTGTTCCTGTTAGCAGAACGGAGGTAAATCATGGCTGAAGAAACCATTCCTGTGGGGTATCAGGGGGTGCCAGGGGCCTACAGCCATCTGGCCCTCCGGATGTATTTTGCTGGAAAACCGGTAGAAGCCAAGAACTTCATGCTGTTCGAAGATGTGATCCAGGCCGTGATGGATGGAAAAGTCCGGTATGGAGTGCTGCCCATCGAGAATTCGTCCACGGGAGGGATCACCGATGTGTACGACTTGGTCCGGCGGTATGGGGCTTCCATCGTGGGAGAAAAAATCGTCAAGGTGGAACACTGCCTCCTGGCCTGTCCAGGATCTAAACTGGAAGGAATCACAGAAGTCTATTCCCATCCCCAAGGGTTTTCCCAGTGCCAGGTGTTCTTCAAGGAACATCCTGCCATGCGGCAGTTCAATTATTTCAATACGGCTAAGGCGGCGGAACTGGTGGCCCAGAAAAAAGACCCCCATATGGCGGCTGTAGCCGGCGCCCAGGCGGCCGAACAGTATGGGCTGGTGATCCTGGCCCGGGGCATCAACACCAACCAGAGCAATTATACACGGTTCATCATCATCAGCCAGCATCGGGAACTGCTTCCGGAAGCCGATAAGATCACCCTGATCGTCAGCCTGAAGCATCAGCCCGGATCCCTGTACCGGGTCCTGTCCCACTTTGCCCGGCATCAGATCAATATGACCAATATCGAATCCCGGCCCATACCGGGACGGCCCTGGGAATATTACTTCCACATCGACATCACCGGCCATCTGACGGATCCGGCGGTGCAGAAAGCCCTGGGAGATCTGCCGGAAGACACTACAGAATGCAAGATCCTGGGGAACTATCCGGCAGACCATAGAAAGGATGAAAAAGAATCATGAAATTTGGATTATTGGGAAGGGTGCTGGGACATAGCCTGTCGCCCCAGATCCACCAGGCGGTCTTCCGGGCCCTGGGCACAGAGGATACCTATGGACTCTTGGAACGGGAACCGGAAGAGGTGGTTTCTTTTGTCCGGGATAATCCGGAGGGGCTCCGGGGCAGCAATGTGACCATTCCCTATAAGGAAACGGTGATTCCCTATCTGACGGCTATTGCAGGCGAAGCTGAAAAGATCGGGGCGGTGAATACCCTGTCTTTCACTCCCGAAGGGGTGAAGGGGTACAATACAGACTATCTGGGCTTCGACCGGATGCTCCAGGCGGCGGGAATCTCTCTGGAGGGAGCGGAAGTCACTGTCTTGGGGAATGGAGGGGCGGCTAAGGCAGTGCTGCAGGTATTGGCGGACCGCAGAGCGGCTTCCCTCCGGATACTGGTCCGGGACAAGGCAAAAGCGGAGAAGGCATTGGCACGTTTCCTGGCCCAGCGGCCGGATACCTTGCTGGAGACCTATGAAGAAGCCCTGGCCGGAAAAGCAGGGGGCCTGGTGATCATCAACACTACCCCGGTGGGTATGTTCCCCAAAGTGGGAGCCAGCCCGGTGCCGGAAGATTTCACGGCCCGGTTCGCTGCGGCCGTGGATATTATCTACAATCCGGGAGAGACCCGGTTCCTGGCGGATGCCCGGAAGGCGGGGGCACGGACCTGCAATGGGCTGTACATGCTGGTGGCCCAGGCGATAGCTTCCGAAGAAATCTGGCAGCAGAAAAAAATAGATCCGGATTTGATTCCGGAAATCATGAAACAACTGGAGGAAACATTCCATGGCTAATATCGTACTCATCGGCATGCCCGGTGCCGGCAAGACCACCATCGGACGGAAACTGGGCAAAGCTCTGGGACGGCCGGTGCTGGATGCGGATGACAAAGTGGTGGAGCAGACCGGACGGACCATCAAGGATTTGTTCCAGGAAGGGGAAGACGTGTTCCGCCAGGCTGAGACAGCTGCTGTGAAGACCCTGGCGGCTATGGACGGCATCATCATTTCCTGCGGAGGCGGGGTAGTGAAACGGCCGGAAAACATTGCTTTCCTCCAGGCAACGGGCAAGATCTTTTTCCTGAACCGGGACCTGGAAGCCATTGCCGGCTGTGTGGACAAAGTGACCCGGCCCCTGCTGAATTCTGCAGAAGACCGGCTCACCCAGCTGTACCGAGAACGGATGCCCCTTTATTTGAAATACGCCGATTACACCATCCCCGTGGACGAAGATTTCGACAAGACCACGGAGTATATCGTTGAACTGGTGAAGAAGGAAAAAATTTAAAAAGGACTGTTGCTCACGCAACAGTCCCTTTTTCAATATACACACTGGTGCTGGGAAAGGCGGCGCTGGTGCCCGTCTCTTCCAGCAGTTTCATCAGTTCCAGATTGATCCGTTCCTTGCTTTTCATGTACTTGTCGTAGCCGGTATGGCAGCAATAGCAGACGATGCTGATGTCCAGGCTGCTGGCCCCCATATTGGAAAACGCTACAGTAATCCCTTCATCTACGATGTCCGGATCCTGTTGGAGGAATTCCGTGATCTTCCGGACAAGTTCCTGCATCTGCTCCCGGGTGCTGTCATAGGTGACACCCAGGGTCATTTCCAGCCGCCGCATGTGCCGGTTGGTGAAATTCTGGATGGGGGTGCTGATGATCAGGGAATTGGGGATGTACACCAGGGCCTGGGTGAAGGTCCGTACATTGGTGCTGCGGAAGGAGATGGATTCCACGATCCCTTCCACATTGTTGCAGATGATCCAGTCCCCTACATGGAAGGGCTGGTCCATGAGAATCACCAGGCAGGCGAAGATGTTGGCCAGAGAATCCTTGGCTGCCAGGGAGACGGCCAGCCCGCCGATGGAGAGCCCAGCGATGAACCCGCTGATGTTGAAGCCCCAGGTGCTAAGGACGGTGGCCAGGGCAAAGAAAAGAATCAGAGCATGAAAGAAAGAAGAGAACAGGCCGCTGATGGCCGGATCTAATTTTTTGCCGGATTTGTTGAAAAAGTGGTTGAAGATTACATTGGTGGTGGAACTGAAATTGTACAGGCTCCAGTAAAAGGCGATGATCAGCAGAGAAGATACGGAGTTGGAAACAAAGGTCGTCTGGGCCAATCGTTCCCAGGGAGAATTGGCCAGGGCTGTATAAGTCCCGAAAACCCCGATGGCCATCCGGCCGGGCCGATAAACCGCTGCAGCGATGTTTTCATCAGCGGCAAAGGGCAGTTTATCCAGGATGAACCGGATGACCCGGATGCTGACGATCCGGAAGCCGATGTAAAACAGGACCGTCACCCCTAGAATCAGGAGGGCTGGCAGCCAGGCAAGAAAATCATGATAGAGAGTCATGGGAATGCTCCTTTTTGAGGGGATTTTGCTCTCATTGTACCATTCCTCCGGCGGCTGGTGCAAGAATATGCTATAATGAAGAAAATCGTGATTCAGGTGAGGGGGAACACTTCATGACGCTGCGAGAAGATGCAGAAATCATTATGCAAAAAGCCATCCGGGCCTCTCTGCCGGATGCGGCTGTGGCAAAGGCTTTGGAACATAAAGAATTCGGCAAAGGGAAAATCATCCTGGTAGCCATCGGCAAAGCAGCCTGGCAGATGGCCAAAACAGCGATGGGAATCCTGGACGGACGGATTTCCGCCGGGATCGTGATCACCAAGTACGGCCACAGCAAAGGAGCTCTGCCCCCTTTGGAAATCTGGGAAGCCGGACATCCGGTGCCGGATGAGAATTCCCTGCAAGCCACCCAGCGGGCCATCGAATTGGTCCAGGACCTCCAGGAGGAGGATACGGTGCTGTTTCTGATCAGCGGCGGAGGGTCAGCCCTTTTCGAAAAACCGCTGATTTCTTTGAAGGAACTCCAGGCGATTACCTCCGATTTATTGGCCAGTGGGGCGGACATCGTTTCCATGAATACCATACGGAAGCGGCTGAGCAGCGTCAAGGGAGGGAAGTTTGCCCGTCTCTGTGCGCCGGCAAGAGTCTATGCCATCGTCCTCAGCGATATCATCGGGGATCCGCTGGATATGATCGCTTCCGGCCCGGCTTATCCGGATTCTTCCACTTGTGAGGAAGCCATGGCTGCCATCCGGAAGTTCAAGATCATGCTGCCGGCTGATGCGGAAAGGGCCCTCCGGGAAGAAACACCCAAGACCCTGGACAATGTGGAGACGGTGATCACTGGCAGTGTGACGGAACTGGCGGCTGCAGGCCGGAAGGCAGCAGAAAGCTTGGGATATAGAACCTGGCTTTTGACGACCAGCCTGAACTGCCAAGCCAAGGAAGCTGGCAGCTTCCTGGCGGCCATCGGCCGGCAGTATGCTTCCAGCGGAAAGAAGCTGGCCGTGCTGGCCGGGGGAGAGACCGTGGTCCATCTCCATGGCAGAGGCAAAGGGGGCCGGAACCAGGAAATGGCCCTGGCTGCAGCAGAGGGAATCGCCGGGTTAGATAATGTGGCGGTATTCTCCTTCGGCAGCGATGGGACGGATGGACCTACCGACGCGGCGGGCGGTTTTGCGGACGGCTGTACGAAACAGCAGCTGGCAGAACAGGGAGTGGCCATTTCTGACGTGTTGGACCAGAACGATGCCTACCACGCCTTAGAAAAGACGGGAGGCCTCCTGATCACCGGCGCTACCGGGACCAATGTGAACGATCTGAGTGTGCTGCTCATTGGGTGAAGCTGCTGGGGAAGCAGCAGCGGCTGTTCATACGCCATACGCCGATGGAAGCTAGCTCTGCTGGCTTTGATCAACAGGAAAAGCTGTAGGGTCGCACGCCGGGCAGCATGCCTGACTGCCGATTATTTGTGCATTGAGCTTTTTGTTATTGCAAAATCAATTTGCCAAAATTGATTTTCAAAAGCGTATGACGTATGGCGTCTGACCTATGACGAAGGGAGTGTTGTACATGGTTTTCCATGTGCAACGCTCCCTTTCTTTTACACTTAATTTGTAACAAAATCGAGTGCTTATATAAAATAATGTAAATTTGTTGATAAAAATATGAAATAAGAGTATTATAATGACGTACAAATATTTTTCATTAGGGGAGTGGAGATTACGGATAAGGAAGCATTGAAACAAAAAGTGTTCAAGATGATCGACGATTCTGCACAGGAACTGCAGGATTATGCAGCAGATGTGGCTTCTGAGCCGGAATTCGGCTTCAAAGAATTCAAGACTTCTGCAAAACTGGCAGCACAGTTCGACAAACTGGGAATCCCCTATCGGAAGGGTATGGCCATCACAGCCGTCAAAGGGGTGCTGAAGGGCGGGAAACCCGGCCCTACCATCGCCATCCTGGGTGAATTGGATGCCATCGGCTGTCCGGATCATCCCAAAGCGGATCCGGATACAGGGGCTGCTCATGCCTGCGGCCATCACATGCAGCAGTCTTCCATGCTGGCAGCTGCCTACGGGCTGGCCAAGACCGGGGTTATGAAGGATTTGTGCGGTAATGTGGTGTTCTTCGGGGTGCCGGCGGAAGAATACGTCCAGATTGCTTACCGGAAAAAGCTGCGGAAGGAGGGGAAGCTCCATTTTCTCCATGGAAAAGGAGAATTGATCTATGAAGGGGAATTCGATGGCATCGACATGGCCATGATGATCCATTCCCAGAAAAAGACTCCGGAGCCGGTGGTGGCCATTGGCACCAGCAGCAACGGATTCATCGGCAAGACCATCCAGTATGTGGGGAAAGCCGCTCATGCTGCTGATGCTCCGGACCAGGGAATTAACGCCTTGAATGCTGCTATGCTGGGAATCATGGGAATCAATGCCCTGCGGGAGACTTTCCGGGATGACGATGCTATTCGGGTCCATCCCATCATCACCAAAGGCGGGGATCTGGTGAACAATGTGCCCGACGATGTGCGGATCGAGACCTATGTCCGGGCCAAGACCATGGAAGCCATCGATCGGACCAACGCCAAGGTAGATGCAGCTCTGAAAGCCGGGGGAGCGGCCATCGGTGCCAAGGTGAACATCGATACCCTGCCCGGCCAGTTGCCTCTCATCTGCAACCAGGAAATGAATGAACTGTTCGTCCACAATGCCCAGGAAGCGTTCCCAGCGGTGAAGATCACCAATGCCGGTCATTTCAGTGCTTCCACGGACATGGGAGATGTATCCCATCTGATGCCGGCCATCCATCCGTTCATTGGTGGGGTGGATGGATTGCTCCACGGACCGGATTTCAAAGTGGTGGATTTCAAGGCAGCAGCTTTGCTGCCCGGGAAAGCCTTTGCCGGCATGGTCATCGACCTGTTGAGCGACGATGCCAAGGAAGCCAAAAAGATACTGAAAGATTTCAAACCGGCGCTTACCAAAGAACAGTACATTGCCAAACTGGACAGCTATTTCAGCGAGGAGGAACCCGACCATGATTAACTGGAAACTGCATATTACGGCTATGGCCCTGGTAGTCATTGCAGAACTGATCGGCATCAAGTCCTTCAGCCTGGGGCCGGGGAAAGTGGTATTCGTCCCCATGCTCTATGCCTTGATCTTGGGGATTCTGACCACTCCTAACTTTTTCAAACTGTCCAAGCAGAAGGATATGGAAGACGCTGGGTCCCTGGTAGGCATCACCCTGATGCTGCTTATGGCCCGGTACGGGACCTTGGTAGGACCTACCCTGCCGAAAATCATCAGCGCCAGCCCTGCCCTGATCCTCCAGGAATTCGGGAACCTGGGGACGGTGTTCTTGGGAGTGCCTCTAGCGGTGGCCTTCGGACTGAAACGGGAGACCATCGGTGCGGCCCATTCCATCGCTCGGGAACCCAATGTGGCCCTGATCGGTGAAAAATACGGCTTGGATACCCCGGAAGGCCGGGGTGTCATGAGCGTGTACATTGCAGGGACTGTCTGTGGCACCGTGTTTTTCGGGATCATGGCTTCCTTCCTAGCTGCTCTGAAGGTCTTCCATCCCTATTCTCTGGCCATGGCTTCCGGGGTGGGGAGCGCCAGCATGATGTCCGCTTCCCTGGGGACACTCACCGTCATGTATCCGGAAATGGCTGACCAGCTGGCTGCTTTTGCTACCGCTTCCAATATGCTTTCCGGTCTGGACGGGGTGTATATGGCCGTGTTCCTGGCCCTGCCCATAACGGAATGGCTCTATAAGAAATGCTGCATCATCAAATACGGTCATGTACTGACCAAAGAGGAGGAAGGAAAATGAGAACGTTTACCTTGCCTGAAACCACGCTGGTCCTCATCATCACGGCTTTCCTTTCTTTGGTGGCCAATGCTCTTTCCAGCAATATTCCTTTTCTGGACGCTGTACCCGGTATGTTGATCCTGATTGCCATCTCATTGGCGGGGATCATTGCCGCCCGGGTGCTCCCCGGTGGCATCCCGGCAGTGGCTTATATCACAACCTTGGGTTGTATCCTGACTTATCCCGGGTTCCCCGGTTCGGAAATCGTCAATATGTACATGAAGAAAGTGGGCTTCCTGGCCCTGTGTACGCCGATCCTGGCTTATGCAGGAATTTCCATCGGGAAGGATATGGATGCCTTTAAGAAAACGGGCTGGCGGATCGTGGTCCTGGCCTGTGTGATCTTCATCGGCACCTATCTGGGTTCGGCTGTCATCGCCGAAGTGATCCTGAAGGCGCTGGGACAGATTTAAAAAAATAAAAGATAAGGGCTGCTGCATGGCGCAACAGCCCTTATTTTTTTCTTTATTGATTTTTCTTCGCTTTTACTTCATCCATTTATTCGTTCATGATCTTTACGGCACAATAGTCGCCGCACATGGAGCAGTATTCTTCGCTGCTCTTGTTCTTGGCGGCCCGGATGGCTTTGGCTTTGACCGGATCGATGGCCAGGCTCAGCTGTTTATCCCAATCCAGCACTTTCCGGGCTTTGGCCATGGCCAGGTCCTGGGCCACGGCAGAAGGCAGGCCCTTAGCCACATCGGCAGCATGGCCGGCGATACGGGCGGCTACTACCCCTTCCCGGACGTCATTGATGTCCGGCAGTCCCAGGTGTTCAGCGGGAGTCACATAGCACAGGAAGTTGGCACCGGTGAACGCAGCCAGGGTGCCGCCGATGGCGGAAGTGATATGATCGTAGCCGGGAGCGATATCCGTGACCAGAGGCCCCAGCACATAGAAAGGCGCTCCATGGCAGATCCGTTTCTGGAGCTGCATGTTGGTGGCGATCTGGTTGTAGGGGACGTGGCCCGGGCCTTCCACCATGACCTGAACCCCTTTGGCCCAGGCCCGCTGGGTCAGTTCGCCCAGGTTCAGCAGTTCCTGGATCTGGGTCCGATCCGTAGCGTCTGCCAGGCAGCCAGGACGGCAGCCGTCACCCAGGCTGATGGTCACATCGTATTTGGCACAGATGTCCAGGATCTCATCATAGAATTCGTAGAAGGGGTTTTCTTTGCCGTTGTGGAGCATCCAGCCAGACAGGAAAGAACCGCCCCGGCTGACGATATCCATTTCCCGGCCTTCGCTGATCAGGTTGTGGAGGCACTGGCGGGTGAGGCCGCAATGCATGGTCATGAAATCCGCCCCGTCCTTGGCCTGCTGTTCCACTACGGTGAAGATATCGTTCTTGTCCATTTCCGTCACTTTGCCATGGGCTTTGATGGCCTGGACGGTAGCCTGGTAGATGGGCACCGTTCCCACCATGACGGTGGAATGCTCGATGATGGCTTTCCGGGATGCATCGATGTTGTTGCCGGTGGAAAGATCCATCACGGCATCGGCCCCGGCGTCTATGGCCGCCTTCAGTTTGTCCAGCTCCGGAGCGGGATCCGGGAAAGCGGAAGAAGTACCGATATTGGCATTGACTTTGGTGGAAAGGCCTTCGCCCACCCCACGGGGAATCAGGTTCTTGTGGTTGATGTTGGCGGGGATGCAGATAGTGCCTTTGGCCACTCCATCCCGGATGAATTCAGGGGTTACCCCTTCCTGGCGAGCTACTTCCGCCATCTGGTCCGTGATTTTTCCCTGCAGTGCAGCTTGTCTTTGGGTCAGCATAAAATGAATCCTCCTTCATGGGTATAACAAAAAGGCCGCTTCCCTGGGATGGAAAGCGGCCTGACAAAACAGCCTCACCACTTTCCTTCGGCGGTATTAACCGCATCAGGTTCAAAGGGTCGACCGTCAGGTCTCTCAGCGATAGCGCCCCTAGTGATATTTCAACTTTAACAAAAAAACGAAAAGAATGCAACCAGAAATTTTGCAGGGAGAGTTACAAGTAGTTAGACAATTCATAATAAATTGTCTACAAATAACAAAAAATTTATTTGAGATTCTGTTCATTTTGATATATAATGATAGACGACTAGGGGGACTATGGAAGTCTTACTATCGTAGTCAGTATCTCTTAGAAAGAGGGGCTATTAAAAATGAAAAAAATGAAGACAATGGATGGCAACACCGCGGCCGCATATGCTTCTTATGCGTTTACGGAAGTTGCAGCGATCTACCCGATCACTCCTTCTTCTCCTATGGCAGAAGCAAGTGATGAATGGGCTTCTCATGGCAAGAAGAACATTTTCGATCGCCCGGTACAAATCATGGAAATGCAGTCTGAAGCAGGTGCTGCCGGTGCTGTGCACGGCTCTCTGTCTTCCGGTGCTCTGACCACGACTTATACTGCATCCCAGGGCTTGCTGCTGATGATCCCGAACATGTACAAAATCGCCGGTGAACTGCTGCCTGCAGTATTCGACGTAGCTGCCCGCTGCGTTGCCACCAGCTCTCTGAACATCTTCGGTGACCACAGTGACGTCATGGCTGCACGTCAGACCGGTTTCGCTATGCTGGCTGAAAGCGGCGTCCAGGAAGTTATGGACCTGACTGCAGTTGCTCATCTGTCCGCTATCAAAGGCCATGTTCCTTTCCTGAACTTCTTCGATGGGTTCCGTACTTCTCACGAAATCCAGAAGATCGAACTGCTGGACTATGAAGACCTGAAAAAACTGGTCGACTACGATGAACTGAAGAAATTCCGTGAAAATGCGCTGAACCCGGATCATCCTGTGATCCGCGGCACCAACCAAAACCCGGATATCGACTTCCAGACCCGTGAAGCCGTCAACAAATATTATCTGGCTCTGCCGGAAATCGTTGAAGGCTATATGAACGAGATCAGCAAACTGACCGGCCGTGACTACAAGCTGTTCAACTACACCGGTGCTCCCGATGCTGAAAACGTTGTTGTCATCATGGGCAGCGGCGCTCAGACCGTTGAAGAAGTTGTCAAACTGCTGGTTGCTGAAGGCGAAAAGGTCGGCGTAGTGAACGTCCACCTGTATCGTCCGTTCTCCGAAAAACACTTCTTCGAAGCTATGCCGAAGACTGTGAAACGGATCGCTGTCCTGGATCGGACCAAGGAACCTGGTTCCAACGGCGAACCTCTGTACCTGGATGTCCGGGATATGTTCTACAACAAGGCTGAACGGCCTCTGATCGTCGGCGGCCGCTATGGCCTGGGCTCCAAGGAATTCTATCCTGGCGATGTCCTGGCTGTGTTCGACAACCTGAAGGCTGCTGAACCCAAAGACCACTTCACTGTAGGCATCGTGGATGATGTGACCAATACCTCCCTGGCAAAAGAAAAGACCCTGGATATCACCCCGAAAGGGACCGTATCCTGCAAGTTCTGGGGCCTGGGTTCCGATGGTACCGTCGGTGCCAACAAGATGGCCATCAAGATCATCGGCGACAAGACCGACATGTACGCTCAGGGCTACTTCGCTTACGACTCCAAGAAGTCCGGCGGTATCACCGTATCCCACCTGCGTTTCGGCCATACTCCGATCCATATGCCGTTCCTGATCAACTATGCTGACTATGTAGCTGTGCACAATCCTTCTTATGTACATCGTTACAATGTAGCCAACGGCCTGAAAAAAGGCGGCGTATTCCTGCTGAACTGCCCTTGGACCGTTGAAGAACTGGATAAGGAACTGCCTGGCCAGCTGAAACGCTACCTGGCTGTGAACGACATCCAATTCTACACCATCGATGCTGTGAAGATCGCTTCCGACATCGGTCTGGGCGGTCGGATCAACATGATCATGCAGTCCGCATTCTTCAAACTGGCTAACGTCATCCCCGTGGAAGACGCTGTGAAGTACCTGAAAGAATCCATCGTCGCTTCCTATGGCAAGAAAGGCCAGAAGGTCGTCGACATGAACAACGCTGCTGTGGATCAGGGCGTCAACGCCATCAAGAAGATCGACATCCCTGCTGAATGGGCTAACGCTCAGGATGAACCGCTGTACAAGAAGATCGGCAACGACTTCTATGACAATATCATGATCCCCATGACGGAACAAGAAGGCGACAGCCTGCCGGTCAGCACCCTGATGGGCCAGGCCAATGGTACCTTCCCGTCCGGTACTGCTGCCCTGGAAAAACGCGGTATTGCCATCAACGTTCCTGAATGGAACATTGAAAACTGCATCCAGTGCAACCAGTGCGCCATCATGTGCCCGCATGCTGCTATCCGTCCGTTCCTGCTGACTGACGAAGAAGTCAAGAACGCTCCGGAAGGCCTGAAGACCAAACCGGCTCTGGGTGCAAAAGGCCTGAACTTCTGCATCACCGTGAGCCCGATGGACTGCCAAGGCTGCTCCAACTGCGTGGATGCCTGCCCGGGCATGAGAGGCAACAAGGCTCTGGCCATGAAACCTTTCGCTACCCAGGAAGGCCGTGCTCCCATCTGGGATTATGTGGTCAACAAGGTTGCTCCGAAAGCCAACCCCATGTCCACTGCTACTGTCAAGGGCTCTCAGTTCGAACAGCCCCTGCTGGAATTCTCTGGTGCCTGCGCTGGCTGCGGCGAAACCCCGTATGCCAAACTGGTTACCCAGCTGGTCGGTGACCGCATGATGATCGCCAACGCTACCGGCTGCTCCTCCATTTGGGCTGCTGCTGCTCCTTCCATGCCGTACACCACCAACCACAAAGGCCATGGTCCTGCTTGGTCCAACTCCCTGTTCGAAGACAACGCTGAATTCGGTCTGGGCATGTATCTGGGCGTAAAGGCTGTCCGGGATCGTCTGGTAGACGAAATGAAGGCTGCTGAAGCTGTTGCTTCCGCTGACCTGAAGGCTGCCATGGAAGACTGGATCGCCAACAAGGATGAAGGGGAAGGCTCTCGTGCCCGCGCTGAAAAGCTGGAAGCACTGCTGGAAGCTGAAAAAGCCGGCAAACCGGAACTGGAAAAACTGTATGAATCCAAACAGTTCTTCGTGAAACGTTCTCAGTGGATCTTCGGCGGCGACGGCTGGTCCTACGATATTGGTTACGGCGGACTGGATCACGTACTGGCCTCCGGCGATGATGTAAACGTGATGGTATTCGATACCGAAGTTTACTCCAACACCGGCGGACAATCCTCCAAGTCCACTCCTGAAGCAGCTGTTGCTCAGTTCGCTGCTTCCGGTAAACGCACCAAGAAGAAGGACCTGGGCATGATGGCTATGACCTATGGTTATGTCTATGTAGCTCAGATCAACCTGGGTGCTGATAAGAACCAGGCTCTGAAGGCCATCCGGGAAGCAGAAGCTTACCATGGTCCTTCCCTGATCATCTGCTACAGCCCCTGCATCAACCACGGCATCAAGAGAGGCATGAACCACTCCTTCCTGGAAGCCAAGGCTGCTGTTGACTGCGGTTACTGGAGCTGCTTCCGGTACAACCCGACCCTGAAGGCTGAAGGCAAGAAGTCCTTCTTCCTGGACAGCACCAAGACTCCGAACTTCGATGAATTTGAAAACTTCCTGAAGGGCGAAGTCCGGTATGCTTCCCTGGCCAAAGGGTTCCCTGACATTGCAGAAGATCTGTATGCGAAGACCAAGAAAGACGCTGAAGAACGTCTGGCTGGCTATGTAAAACTGGACGCTGAATAAGCTTCATTTCTTCAAAATCTCCTGTCACGCAAGTGACAGGAGATTTTTTTGCAGAAAAATGTTCAGAATGTTGCATGTTTCTGCTTAGAACTGGTGTAAATCTTTGAGATGTGGTAGAATCTAGTCGTATCACCATTCATTCAATCGATAGGAACAATTGAAAACGCAAAAACTGCGGAGGAGATCATCTTGGTTCAGCTTTTCTTATTCTTGGGCGGTATTTCTCTTTTCCTGTACGGGATGCAATTGATGGGGGACGGCCTGCAGCAGGCAGCAGGGGCAAAACTCCAGAAGATCCTGGGGCAGCTGACGAAAAAGACCATCTATGGGGTGGCTCTGGGGGCTGGCGTCACAGCTGTACTCCAGTCATCCAGTGCAACCACCGTGATGACCGTGGGTCTGGTCAATGCTGGCCTGATGAATCTGGAACAGGCATTCGGGATCGTCATGGGGGCCAATATCGGGACCACCATGACTGCACAGCTGATTGCCTTCAATTTGACGGATTATATTACCCTGATCATTGCCATCGGCTTCGTCATGCAGATCGTGTGCCGGAAACGGACCTTGAAGAATCTGGGATCTGTCCTTTTGGGCTTCGGGATCCTGATGCTGGGCATGAGTATGATGAGCAACGCGGTGATCCCGCTGCGGCAGGATCCCCGGATCGTGGAAATCCTGGGTAGGTTTTCTACCCATCCTATCCTGGGGCTGCTCACTGGGTTGGGAATGACTCTGGTGATCCAGTCTTCCTCCGCTACCATTGGTATCCTGATGGCCATGGCCAGCCAAGGATTGATTCCCCTGGAAGGAGCTATCCCCGTGATTTTGGGGGATAATATCGGGACCTGTATCACTGCGGTCATCGCCACTCTGCAAAGCGGCCTGAACGCCAAGCGGGTGGCCTGCTCCCATGTGATGTTCAATCTGTGCGGCAGTATCATCGCTCTGATCCTGCTTCCTTTCTTCATTTCGTTTGTGAAGGACATTTCTCCGGCCGGGAATATCGGACGGCAGATCGCTAATGCTCATACCACTTTCAACGTGGTGAACACCTGCATTTTCCTGCCCCTGGCTCCTTACTTTACCCGGTTCATCAAAAAAATCATGCCAGGGGAAGACAATGACATTTCCTACCAGCCTAAGTACCTGGATAAGAACGTGCTGAATACGCCGGCGGTGGCTTTGGGCCTGGCTGCGAAAGAAGTGGTCCGGATGGGGGACCTGGCTCTGGAAAATATCCGGAAATCCTTTGCCTGCGTGGACAATTACAATAAAAAAGATGTAGAATTCATCCTGGAACATGAGCCGGTGATCGATAGCTTGGAAGAGGCCATCACGGTATATCTCACCAAGATGAGCGAAAAGAATATGACCAAAGATATGTCCAACCTCCATACCGGATTGCTCCATGCCTGCAACGACATCGAACGGATCGGGGACCATGCGGAAATCATCGCCAAACGGGTCCGGAGTATGCGGGAAGATGGGACTACTTTCTCGCCCGAAGCCAATCGGGAAATGAAGGAACTGGAAGTCCTGGTGGTCTCAGCTGCTACCAAGGCCATCAAGGCACTGGAAACCAACGACAAAGATCTGGCCCGGGAATCCCTGGATTTTTCCCACCAGGTGAAGCTGAAGCAGAAAGCTATGCGGAAGAGTCACGTGGAACGGCTGAATGAAGGCATCTGTACGCCGGAAACCGGCTTTGTGATGCTGGAACTGCTGATCAATATGAAGCGGGTCAGCGACCACAGCAAGAACATTTCTCAGCTGGTGCTGGGGGACTTTTGATGGCTGCCAATGGTCAATTGTCGATTGTCAATGGCCGAAGGATAGGAGCTGCCTGGCGCAGCTCCTTTTTCTATGGAAGAAGGAGAAGATATGAACATCACTGTCTATTTGGGGGCGAATCCGGGGAACCGGCCGGTGTACGCCCGCTATGCGTATGATTTGGGCCAGTGGGTCGCGGCTCATGGCCATACCTTGGTCTATGGAGGCAGCCGTACCGGCCTCATGGGACAGCTGGCGGATGGTGCCTTGGGACAGGGAGGACGGGTCATCGGAGTAGAGCCCCGGTTCTTCATGGAAAAGGAACTCCAGCATGAAGGGCTCAGTGAGCTGATCGTCACCGACAATATGACGGAACGGAAACAGAAGATGTTGGAACTGGGGG
>SFHH01000015.1 GCA_004555735.1 Acidaminococcus fermentans
CCGCTGCCCGCAGCGGCGGAGACGAGCACCGTGCTGCCGCGCGAGCCGATGGCGCATTGCTGCGCGGGGGTAAAGTTCAGCTTCGGCTCAGCCATGCTTCTCGCCTCCTTCCAGCGCGTGCCACACCTTCGTGGCCGGGAGCTTTTCCAGAACGCGGTGGCGGTCGCCGTCCGACCCCGCCGCAAAGTGACAGATGTCCAGATAGTCGCAGTAGGTGCAGGCCGTGTCCTGCTGAAACCGGCTATGGAAGGTACCGGGGTCATCGCCGGCGGTCCTGTCCGTGCCGTCCTGGAACTGGCTGGCGTTCGGGACATCCTGACCAAATCCCAGGGGACTTCCAACCCCAACAATGTGGTCCGGGCTACCCTGGAAGGGCTGAAATCCCTGAAGAATGCCAAAGACGTTGCTGCTCTGCGCGGCAAAACTGTTGAAGAACTGTTAGGCTAAGGAGGTAGCATGATGGCACAGGTAAAGATCACGCTGACCCGTAGCTTAATCGGGTATCCCAAAGACCAACGCGCTACTGTCAAGGCTCTGGGTCTGACCAAGATCCGTACCAGCGTTGTGAAAGAAGACTCTCCTGCTCTGCGCGGTATGATCCACAAAGTGGAACATATGGTCAAAGTAGAAGAAGTGAAGGCGTAATAAGGAGGTCTGCAAATGTATTTGCATGAATTGGCTCCCGCTGCCGGCTCCAAAAAAGCTCGCGTCCGTGTAGGCCGCGGTCTTGGTTCCGGTCTGGGCAAAACATCCGGCAAAGGCCAAAAAGGTCAGAAATCCCGTAGCGGCGGGGTGAAACGTCCTGGTTTCGAAGGTGGCCAAAAGCCGTTGTATCTGCGTCTGCCGAAACGCGGGTTCTACAATAAATTCGGTAAACATTACACTGAAATCAACGTGGAAGTATTCAACTGCTTTGACGACGGTGCTGTAATCGATCCTGTATCCCTGATCGAAGCCGGCCTGGTGAAAAACATCCGTGACGGCATCCGTGTCCTGGGGAATGGCGAACTGACCAAGAAAGTAACGGTCAAAGCCATGGGCTTCAGCAAAACGGCTCAATCCAAGATCGAAGCTGCCGGCGGTAAGGTAGAGGTGATCTAATTGGCATCAGCCCTTGATAACCTGTTAAAGGCTACGGAACTCCGAAAGAAAGTATTCTTTACCCTTGCGATGTTCATAGTATTCAGGGCTGGTACGCAAATTCCCGTCCCGGGGGTTAACGCAGCCATGATCGAACGGCTTTTCACTAGTGGAAATCTGTTCGGTCTTCTGGATCTGTTCTCCGGCGGTGCACTTAGCAAATTTTCTATATTTGCTATGAGCATTACTCCTTACATCAATGCGTCAATCATTACGCAGCTGCTGACAGTGGTGATCCCGACTTTGGAAGAATGGTCCAAAGAGGGAGCGGAAGGAGCAAAAAAAATCAACAAAATCAACCGCTACGCAGCGGTTGGCCTGGGTGCCATTCAGGCTGTGGGGATGGCGTATGGCTTGCGGGCAGCAGTCAATAATCCTGACTTCTTCTCCTTTGCCATGATCGTCATCACGCTGACCGCAGGTTCTCTGCTGCTCATGTGGATTGGGGAACAGATTACAGCCAAAGGGATCGGGAACGGAATTTCTCTGATCATCTTTGCTGGGATCATTTCCCGGCTGCCCAATGGACTGGCTGTGATCGGCCGGTACCTGCAGGCAGGTACGATCAATGTGTTTAATGTACTGATCTTCGCTGCGCTGGCAGTGCTGATGGTGATGTTTGTGGTGGCGATTACCGTCGCTTATCGGAAAGTCCCCGTCCAGTATGCAAAGCGGATCGTAGGTCGGAAGATGTACGGAGGGCACACCACCTATATTCCCCTGAAAGTGAATCAGGCTGGTGTCATGCCCATCATCTTCGCTTCTTCCGTATTGATGTTTCCTGTGACCATTGCGCAGTTCATCAAGATCCCCTGGATCCAGAAAGTGGCCGGCTATCTAGCATGGGGCACACCTCTGCAGACCTCGCTGTACATCCTGCTCATCCTGTTCTTCACTTACTTCTATACGGCAGTAAGCCTGAACATCCCGGATATGTCCGACAACATCAAGAAGTATGGAGGGTTCATCCCCGGGTTGCGGCCTGGCAAACCCACTACGGACTATCTGGATAAAGTGATGAACCGGATCACCCTGGCGGGTGCTGTTTTTCTGGCATTCATTGCTATTATGCCTAACTTGATCGTCTGGCTCACAGGAATTTCCGGAGTTTACTTCGGCGGAACGGCTCTGTTGATCGTAGTAGGCGTAGCGCTTGATACAATGAAACAGGTAGAGTCCATGACCCTCATGCGGCACTATCAAGGTTTCATGAAATAAGGAGAGAGAACATGCATATTCTTTTAATGGGACCTCCTGGCGCAGGCAAGGGGACCCAAGCGGAAAAATTAGTTGCCGATTTCCCTATTCCTCATATTTCTACGGGAGATATGTTCCGTGCGGCTGTGAAAAATGGGACGGAATTGGGGAAAGAAGCCAAGAAATATATGGATGCCGGCGGTTTGGTTCCCGACAGTGTCACAATAGGCATTGTCCGGGAACGGCTGAGCCAGCCGGATTGTGTGAAAGGATTCATCCTGGACGGGTTTCCCCGTACCAAAGAACAGGCAGCAGCTCTGGACCAGATCCTGAAGGACCTGGGGATTTCCCTGACCGCCGCCGTCAACATCAGCGTACCTGATGAAGATTTGGTGGCCCGGGTAACCGGCCGGCGCATCTGCAAAAACTGCGGTGCTACCTATCATGTGGTATACAATCCTCCGAAACAGGAAAACGTATGCGACAAATGCGGTGGGGAACTTTACCAGCGGGATGATGACAAAGAAACCACTGTGAAGAAACGTTTGGAAGCGTACCATAGCCAAACTGCTCCTCTCATTGCGTATTACAAAGCGGAAGGCGTGTATAAGGAAATTGACGGCACTCAGCCCATCGACAAGGTGTATGCTGATGTGGTCGCTGCGGTACAAGGGTAAGGAGGCATTAGCGTGTCAAAACAAGATGCGATCGAAGTAGAAGGTACTGTCTTGGAATCTTTACCCAATGCGATGTTCCGGGTAAAACTGGAAAACGATCATGAAATCCTGGCACATATTTCCGGAAAAATACGTATGAACTTTATTAAGATCCTCCCAGGGGATAAGGTGACCGTAGAGCTGACGCCCTATGATCTGAACCGGGGTCGGATTACATATCGGTTCAAATAAAGAGGATTGGCAAGAGGAGGTTCAAGCAACATGAAAGTAAGACCGTCTGTGAAACGCATTTGCGAAAAATGCAAGATCATCAAACGCAAAGGCCGTGTTATGGTCATTTGCGAAAACCCGAAACATAAACAAAGACAAGGATAAGGAGGTGCTTTGAATGGCTCGTATCGCCGGTGTAGATTTGCCTAGAGATAAACGTATCGAATATGCTCTGCCGTACATTTATGGTATCGGCTTGACCCTGTCCCGGGAAATCCTGGGCAAGACCGGGATCAATCCGGATACCCGGGTCCGGGATCTGACCGAAGCTGAAATTGCTAAGCTGCGTGAAATCCTGGATCATGAATATAAAGTGGAAGGTGACCTCCGTCGGGAGGAATCCCTGAACATCAAACGCCTGGTGGAAATCGGCTGCTACCGCGGCCGCAGACATCGTGCAGGACTGCCTGTACGGGGTCAGAACACCAAAAATAATGCTCGTACCCGTAAAGGCCCGAAAAAAGTGGCCGGAGCTAAGAAGTAAGGTTGTCTAAGGAGGGATTAGACGAGTGGCTGGTAAAAAAGTTGTCCGTACCAAACGGAAAGTAAGCAAGAACATTGAAGCTGGTGTAGCACATATCCGCTCCACCTTTAATAACACGATCGTAACGATTTCCGACCTGAACGGGGCTGTCCTGAGCTGGGCTTCTGCCGGCGGCCAGGGCTTCCGTGGTTCTCGGAAAAGCACTCCTTTCGCAGCTCAGATGGCTGCTGAATCCGCTGCCAAAGCCGCTATGGAACATGGCCTGAAACGGATCGAAGTATTCGTCAAGGGACCTGGCGCTGGCCGTGAAGCTGCTATCCGCGCTCTGCAGGCTGCTGGCCTGGAAGTGGAATCCATCAAAGATGTGACTCCGATTCCTCACAATGGCTGCCGTCCGCCGAAACGCAGAAGAGTTTAATTGGAGGTGAAAGACTAGATGGCTATTGATAAGACTCCTGTTCTGAAAAGATGCAGATCTCTGGGCATGTCTCCGGCATTCGTTGGGGTTATGAAAGAATCCAACCGTCAGCCGAAACGCCAGTTCAAAAAGAAGAGCGAATATGGTATGCAGCTGGCTGAAAAACAGAAAGCCAAGTTCATCTATGGCGTTCTGGAAAAACAGTTCCGCGGCTACTACGAAAAAGCCAAGAAAATGGAAGGCATCGCCGGTTCCAACCTGCTGATCCTGCTGGAACGCAGACTGGACAACGTGGTGTATCGTCTGGGCCTGGCCCATACCCGTCGGCAGGCTCGTCAGCTGGTGACCCATGGCCACATTGCCGTCAACGGCAAACGCCTGGATATCCCCTCTGCTCTGGTGAAAGCCGGGGATGTAGTCTCCGTAATGGAAAACAGCCGCAGCTCTGCCTACTTCAAAGGCATGGCTGAAGTCCTGGGCAAGACCTCCGTTCCTGCCTGGATCTCTGTGGACGCTCAAAACCTCAGCGGAAAGGTTGACCGTCTGCCGGTTCGGGAAGACATCGATGTTCCTGTTGAAGAACAGATGATCGTCGAATTGTACTCCAAGTAATCTGATACTGTTCTCCACTTACTTATACCGCGTATTGTGGTAATGCGCGAAAGGAGGCTTCCGCATGAAGGAAATCGAAAAACCTAGCCTGGTTGTCGACGAAATTTCTCCTGACGGACGTTATGGCAAGTTCGTCTGGGAACCTTTGGAACGTGGATACGGTATTACTTTAGGTAACAGTCTGCGTCGTGTACTGCTTTCTTCCTTGTCCGGCATGGCTGTGACGGGCATTAAAATCGATGGAGTCCTCCATGAGTTCTCTACCATTGAGGGAGTCAGAGAAGACGTTGCGGATATCGTATTAAATATCAAAGCCCTGTGCTTCAAAGTGGGTCTGGATGACCAGACCTCCTTTGAGCCCAAGACGTTCTACATCAAGAAGTCTGGCGAAGGTGAAGTGACCGGCGCTGACGTGATCACGGATCAGGATACGGAAGTCCTGAATCCGGAGCTGCACATTGCAACTCTGGACAAGAACGGTACCCTGAACATGGAAATCTACGTTGACGTAGGCCGCGGCTACGTGCAGGCGGAGAAAAATAAATCCAAGGACCAGCCCATCGGCTTCATCCCCGTGGATTCCATTTACTCTCCTATCACCCGTGTGAAATTCGGTGTCACCGATACCCGGGTAGGCAACGTGACCAACTATGACCGGCTGACCCTTGAAGTATGGACCGATGGGAGCCTGGGGCCGGATGAAGCTGTGACTTCTGCAGCCGAAATCCTGATCAAATATCTGGCTCTGTTCAAGACCACCAACGTGCCCCGTATCCAGGGGGATGAAGATGGGGTCAAGACCAGCGAAGAAGGCAGTAAGTCTTCTGTGCTGCAGATGTCCATCGATGATCTGGATCTGACTGTCCGTTCCAACAATTGCTTGAGACGGGCCGGCATCAATACGGTAGAAGATATCATCAATAAGACGGAAGACGAGCTGATTTGCGTCCGGAACCTGGGCAGCAAATCCTTGGAAGAAGTCAAGAACAAAATCGAAGAGTTGGGATTGCATCTGCGCAATGCTGACGAAGAATAGGAGGAAGACGAAAGATGTCCTATAGAAAATTCAACCGGAACACCAGCAACCGGAAAGCGATGTTCCGCAGCGTCTTGACCGCCTTCTTCAAAAACGAGAGAATCGAAACCACTGAAACGAAGGCCAAAGAAATCAGCGGTCTGGCTGATAAGATGATCACCTTGGCTAAAAAAGGTGATCTGAGCGCCCGTCGTCAGGTCCTGGCATTCCTCGTGGATGAAGATGCCACCAAGAAGCTGTTTGATGTAATTGCCCCTAAATACGCTGACCGCAACGGCGGTTATACCCGTATTTACAAAACGGCTCCCCGCCGCGGCGATGCAGCTGAAATGGCTATCCTGGAACTGATCTGAGTTCTGTAAGAGAGGGTGTTGCACGTTCTGTGCAACACCCTGGTCTCAGGTCTCGAGTCTCGCGTCTCGGGCCTGTGGAGAGAACCCGCCCTTTGGGACGGGTTCTTTTTTATGGTATACTGACGATGAAGGCTGCTGCTTCACGGGAGATTCATGTGGGTATGGCAGAATAAAAAATCAGAAAAAACAGAAAGGACGAGATACCATGAAACTGCTGCAAGGCATCCGTACCGTGCTTCTGGCGGGATTCCTGACTCTGGCCGAGTCTTCCGGGGCTCTGGCGGAATACACCAGCTGGCAGGATACGGACTATGATTTCAGCCAGGTGAAGACGGTATATCTGTCAGAGATGGATCTGAGCGGGTATGGGCTGGAAAGCGGGACCAAGGCCCAGAAAATGCTCCAGGAGTACCGGAAAAAGGCCGGGAAAGTGAAGTCCCCCAAAGTGGTGATGGCGCCGGCGGCCCAGGTCCGGGCCCTGTTGCCAGGGGAAGAAGTAAAAAAAGATTCCCGGCCAGCCATTGACAAAAGCGGAGAAGCTGGAGATCAGAAGGAGAATACGCAGCTGGCGGTCAAAGAAGAGCGGAAGGCCGTGACCATCCCCCAGGAGGCCCTGGAGGCGGGTGCCCAGCTATACATCCTGGCGATCCTGGACAACTGCCAGGTGGATTCCTACCTAGTGCCTGCCCATACGGAATGGAAGACCAGGGAAATCGACGACAGCTACCGGGATGACCAGGGAAAATGGCATACCTTCTATCGGACCATCACCTATCCAGAATACATTCCGGATTATTACGTGCCCTATGCCAGCGTCACCGTTCGGTTCCTATGGTTCGAGACCCGGACGGGGAAACTGGTGGCCTCCAGCGAAGATGACCGAGTCCGGAATAGTGAAAGCGATCCTCTGGGAGTCTACAATCGGATCATCGACCGGTTCTTCAAGAATTTGAAAGAAACTGTGAAGAAATAGGTCAGAAGGGCGTGGCATGAATCGATATCCCCCTTTTGTGGTATAATAATCCCCGTATCAGGAAAGGCGGGAAAATCCATGTTGAAGAAAATCATGGCCCTTTGCTGCCTGTTGGTCCTTTTTCTGACAGTCGGCTGCGGCAAGGAATACAATAAAACAGAAAATGTCCAAGTGGCTTCATACCCGGGGTGGGTAGAAATCAAGGCGGGTGACCAGGCTGCCTTTTCTGTTCCTCCGGAAATGATCCTCCAGAGCCAGGAAACCCGGGATGAACTGCTGAAGGCCCCGGATCTGGATCCGCTGCTGAAGAAGTGGCTGGAAGCAGATCAGGAAGTGGTGAAGAGCCCTGGATCTGTGTTCGTTCAGAGCGGAAAACTGGAGCCAGTGCCCTGGTATACCGATGAGCACCTGGTATGGGTGGAATTCAGGACTACAGGAAGCCCAGAAAAGATGCCCCGGTATGGACAGAATATCGGACTCAAAGGAAATGAAATCAAAGAGTTCGGAGATATCACCCAGAAGAACCTGGAAGCGGCTTATAACAAGCGGGTGCCAGAAGGCTATACTTTGCAATTCAGCCATTGGCAGCCTATGGAAAGTACTATCGTCAACGGGGTAGAAAATCTCCACACCAGTTATGATATGGAAATCCGCCATCAGGGGAAGCATCTGATGACCTTCCATGGAGAACGGTGGATCCTATTCAACTGGGATCGGGTCCATACCCTGACTGTGGTATGGAATAAGGCGGACGATGGATACTGGAAGGAAGACACTCACAAAATCACCAACATCATCAATACGCTGAAAATCACCCCTAGTAAGGGAAAATGAGTGGCTGTAATCTGAGAAGGGGGCTGCTGCACAGGCAACCCCCTTTTTCTTGCCATCTTCTGTAATCTTGAATTATAATACTATTAAGTCAGTTCAGATTCATCTTACGATCTTAGAGAAAGGATGCGATACAAATGACGGAAATCCGTGATATTGGTTTCATCGGTACGGGCATCATGGGAAAATCCATGCTGCGGAATCTGGGGAAAGCAGGGTATGCCATGCATTGCTTTGCCCGCCATCCTGAAAAAGTCGCTGATCTCCAGGCAGAAGGAGTGGAGATTCATCCGACCATTGCTTCTCTGGCCCAAGCCTGCCAGTGCCTGATCACCATTGTGGGCTTCCCCAAAGATGTGGAAGAAGTCTATTTTTCTCCAGAAGCGCTGCTGGACAGTGCCCTCCCGGGAAGCTATCTCATTGACATGACTACCACCAGTCCCACCCTGGCCCAGAAACTGTATGAAGAAGGGACGAAACGGGGCTTCCACGTCCTGGATGCTCCGGTGACCGGCGGCGATACAGGCGCTAAGAATGGGACCCTTTCCATCCTTGTAGGAGGAGACCGGGCCGATTTCGATTTCCTGCAGCCGGTATTCCGTGGCATGGGGAGCAACATCAACTACATGGGGGAAGCTGGCAAAGGACAGCATGCCAAAATGGCAAACCAAATCATGATTGCAGGGGCCCTCTCCGGCGTCTGCGAAGCCCTGAATTATGCCCGGGCCAATGGCCTTGACCTGGATATCCTGCTGAAAGCAGTTTCCACAGGAGCCGCGGGAAGTGCCCAGCTCAATGCCTTCGGGGCTAAGATGATCCATGGAGATTTTGCTCCGGGCTTTTTCCTGAAGCACTTCATCAAAGATATGGGGCTGGCGGAAGAAGAAGCAGAAAAGAAAGCGTTGGACCTGCCTGTACTGAAACAAGTGCTGAAGGAATATCAGGAACTGGCCACTGCAGGAAAAGGAGAACTGGGGACCCAGGCATTGTATACCTATTATGAAAAAAATAATAAGGGTATTTTTTGAAAGAGAAAGTAACTGGAATCAGAAGCGAAGTATGCTGCAATTAGACAAATAAGGGATATGTCCTCTACTTAGCAAACAGAGAGTAGTGCAGATGAAGGACAAGCGAAGAAGGGAAAATTCGACAAAACAGATTTTTATGATATAATGGAAAAGTAAGTCAAAAAACATTTGGATTGGAGGCTTTTCCCATGAACAAACAAATCGCAACCCCGAAAGCACCCGGTGCCATTGGACCGTACTCCCAGGCTATCGAAGCATCTGGCAAGACCCTCTATGTATCCGGTCAGCTCCCTGTTGACCCCGCTACAGGTGAATTTGCAGGGGCAGATATTGCAGCCCAGACCCGTCAATCTCTGACCAATGTGAAGAATATCCTGGAAGCCGCTGGCTATACTATGGAAGATGTGGCAAAGACTACGGTCCTTCTCAGTGATATTGCCAACTTCGGTCCCATGAACGAAGTCTATGGCACCTTCTTTACCGGTGTATGTCCGGCTCGTGCTTGTTTCCAGGTTGCTGCGCTGCCGAAAGGTGCTCTGGTGGAAATCGAAGCTTTTGCGTGTAAATAAGACAAAGGGGTTGTTGCACATTGCGTGCAACAACCCCTTTGTCTAGAGGCAGCGAAGCTGCCCGTCACTCGGCCAGTGACCAGTGCCAAGAGAATAGTGAAAGGGGGTGTGAATTCTTTCACACCCCCTTTTTACTCTTCCAACAGTGCACTTTTCTGTTCTAGGCGGCTGATGGTTCCGGCCAGTCCCTGCTGTAGCCTGGGATAGGTGATGGCCCGGAGACGGTCCATGGGTCCGGATATGGTCAGAGCGAAGATCCGATCCTTCAGATGCAGAGGCATAGCAATGGCGGCCACTCCTTGGTCCACTTCCCCTTCAGAAATACAGTACCCTTGCTGGAGGATCTTCAGGAGCTGATTCTTCAATATCCGCTGCCGAGTCCGGTCCGGTTCCAGTTCTTGGAGCAGCTGCTCACGAAGAAATTCCGGCTGGGCGGCCAGCAGGGTTTTGCCGGTAGCTCCGTTCTGGAGAGGGACGATGTATCCCCGTTCGCCGGCTACGCCTAGCCTGTGGCGGCTTTTGGCCAAGTCTACACAGATCCCGGTATGGCCCAGGAGAACGGAAAGGACTACGGTTTCGTTGAAGGTTTCGGCCAATCGGTGCATTTCCTGGGACAGCAGGTCTCGGGATGTATTGTGGACGGAAACCGCCGATGCGACTAGCAGGATCCCGGTCCCCAGGTAGTATTTTCCGGTTTTGGCGGACTGCTCCATCCAGCCGGCTTGCTGGAGGGTGCGAAGGATCCGGTACACCGTCGTCTTATGGAGCCCCAGGACTTTGCTGATTTCCGTCAGGCTCAGGGATTCCTGGCGCTGGGCTGCATAGAGCTCCAGGATCCGGATGGCGTGGAGGACGGAATGGACGGCTGGGATGGTTTCTGCCATGATCAGGACCTCTCTTTTCTTGATTTGCTCCCATTATACGGAGAAAAAAGGAAGGACGTCAAGATAAATTGTTTCATTATAGTGTCTGTATTGCAAAATAGTGTCTAATTTCGTTGACTTCCCTTAGGGGTCTTCCTATAATGGTCCCATAAGAAGCAAACCAATGATCAGGAAAACGAGGAGAACGCAAATGGATAATTTCAGTCTGCAGAAACCTTTGAATATGGCCCCTACGGGCATCGCAACTTTTGCCAAGACCGACTTGGCTCCAGATATCTATAATCTGAATGCAGATATCGCCATTCTGGGAGCGCCCTTTGATCTGGCCATCCAGGGCCGGACAGGCTGCCGTCTGGGGCCACGGGGCATCCGGCTGGGGTCCACCCGTTTCACCTACAAAAAAGGCGGGACCTATGATTCCGAACGGAAAGAATTCTACATGGATACGGACAAATGGAAGGTAGTGGACTGCGGCGATGCGGATTATATCCCTGGGGATCTGGCCGGTACCATGGCCAATCTCCGGGAAGCGGTCCGGATCATCCAGAGCCAGGGAACCATGCCGGTGGTCCTGGGTGGGGACTGTGCCGTAGACTATCCAGTGCTCCAGGGGATGGAAGGAGCCGGGGATTTTGACATCATCCATATCGATGCCCATCTGGACTGGACCAAACCGCTGGACGGGCAGAAATATTTCAACGGGTCTCCCATGCGGAATGCAGCAGGACTGCCGTATGTGGGACGGATCCTCCATCTGGGGATCCGGGGCATCGGCAGCAGCGGCCCTGAAGATTTTGCGGAAGCCCGGGAACATGGGGACGGCATCTATTCTGTGCGGGATGTACGGAAAAAGGGTATCGACGCCATCCTGGAAGAATTCCAGCCGGCGGAAAAAGCAGTGCTGTGTTTCGACATCGATGCCATGGATGCAGTCTATGCACCGGCTACTGGTTCTCCCATGTTCGGGGGCTTCAACTATGACGATGCCGTGGATATCCTGGAAGCCATTGCTCAACACACAGAACTGGTTGGAATGGTCTTGACGGAAGTAGCTCCGCCTTTCGATGATGTGGGCGGGACTACCGGGTATCTTGCAGCCCGGCTGATCTCCGATATGCTGGGGTTTGCCACTAAAGCCCGGGAAAAGAAACAGGAGTAAAATATGGCGGGGTTGCAGAAAAGGCGGCCCGGACAATGGATCACCATGATTGGATTCTGTGTTGCCATGGAGGTGATCCTGGCCCGGTTCCTGTCTCTCCATACCTGGAATTTGAAAATCGGCTTCAGCTTCCTTCCTGTGGTGGCAGCGGCCTTGTGGGGCGGACCCCTAGCCGGAGGCCTCACCGGGGCTTTAGGAGATCTGATCGGGGCACTGTTGTTTCCGGTAGGGGCTTATTTCCCGGGATTCACCCTTTCCAGCTTCCTGGATGGGGCGATCTACGGATGGTGTTTCCGCAAAGGCATCGGAAAACGGCAGATCCTCCTGGCGGTACTGTTGGTCCAGGTGGCCATCAGCCTGCTGCTGAATACTTTCTGGCTCACGGTGCTGTTCCAGGTCTCCCTGGAAAGCCTGATGACCCTGCGTCTGTTCCAGTGTGCTGTGGGGATCGTCATCAAATTCCTGCTGCTTAGCCTGGTATCGCCAGTGCTGCAGAAACATCTGCTATCTTTTGGAAAATAAAAGAGGGGCTGTGAAAAAATGATCTCTCATTTCTTCACAGCCCCTCTTTAGGGGGACTCGCGACCCAAGACGCAAGACCGGGGGTGTGATTTTTTCACACCCCCTTTTCTATCTGTATCCAAGGGAAGTTCCTGCAGAGGGGTTTCATCCGACTGCCAATAGATATTCCAAGAGAGCAAACACGCCGCCTCCGGCCAGTACCGCCACTCCCAGGGATTTGGTCTTCAGTACCAGGGGTGTGATCAGCAAGGTAGTCAGGAGAGGGATGTTATGGAAGGACAGGTTCAGATGGCCTTCTGTCAGGAAAATGTCCGGGAACACCAGGGCTCCGAAAATGGCGGGAGGCACAAATGTCAGCCAGACCTTGAACCAGTGGGGGATGGGATGCTTCTTGAGGATGGCCATGGGTATGATCCGGGGCAGGAAGCCGGTCAATGCCATGATCAGGATGACTCCGAAAATATACTGTTGCCTCATGCTTCGGTCCCTCCTTCCACGGAATCGCAGGATCCTTCTTCCGGCCCTGCTGTTTTCTGCGGCTGAGATCTCTTTTCGTGCTGGAGATACAGCCAGGCGGCCAGACCGGAAGGGAGCAGGGAGGCAAGTACGATATGGAGCTTAAAAGGCACGACTTGGGAAAAGAGGACGGCCAGGACCCCTGCGGCCAGTCCGGTGAGGACCATGGTCCGGTCCTTAAGATAGTTGGACCAGATGCCCAGGAACATAGCGGTCAGGATATAGGAAACCAAGGATAGATCCAGCTGCACCAGCTTGGAGGCATAACAGCCGAAAGCATTGGCTACGGCCCAGACCACCATGCTGAGGAAATCCAATCCCAGTGCTTCTTCGTGGGTCCAATGATCGGCTTCTTCCTGGAAAGAGGAAAGGTTTACGGCGAAGGTCTCATCCGTAGTGCCGTAGGAAAACAAGGTGGTGTAGAGAGCGGATTTCTTGGAAACCAGAGGCGCCAGGGTAGAGGTGAACAGCGCATATCGGAGGTTGACCATCAGGATGGTCAGGGCGATGGAAATATAGGAAGCACTTTGGAGCATCATAGCGATCCCGATGAATTGGGAACTGCCGGCAAAGGCCAGGACACTCATGATGAACATGTGGAATGGGTTCAGACCGGCTTTTTCGCCCAGCATGCCGCAGGCCATGCCCAGGACCCAGTACCCCAGGATGATGGGAGCATCTTTTTGCAGGACCCGACGTGTGATGAAGCCCATAGGAAAACCTTCTTTCAGTGTATAATGCATACAGGATTCTTTGTGCCATATTATATACTACTTTGCAAATTTTTACTATAGAAGCGCATCTATGGTATAATGAGCGTATAACATCGTCAAAAAAGATTTTTTTTGTTACGAAAAAACCAGAAAAAACGAATGATAGTGAGCGGGAGTGATAATTATGGCAGAAATCAGACCTTTTGCTGCTCTGCGTCCAGTTCCGGAGCTGGTCAGCCAAATCGCTGAGTTACCCTATGACGTAATGAGTACCCAAGAAGCCCGGGAAATCCTCAAAAAGAACCCGTTGAGTTTTGTCCGGGTCAGCCGGGCAGAAGCAGATCTGCCGGAGAGCATCGCGGAATCCGACTCGCGGGTATACGAAAAGGCCAGGGAAAATCTGGAGCGATACATTGCCCAGGGGCAGATGAAACAGGATCCGCAGCCGTATTATTATATCTATCGGCAGCAGATGGGCGCCTATATCCAGATCGGCCTGGTAGCGGCGGCTTCTTTGAAAGAATACAAAGAAGGGATCATCAAGCGCCATGAGCTTACCCGGCAGACCAAAGAAACAGATCGGGTGAACCATATCCTGGCTACAAAGGCCCAGACAGGTCCGGTATTCCTGGCTTACAAGAGCAAAGGACTTCTGACGGCTTTTCTGCTGGAATATATGGGGAGCCATACTCCAGTCTACAATTTCGTGGGGGAGGACAAGATCCGTCATACTCTCTATGTAATCAGTGAACCTCTGAAAGTCAAGGAAGTGACCCGTCTCTTCCAACAGGTCCCTGAACTGTATATCGCTGACGGCCATCACCGCTGTGCGGCGGCTCTCCGTGTGGCAGAAGAACTGGGCAAACGGCCTGGCCAAACAGGAACGGAAGAATACAATTATGTGCTGTCCGTGATCTTTCCTTCCAATATGCTCCATATCCTTCCCTACAACCGGATCGTCAGGGATCTGGGGGAACTGAGTGAAGAAAAGTTCCTGGAAATGGTCCAGGAAAACTTCTTGATGGAAAAGGCGGAGCGGCCGGTGGAACCCCAGGCTCCCCATATCTTTGGCATGTACATCGGAGGCCAGTGGTATAAACTGACCGCCAAACCGGATACTTATCCCGCGGAAGATCCTATCCATTCCTTGGATGTGAGTATCCTCCAGGATAATCTGCTGGCACCGGTACTGGGTATCGAAGATCCCCGGACGGACCCCCGGATCGATTTCGTGGGCGGTGTACGGGGATTGAGCGCCTTGGAAGATGCTGTGGATGGAGAAGATGCTACCGTGGCATTCTCGATGTATCCAACGTCCATGGATCAGCTGATGGATGTGGCGGATAAGGGACTGGTGATGCCGCCTAAATCCACCTGGTTCGAGCCGAAACTGCGGGACGCGCTGACAGTACATATGATTGGAGATGAACAAGATGGGAAGAATTTATAATTTTGGAGCAGGTCCTTCCATGATGCCGCTGCCGGTCCTGGAACAGGCGCAGCGGGAATTGCTGGATTATAAAGGCAGTGGGATGTCCATGCTGGAAATCAGCCATCGGAATGCCCTGTTCGAAGAAGTGAACGACCAGGCCCAGGCTCACATCAAGCAGCTGCTGGGGATGGATGACAGCTGGGTGGTGATGTTCATGGGAGGCGGAGCTTCTCTGCAGTTCTCTATGATCCCCATGAACTTCCTGACCCCAGATAAAGTGGCGGCTTATGCCATTACCAGCACCTTCTCTGAAAAGGCCATCAAAGAGGCCCACAAGGTAGGGAAAGCCGTGGAAATCTACAGTAGCAAAGCTACGGGTCTGGACCGGGTTCCCCGCCCGGAAGAGCTGAAGCTGCCGGAAAACTGTGCCTATCTGCACCTGACAGGGAACTGTACCGCTGAAGGATTGGAGTATTTTGATTATCCCGATACGGGAGAAGTGCCGTTGATCGTGGATATGTCTTCTGATATCCTGAGCCGGCCCATCCCGGTTGATAAATTTTCCCTGATATACAATGGGGCCCAGAAGAACATCGGTCCGGCCGGGGTAACCGTGGTCATGGCCAAGAAAGATTTCCTGAAAGGCCGGGACCCTCAGCTGCCTACTATGATGAACTATGAAACCTTTGCGGATCATGATTCTACCTACAATACTCCGCCTGTATTCGGCATCTACTTGGTAGATCTCATGTCCCAGTGGCTGCTGGATCAGGGCGGCTTGACGGCCATGGAAAAACGCAACCGGGCCAAGGCCAAGCTGGTCTATGATGTGCTGGATGCCCATCCGGAATTTTACCGGGGCCATGCCCAGAAGGACAGCCGCTCCCTGATGAATGTCACCTTCAACCTGCCTACGAAAGAACTGGAGACTGGCTTTGTAGCGGAAGCTAAAGAGCATGGGCTGGCTGGATTGAAAGGCCATCGTTCCATCGGAGGCATCCGGGCGTCCATTTACAATGCCATGCCCTTGGAAGGAGCCCAGGCTCTGACCGACTTTATGGAAGATTTCTGGAAGAAAAATCGGTAAGGACGTGACAGTATGTTAATTTCCCTGACAGAGGGAATCCTGACCATCCAGGCAGATGGTGTCTGTACGACGGCACTGGCAGCGGTGATGCTGCTGTTAGGAGTATGGCTGAAGAGCCGGAGTCGGCTGCTGCGGCAATACTGTCTTCCGGCACCGGTGATCGGCGGCGCCCTGGCCATGTTCTTGGTATTTATTGGACATGAGACGGCGCTTTTCCACATAGGATTCGATACCCAGTTCCAGATCCCATTTATGATTTCTTTTTTTACGGCGGTGGGATTAGGAGCCAAACTGTCCGCTTTCAGTAAGGGAGTCAACAAAGGCGGGAAACTGCTGCTGATCTACTGGCTCATCACGGCCTTTCTCTCCTTGAGCCAGAACCTGATCGGGTTGCTCATTGGGCGTCTGATCGGGCTTGAACCGGCCTATGCACTGCTATCTTCCGCTATATCCATGATAGGCGGGCATGGAGCTGCAGGGGCCTATGGGAGCACGTTTCTGAAGATGGGATATCCTGCCAGTATGGAAGTGGGGGCTTCCGCTGCTACTTTTGGCTTGATTGCAGCGGTGATGTGTGGAGGGCCCATGGGCCGCTTCCTGATTGAAAAATATCATCTCTATTCCGAAGAGGAAGAAGTGCAGGAAGTTCCAGAAAAGCCCAAGGATAAGGACTTGACGTATCAGCAAGTGGCCAAAATGGATATACTGATCAATGTGGCGGTCATCCTGATCTGTATGGGACTGGGGGTCTGGCTGGCACAGGGTGTAGGAGTCCTGCTGAAGATGACGTTCCCCAGTTATGTGTGTGCCATGTTCGTAGGGGTCCTGGTCAGGAATTTCAATGAAAGATTCCATTATTATCGCTTTTGCGAATCCTTGGTAGGCTCTTTTGGGGAAATCATGCTGAATCTGTACCTGGCCATCGTCCTTATGTCCCTGAAGTTATGGGAAATGGCAGGAATCCTCAGCGGAGTGATGCTCATCGTCCTGGCTCATGTGGTGTTCATTCTGCTCCTGTGTTATTTTGTGGTCTTCCCCGTCTTGGGACGCAACTACGATGCGGCGGTGATGTGTGCCGGGCTCTGCGGCCATGGACTGGGTGCTGTGCCTTCTGCAATGGTGAATATGACCGTGCTGGCAGATCAGTATGGGATGAGCCGGAAGGCCTTCCTGATCGTACCCGTAGTGGGATCCTGCTTGGCCGACCTAGCCTATCAGCCCCATACCCTGCTGCTGATCAAGCTGTTTGTGGAGAAGATGAATTAAGGGGGGGGTGAAAAGTTTCACACCCCTGGTCACTGGCCGATGGAAAGAACCAGTGACTAGTGACGGGGCTGTTGCAAATGCAACAGCCCCTTTAATTCACAAGAAGTTTGACCTTTTGACATTGACAGCGTTACAAAAATCAGATACTATGCAGAATAGAAAATGATTTTTGACTGTTTTGTATAAGGAGGAATATATCGATGAAAAAAGGTCTGGTTGTTTTCTTTGCCGTGATCCTGCTGCTGGCGGGCTGGATCTTCGGCTCTTACAACGGGGTGGTCACCGCCAATGAAAACGTCAATGGCAAATGGAGCCAGGTAGAAACCCAGCTCCAACGGCGCAGCGATCTGATCCCGAACCTGGTGAATACGGTGAAAGGGTATTCTGCCCACGAGAGCCAGGTGTTCACAGATGTAGCCAATGCCCGGGCCAAACTGGCCGGAGCCCAGAACGTATCAGAAGCCGCCCGGGCCAACGGGGAACTGAGCAGTGCCCTGAGCCGTCTTCTGGCCATTTCGGAAAATTATCCCCAGCTGAAGGCCAACACCAACTTCATCCAGCTCCAGGATGAACTGGCCGGGACGGAAAACCGGCTGGCCGTAGCCCGGAAGGACTACAACGATGCGGCTCAGGCTTACAACGCCAAGATCAAAAGCTTCCCCACAGTGCTGGTGGCCCGGATGATGGGATTTCAGGAACGGAGTTATTTCAAGGCGGATCCTCAGGCCCAACGGGCTCCTCAGGTGAAGTTTTAATAAGAAAGATGTCATGAAAGGAGGAGACCTATGAAACGGCTGCTGCTGTTCCTGGTGCTGTTCTGCCAGATGGTCTTTGCTCCGCTCCAGGCAGACGCGGCCGCCCAGGTGCCGTCCAGGCCCACGTCCAGTATCTATGTCCAAGACCAGGCCGGGGTCCTGTCTCGGAGGACACGGGACACCATCAGCGCCTACAGTACAGCCCTGGCCCGGAAGACAAAAGCCCAGATCGTGGTGTTGACGGTGCCCAGCCTCCGAGGCCAATCTTTGGAGGAATATTCTTTGACGGTGCTCCGCCAGTGGGGTATCGGGGACAAGGAAAAGAACAATGGAGTCTTGCTGCTGGTGGCGGTCCAGGACCGGAAAAGCCGGATCGAAGTAGGGTATGGACTGGAAGGCGCTCTGCCGGATGGACTGACTGGACGGATCCAGGACCAGACTATGCTGCCTTATTTCCGTCAGGGAGACTATGATAGGGGCATCCTCAACGCCTATTCAGCCCTTCTCCAAACGGTGCTGAAAGAATACAATCTGACGCTCCAGGACCTGCCAGTGGAGAAGAAACTGCCGGCTCAACAGGGAAATACGGTGACCCTATCGCCTCTTATGGCAGGGGTCGGGCTGCTGGGACTCCTGGTGCTGTTCCTGCTGGACCGGATCCTTCTGGGAGGAGCCCTGTTCCGCCTGCTGTTCTATCTGTTCTTCTTCCGGGGCGGCGGCCGTGGAGGTGGCTTTGGAGGAGGCGGCTTTGGCGGCGGAAGCTACGGCGGAGGATCTGGAGGCGGAGGGGGTTCTAGCAGGAGCTGGTAAAAAAGGGGGTGTTGCGCGTGTGTGATTTTCACACGTGCAACACCCCCTTTATCATCAGAACCGGAAATCCCGTTCTCCTCCATCGATCTTCTGGAGATAGGTCTCACAAGTGGTGCGGACTTTCGGGTTGGGGATATTGTCCAGCTCCCGCCGGATGGCTTCCATGCCTTTAACCCGGGTTTCCTGGGAGGCGTAGTCATCCAGGTATTCCCGAAGGGTCAGCAGGGCGTTGGGCTGGCAGCAGTTGGAGATCTCTCCCGTCTTGGCCAGGCTCATGAACCGGTCTCCGGTACGGCCGGCCCGGTAGCAGGCGGTACAGAAGCTGGGGATGTACCCGTCGGTGAGGAGCCAGTTGATCACTTGGTCCAGGGTCCGGTTGTCGCTGACTTCAAACTGGGCGGAATCCTCTTCTTCCTCTTCCGCATAGCCTCCCACGCTGGTCCGGGACGCACCGCTGATCTGGGAAACTCCTACTTCCAACACGGCCTTCCGGGTGGCAGCAGATTCCCGGGTAGAAATGATAATCCCTGTGTAGGGGACGGTGATCCGCAGGATGGCTACGATCTTCTTGAACATGGCATCGGAAATGGCATTGGGGAAGGACTGGACGGAAATATCATCAGCGGGACGGATCCGGGGCACACTGATGGTGTGGGGGCCTACGCCGAACATGGCTTCCAGGTGTTCTTTGTGCATCAGGATACCGGCAAAATCATATCGGTACATGTTCAAGCCGAACAGCACCCCCACGCCCACGTCATCGATACCTCCTTCCATGGCCCGGTCCATGGCTTCTGTATGGTAGGCATAGTCATGTTTGGGTCCAGTAGGATGGAGCTTTTCGTAGTTTTCTTTGTGGTAGGTTTCCTGGAACAGGATATAGGTGCCGATGCCGGCTTCCTTCAGTTTCCGGTAGTTTTCCACAGTGGTGGCGGCGATGTTCACGTTCACTCGGCGGATGGCGCCGTTTTTGTGTTTGATGCTGTAGATGGTGTGGATGCATTCCAGGATATAGTCAATGGGGTTGTTCACCGGATCTTCTCCGGCTTCCAGGGCCAGCCGCTTGTGTCCCATGTCCTGGAGGGCGATGACTTCTTTGCGGATTTCATCCTGGGTGAGTTTCTTCCGGGCAATGTGCTTGTTCTTCATGTGGTAGGGACAGTATACACAGCCGTTGACGCAGTAGTTGGACAGATACAGAGGGGCAAAGAGCACGATCCGCTGGCCGTAGATCTTGTCCTTGATTTCCCGGGCCAGGTCGTAGATCCCTTCCAGGATGGAGGGGTCTTCACAGGCCAGGAGCACGGAAGCTTCCCGGTGGGTGAGCCCCTGCAGGGTCCGGGCCTTTTCCAGAAGGCTCCGGCAGTAGTCCAGATCCTGGCTGCGTTCGTCTGCAAAGGCCAGTGTATCCAGGATTTCCTGATGGTTGATGAATTCATCTGCTTTCGGAGATGCAGGATTGTACGGTATGGTCATTTTTCCTCCCCTTCGCTCCCTCTGAAATAAAAAGGAGAGCCCAGCCTGAAAAAGGCCGTAGCTCTCCCTGTGATTCGTTCCTGTACTGCCTTAGT
>SFHH01000204.1 GCA_004555735.1 Acidaminococcus fermentans
CAGAGATGGCCAGAGGACCCAGTGCCGGGAATAGCAAAATTGATCATTTGGGCAGCGAACACAAAGGCCCCCAGCACTCCCATCTCCGGAATGATCTCGTCCTGTTTTTCTTCTTTGACCTTCCGGACCGCATACCAGGCCGCCATGCCGGATACGGCATACATCGTCCCCGCCACTCCAGGAGACAGCAGGGCATCTGCCATATGCATAATTACTCCTCCCTTTCTCTGGCAGCTGTCAGTTCTCCCAGTACCTGTTGCCAGATAGCCTGATAGCTGCGTCCGGTGCTGCGGCACAGGGCTGCGATACCGTCATATTCAGGATACAGACGGATTTCACTTTTTCCAGTGGGGCGTCCTTCCGGAGAAAATTCCGGTACCTGGACTTCCTTCACCGGTACCGGGCCCAGCGCCGTTTCCACGATCCGATCCTGCCGCTTCAGGATGCTCCGTTCCATCTGGCAGCGGCGGATGCCGATGGTGGTGGTTTCTGCAAAGAGCAGGGCTTCCAGGGCTCTCCGTTTCGTTTCCTTGCACAGCACCGTGACCAGCCATCCAGGCCGGTTCTTTTTCATATAAACGGGAGCATACTGCACATCCCGGGCTCCGGCAGCCAGGAGACGTTCCAGCACGTGGCCCAGAGCCTCTCCGGTGCAGTCATCCAGGTTGGTCTCCAATTTCCAGATTGTATCCGTATCCCAAGGTTCCGCGGCTTTCCTCTCCGGCACCTCCAAAAGCATGGCCCGGAGCAGGCTGGGCATAGCCTGTTCCCGTTTCCCCGCTCCCAAGCCCACTTTGGCCACAGTAAAGGTTTCTGGCAGCTGGCTGCGGGTCCGGATGGTGGCAGCGATGGCGGCTCCCGTCGGTGTCACATATTCGCCGGCAAAAGGCATGATATGGAGGGGAAGCTGATGGGCGGCGGCGATGTTGGCCACCGCCGGCACCGGGATGGGCAGGATGCCATGGGCACAGCGGACGCTGCCGGTCCCCTCGTTGAGTACCGGAATCACCACCTCCCGGATCCCCAGATTGTCCAGACACACCGCCACAGCGGCGATGTCCACGATGGAATCCACCGCCCCCACTTCATGGAAATGGACGTCTTCTATGGTAATACCGTGGGCTTTGGCTTCTGCTTCTCCCAGGATGGTGAAAATCTTCACCGCAAGAGTACGGGCCCCTTCCGTCAGGTCTCCCTGAGACAGGATATCCAGCACTTCCCGGAGGCCCCGGTGCACATGATGGTGGTGATGCGGGTGAGAGATTTCTGCTCCTACTTCCAGGGGCTCATGGTCATGCTGGTGCCCATGATGCTCCTGATGATGGTGATGGCCCGTCCCTTCCGGGATTTCTGCCTCAGCCCGGGTCCTGGCAAAGCCGTACAGATAGTCCATATCGTGATCGTGGTTCTCGTGTTCCGCATCTAGCCGTACCAGGAAATCGCAGCAGTCCAATCCTGCCTTTTTCACCCGGCTGATTTCCACTGTATACCCGGTAAGAGGCAGGGAAGCCAATGCCTTCCGGAGCACCTGTTCGTCCGCCCCCAGGTCCAGCAGGGCCCCTACGGTCATATCCCCGCTGATGCCGCTTTTACATTCCAGATAGAGCAGTTTATCCATGATTTTCCGTATCCTTTCTGCCGGCCAGCCGGTTGATCTGGGTGGCCAGATACCCGGCACCGTATCCGTTGTCGATATTTACCACCGCAATGCCGTTGGCACAGCTATTGAGCATGGTGAGGAGGGCTGAAATCCCCTGGAGGCTGGCACCATACCCAATGGAAGTGGGCACCGCAATCACCGGATTGCTCACTAGGCCGCCCAGGACGCTGGGCAGTGCCCCCTCCATCCCGGCCACCGCAATGACGCAGTTGGCTTCCTGGATTGGGTCCAGACTGGCCAGGAGCCGGTGGAGGCCACTGACCCCCACATCATAGACCCGGTTCACTTTACTGCCGAAGAATTCCGCCGTCTGGGCCGCCTCTTCCGCCACCGGGATATCCGCCGTACCTGCTGTGCAGACAGCCACAGACCCCTGGAGCTCCACTGGCTTCCGGATTACCTTCACCAGTCGGGCCAAGGGGTCGTACACTGCATCTGGGCATAGGGAACGGATCAGCTCGAATTGTTCCCTGCTGGCCCGAGTGCCTAGCACATTGCCTTCGTCTTCCGCCAGCTTCTGGAAGATCTGTTCCAGGTGGTCATCGCTTTTGCCGCTGCAGAACACCACTTCCCCGAACCCGGTGCGGATCTTCCGGTGGGTATCCAGCTTGGCAAAACCCAGGTCGTCAAAAGGTTTCTTCCGGAAAGGAAGAGGTTCCCAGCCCATCTTGATTGGTCACCATTACAAACTCAAAATCCAAGTTGTTGCGTATAAAACCCAAATTACGCATGACCTTCGGATAAAACTCCAACTTTTCCAAAGAATCCAACTGATAATCAACTGGAGGTTCAATC
>SFHH01000205.1 GCA_004555735.1 Acidaminococcus fermentans
GGGTTGTAGCACTTGACCTCCGGCAGGGAGGAGGGCTGGGCAAAGAACTTCTCCTTGATCTCACTGCCGTCCCGCAGCTCAATGGGGATGTGGTCCCCGTTGGGACAGGTAAAGTCAATGGTGGAGGAGGGCCCCAGCACGTAGAAGGGGATGCCGTAGTGCTTGGCCAGAATGGCCACCCCGGAGGTGCCAATCTTGTTGGCGGTGTCCCCGTTGCGGGCCACCCGGTCACAGCCCACGAAGCAGGCGTTGATCTTCCCTTCTTTCATCACCAGGCTGGCCATGTTGTCGCAGATGAGGGTACAGTCGATCCCTGCCCGCTGGAGCTCATAGGCGGTCAGCCGGGCTCCCTGCAGCAGGGGACGGGTCTCGTCGCACCAGGCGTGCAGAGTGATCCCCCGCTCCTTGGCCAGGAAGAGGGGCCCCAGACCGGTGCCGTAGCGGGAGGTGGCCAGGGGACCAGCGTTGCAGTGGGTGAGGATGCCGTCGCCCTCCTTGACCAGGGACAGGCCGTATTCGGAGATGGCGGCGCACATGGCGATGTCCTCCTGGTGAATGGCTCGGGCGGCCTGGCCCATAGCCTCCTGGATGGAGGCCACGTCAGCGCAGGGCATGGACTCGGCCACGGCCAGCACCCGGTCCAGCATGTGCCGCAGGTTCACGGCGGTGGGCCGGGAGCTGTTGAGATAGTCCCGATATTTCCGGCACTCCTCGACAAAGGGACCATATTGGTCGGCCTGGCTCTGCAGCGCCAGAACATACAGCGCGTAGCCGGCGAAAATGCCGATGGCCGGCGCCCCCCGCACCCGCAGGGAGGCGATGGCCTCGTAGAGGTCCTCTGCCCGGGACAGTTCCAGGTAGACCGTCTGGTTGGGCAGGAGGCTCTGGTCCAAAATGCGCACCGCCCGGCCGTCGTCGGACAGGCGGACATTTTCCGCATGGGTAATCTGTTTGAGATCCAAAGCTGTTCACTTCCTTTGTTTCAATGGAGTTATTGTAACAAGAAGGCCGGGGAAAAGCAACGGCTTCCTGTTTGCCTGCTCCAGGGGAGAGAGAGGAAAAGGGACAAATGGTGTCAAGACAGAAAAAAATGCAATTGTGCAAAACGACGAAAGCAAAAATGACAAGGCCTGCCTGAAATTTTCAAAAAAGAAGGGGAGGAAACCGGCTAAAACCCCGGGCAGAGGGAAACAAAACCCGAGTTTTCCGGAAAAAAAGAAAAGGGTGTGGAAAGGAAAAGAAAAAAATGCATGAAATCCTGCACACTTAGGCGCGTTTTCAACAGAAAATGTTGCGAATAATTTGTGCAAAAGGTGCATTTCATTTTTGGGAAAATGGTGCTATTATGGTCACAAGTTACAGGGGCGGCGCGGAAAAGCGGCAACCCTGGCACGTGATTCAAAACAGCTGGTATGAGTAGCCGGCTGTTGTGAATACTGGGTTTGGCAAGCAGACCTGGAAAATCCCTAACTTTTAAATTTTTTAATGGGAGGAATTCTTATGAGACTGAAAGACACAGGCATGACCGCTGCTGAGCTGAAGGCTCAGGTCAAGAAGTACATGATCGAAACCTACGAGCGTATGGATTTCGTGGCCGACCACGCTGAAGGCATCTATATGTATGACGAGAACGACGTGCCTTACCTGGACTTCTATGCCGGTATCGCCGTTAACAGCCTGGGTAACTGCAACCCCAAGGTTGTGGCCGCTGTTCAGGAGCAGTGCGCTATCATCATGCAGACCTTCAACTATCCCTACACTGTGCCCCAGGCCGTCCTCTCCAAGGAGATCTGCGAGACCATCGGCATGGACAAGGTGTTCTATCAGAACTCCGGTGCTGAGGCCAACGAGGCTATGATCAAGATCGCCCGTAAGTGGGGCATTGAGAACATCGGTCCCGACGCTTGGCACATCATCACTGCTAAGTCTTCCTTCCACGGCCGTACTTTCGGTTCCATGACTGCTACCGGTCAGCCTGACTCCGCCATCCAGAAGGGCTTCGGCGATCTGACCCCCGGCTTCACCTATGCTGAGTTCAACAACCTGGACTCCTTCAAGGCTGCCTATGTGAAGGGCAAGACCTGCGCCATCATGTTCGAGCCTGTTCAGGGCGAGGGCGGCGTGTTCCCCGCTACCGATGAGTTCATCCAGGGCATCCGTAAGTTCTGCGACGAGGAAGGCATCCTGATGCTGCTGGACGAGGTCCAGGCTGGTTGGGGCCGTTGCGGCACCTTCATGTGCTATCAGAGCTACAACGTCAAGCCCGACGTTGTCTCCATGGCTAAGGCTATGGGCGGCGGCATGCCCATCGGCGGCATCGCTTGTACCGACCGTGTGGCCACCGCTTTCGGCCCCGGCACCCATGGTTCCACCTATGCTGGTCACCCCGTCACCTGCGCTGCTTCTCTGGCTGTGCTGCGTGAGATGAAGGCACGTTGTGACCGTCCGTCACCGTGGCCTGTTCGTTGGTGTTGTTCTGGAGGACGGCATCAATGCTGTTGAGGTTAAGCGTCACTGCATCAAGAACCACCTGCTGGTCACCGCCATCGGCTCCAACATCATCCGTATGGTGCCCCCGCTGATCATCCGCGAGGTTGACTGCGACGAGTGCGTTGTCAGACTGTCCAAGTCCATCAACGAGGTTGCTGAGGGCAAGTAATTTCCCGAAGAACTTTGTTCACGGCAGAGTGAATGATAAGTCCCCCCCGTCATCAGACGGGGGGACTTTTTTATCGTCAAAGTGGATGCGCGCAAGATATTCCTCCCAATAGCCTTTCCCTCGGGAGAAGGTGGGCCGGCGAAGCTGGGTCAGATGAGGGGGGCGATACGGTACCCAACGCAGCAGAAGAACCAGAAACCTCTATCGTTGCATGGGTGCATCATTCTCTGTTTGGTTCCCCTTGGGGAGAAGCTGTCCACCGAAGGGGACGGATAAAGGAGGCGACTGTGTACCCAACGCAGCGATAGAAATCTCTTGATACCAACCAATGGGATCGTTATGCAACGGAGGATAGAAAAACCCCGTCGCAGAATTGGTATTCTGCGGCGGGGTTTGTTTTCGTTATAGGGTTGAGGAAACGGGAAGGAGGATTACTTTCCTTCTTCTTCGTCCAGGATGAAGGAAACCAGCAGGTCTTCGGTGTTCACGCGGTCGCCGGGGACCACATAGAGCTTGTCGACCTTGCCGTTGACCTTGGAGACGAAGGTGGTCTCCATCTTCATGGCTTCCACGATCATCAGGGGCTGATTGACCTTGACCTCGTCGCCCTCCTTGACCAGGATGGTCTCCACGGTGCCGGGGATGGTGGAGCCCAGGTGGCAGGGGTTGTTCTTGTCGGCCTTCAGCTTGCGGTCCTCCAGAACCTCCAGGGTCTTGTCCAG
>SFHH01000206.1 GCA_004555735.1 Acidaminococcus fermentans
CCTCACGGCTGGCATCCGTGGCCGCAATGATGGTGTCGCAGCAGCGGAGCACCTTTTCCACGACCTTCAGCTGCAGGACCGCCTGGATGTCCGGAATCCATCCGTTTTCCGTGCGGACATGCTGTACCGTCAGCTGGAAGTCCGAAGGAATGAAGGGAAAGTCCTCGCGGCTCAGCTTCCGGACTCCGTAATCCTTGGGCATGGCCAGCGAAAGCATGTTACCGAATGTCCAGGTGACGAGATATCCGTTTCCTTCCAGGTATCCGTTTCTTGTTCGGGTGGCACCTACCACTTTTCCTATTACTTTTCCTACGTTGGGTCTGTCTGTCAATATGGCAATCATGATCTGTTGAGTTTTATAGCTGTCCATACGGCTTTTTACCGTATGGACAGCCGGTGATACATTGTAATAAAGGTTATTCTTCCGTCGGTCGGATGCCGTTGATGCCGATGACCGGCCGTCCGTCCGGTTCCACCTCCAGCTTGAGGGTGGCATCCATGGTGAGTGAGAAGACCGGGGTCTTCAGGTTCAGCGTGGTCACTCCGGTCTCTGCCCCTTGGAGAAGCAGGTCCAGGTTGCCGTCCTTTTCGAGTTCCTTCCGGCGGATGCCGACAGCTTCCAGCTTTTCCCAGTCAAGCTGTTCGGCCTTGAAAATGATGGGTTTGTTCGGATTCATATACATATCGGTTGAGGTGAGTAAGATTTCTTTGTACATTCACGGACAGTCTCAGACAGCCTGGCGGGCATTTCTTTTCTGCTCCTGCTGCTGGCCGTTGTCCGTCTGTGCGGCTTGGCGGGCCGTGTTTCTCCGGATATCGGGATTCTCCTGGAAATACTGGAGCTGGCCGGTATTGGCGTTCACTTTCAGGTAGGAATCGAATGGTTTGCCGTTCGGACCCTTCATGCCGGTGACCAGAATGGCTTTTCCGTCCTGCAGGTTGGCCCTTTCCTGTGCCGAAAGCAGGTGTCCGTATACTTCAGCCGGAATGGCCGGGGCCTGCCGTTCGTTGAAGCCGTCCGGTGTCCGCGAGTATAGCGGTCTTCCGCTGGCCATGTCCAGCCTGACGAAGGAGGAGAATTCCTCCCCTTTGCGGTTGATCATGTTTTCCAGAAAGACAGGCTGTCCCTTGCGGAGCGCCTCCTTGTCTTCCGGTGTCAGCTGGACCGAGCAGATTTCCTTCGGAATGTAGATTTCGCCCGTTTCCGGGTTGTGGCGGGTGTACTGCAGGCCGCCCGTCACCTTGTCCATGGTGACAAAGGAAGAGAACACCTCACCGTTCTTGCGTTTCATGTCCTCCACCAGGATGGTATGCCCTTCGTTCAGTGCCTTGAGCTGCATGGGGGAAAGCGGCACGCCGCCCAGCGTCTGCTGGTTGAAGGCCTGGTCCTTGGAAAAGATGAACTCGATGCCCCTTCTTTCCGCGCTGTACTGCAGATGGGCGTTGAATTCCTTTCCCTGGTTGGACTTCATGCCATCCACGAAAATCTGTTCGCCGTTTTTCAGCTTCTGGATTTCATCCGGAGTCAGGGTCACTCCCTTGATCTCATTCGGGATGTAGACATGTTCCTGTCGGACGGCCACCAGTTCGTTGGTGTTCTTGTCGATGGAAATGAGGCACGGCTCGGTCGAGTTGCCGCGCAGGTTCAGATCTGCCACCCGACCCATGTTTCCGCTTTCGCGCAGGTTCTTCTTGTCCTCTTCGGTAAAGATGTGCCCGAAGTACGGACGGTCCAGTTCCGGCTCCTTTCTTACTCCGTGGATGCCCAGCATCACCTGTCCGCCGTTGGACATGAACGACAGCCTTGCATCCAGTTTGGCGGTCAGTACGCCGGGAATGTTGAGCGTCAGCGGGATGGTCTTGTTGGTCTTGTAGCCTTTCAGCATACTGTCCAGCTGTCCGGACTGCTCCAGCATTTCCTTGGATACTCCGAACTTGCCCAGTTCTTCCCAGTTGATCATGTTCTCGTTGTACCGGTAGGTTGGAGTCTGCTGCTGGGGAACCTGCTGTTCTCGTCCCTGCGCAGCCGCTTCCACCTGTGTCACCTGTTCCGGTTGCACCTGAGGTGCCTGTTCTTGTTTTTTTGCCATTGCTTTTTCCTCCTCTTTGGTTTGGACATTGCTTTGTTGGTTGTTCTTCGGCACGATTTCGTACCGTTTCAGGAACTCTTTCACCGCATCGGTTTCTTTTCCCGAAGCCAGGTCCTTGAGAGCCTGCCTGTTCTGCTTGTAGTCATGGAAAGTCATGCGGATCAGCCGGAAATGGGTAGGTTCCTTCAGCTGGCTCCAGAAGTTCTTGATGAAGTTTTCGAGGATGCTCGAATTCTTGTCGAACTTCAGAAACGAGTTTTCGTTCTTTTCCTCCGGTGGAACTGTCCGATAGTTGCCTTTCTCGTCCGCCTGGCTGACCACACCGATTCCCT
>SFHH01000207.1 GCA_004555735.1 Acidaminococcus fermentans
CTGCATGGATGGCTTCCACCTTGGGGTCTTTCCCATACTGTTCCCGGTAGACCTGGACGAACAGATCCCGCAGGGGAGAATCTGCCCGATAGGACCAGCCTGGATAATCCCCAGCCCGGAACACCTGTCCGCCCAGCTGCCGCAGGAGCCCTTCGATCCGCTCTGCCACCATTTCCTTCTGGCTTTCCACACTGCTACGGACCAAAAGAGCCGCACAGACCTGATCTTCTTCTGTGTAGAGGATGCCCAGATTCAGAGAAGTCTGGACCATGCCGGCCAGTTCCGGGCTCATGACCTGTACCCCGTCCGGCAGGCTGGTCAGGAGACACTGGATTCTTTCCGTAGAGAGCCGGTCCATCGGCAGCCGATTCCCAGCGGCTGGTTCCACCGTGGCCCCCAGTGCCGGATCCGTCACACGATACTCTTGCTGTACCGTTTTTCTGAAGGTTTCCACACCTTCCTGGAATCGTTCCGGTTCCGGAGTGACCACCAGGGCCCGGGCTTCCCGGGGGATGGCATTGTCCTTGGTCCCCCCTTCCACTTCTACCAGCCGGTACAGGACTTTCCGATCCAGCTGCAGCAGGAGACGGCCCAGCAGCCGATCTGCATTGGCCCGACCCTTATGGATCTCTGTGCCGGAATGGCCTCCTGTGAGCCCGCTGATCTTCACTTCCAGACAAGTCCCGGCAAATGCTTCCCGATGGATCGGCAGGGCGCAGTTCAGGTCCACGCCCCCAGCACAGCCTACCGTAAAGATCCCTTCTTCCTCCGAATCCAGGTTGATCATCCGCCGGCCTTGGAGACCGCTGGCGTCCAGCTTCACGGCTCCCAACATACCGATTTCTTCATCCACTGTAAAGACCGCTTCCAGACGGGGCCGAGGGATGGAAGGATCATCCAGGAGCGCCAGCCCCATAGCTACGGCGATCCCGTCATCTGCCCCCAAGGTGGTTCCCCGGGCCGTGATCTCGTCTCCAGAAACTTCCAGATCCAGCCCTTCCTTTTCCATATCTTTGGGACAGCCCGGTGCCTTTTCGCAGACCATATCCATATGGCCCTGGAAAATCACCGGTTCTGCTTCTTCATAGCCGGGAGAAGCCGGTCCCACCAAGATCACATTGTTCAGGGCATCCTGATGGACCTCCAATCCCCGCTGCCGGCCAAAATCCACCAGCCAGTCACTGATGGCCCTGGTATGCCGGGAACCATGAGGGATCTTCGTTAATTCTTCAAAGAAATGGAACACCCGCCGGGGTTCCAGAGAAGCCAAGATATCCATAGCGCATGATCTCCTTTGCCGTTTGATTGGTTCCATGCTGCACCGAAGATTTCCAACAGTGCACCGAGAACCTGTCGTGATTTCCTGCCGCTGATCCTTTATCCGCTGCTGTTTTTTATCCACTATAGATTTCCCGCGCTTATTAGAAAAGATCCGTTTCTTATTGTACAACTTTCCTTATATTTATCCCTGTTTTTCCATTTTATTTGACAATATGGTGAAATCGTATTATATTTTTATTTATTTACAATAGACACTGTACAGCAGGGGGATAAAAGGAGTCTTTACCATGAACAAGGTTGTCACTGTCAAAAATATCAAAATCGGCGAAGGGATCCCGAAAATTGCCATTCCCATTTCTGATTCCGATTATGCAGGGGTCAAAAAATCGGTCAATCTGATTATGAATTCCCCTTGTGACCTGATTGAATGGAGAGGGGATTTCTATAATGATGTCACTGATCCAGAAGTCCGGATCAAACCCTTGACACTCTTCCGCAACCAGCTGTGGAACTTGCCTGTACTTTTCACCATCCGGACCGATGTGGAAGGGGGCATGATGGAAATCGACACCCAAGATTATACAGAACTCCTCCTTGCAGTCATTGACAGTGGCCTGATCGACATCGTGGACGTGGAGCTGTCCCGAGGGGAGAAGACCGTCAAGGCCATCGTCCAGGCAGCTCATGATGCTGGAGTGAAAGTCCTGGGATCCCGGCACAATTTCAAGAATACCCCGGATAAAGATGTAATCATCCGCAGCCTGGTAAAGATGCAGGAACTGGGCTGTGACCTAGTCAAATATGCTGTGATGCCCCAATCGGAGCGGGATGTCCTGACCCTCCTGGATACGACCTTGAGTATGAAGGAAGAATACAATGATACCCCGGTGATCACCATGTCCATGGGACATCTGGGCGTGGTCAGCCGGATCTGCGGTCAAGTTTTCGGCTCTGCCATCACTTTCGGTACAGCCGGAAAAGCGTCCGCTCCAGGTCAGCTGCCAGCCAACGGATTGTCCATATTCCTGAAGAGCCTATCTTGAGGAAGCGTGTCTGACTCATCCATATAAAAAAAGCTCCACGGCCCAGAGGGGGTGGCCGTGGAGCTTTTTTATGGAAATAGGAGAAGGAAACCGATCATTCTTCATCCATACCCGGTTTGAAGAAATCTCCAAAGAGTTCTTCATTGGAAGGCATGTCGTACTTCAGAGGACGGGATACCCAAGTGGTATTCATATAATGCTTCAGGGAAATATTTTCGGATACGATGTTGCCGCCCCAGGTACCGCAGCCCATGGAAGAAGTGGGCGGCATGCCGTTCCAGGCAGATCCGGAATTGCCCCGGTTATTGGGCTGGCGGACCATGATCCGAGAGACCGGAGCTGCCATGCCCAGACGATTGATGTGATCATCGTCAAAAGAGTAGATGCCGCAGGAATGGCCCTTGCCCCCGACTTCAAAGATAGCCCGCATCATATCCAGGGCATTTTCAAATTCACCCTTGTATTTGAACAGGGTCAGGAGTGTGGTCAGTTTCTCGCTGGAGAAGAAGAATTGTTTCCCCACATGTTCGATCCCGCCGCCGGTCACAGCAATGAACTTCCGATCCGCCGGAATGGTGAAGCCAGCGGCTTCCGCCAGTTTCTGAGGGCTGATGGCAACCGTATCCGGCAGCCGGTGGCCGGTTTCATCCCACATGACTTTCTTGATCTTTTCAGCCTCTTCTTCCGTAGCCAGATAGGCTCCCTGTTCTACCAGGGCCTTGACAAACCCATCATAGACTTCTTCGGAAATCACCAGGTTCCCGTCACAGGAGCATCCAGAGCCAAAGTCAGAAGTCTTGGAGATCCGGGTATTTTCAGCGGCTTCTTTTTGCCGTTCCGGAGTATTGCAGGTATTGTCAATGATGACCGTTGCGTTGCCAGCCCCGCTGCCATAAGCCGGGACTCCCTGGCTGTAGGCTGCTTTCACCATGGGCCGCCCACCAGTAGCGATGATCAAGTCTGCCCGTTTCATCAGTTCAGCCGATACGGCAATGCTGGGTTTCTCGATGCCCTGGAGGATATCCGCCGGAGCCCCTTCCCGGACCAGGGTATCCCGGATGATGTTGATGATCTTGTTGGTTACATTTTTGGCTCTGGGATGGGGAGAAAAGACGATCGTATCCCGGCACTTGATAGAGAAGATCACCTGTCCAGCCGGTGTCAAGCAGGGGTTGGTAGTCGGTACCAGGGAAGCAATCACTCCTACTGGTTTGGCGTATTTCACGATGCCTTTTTCCGGGATCTCTTCGATGATTCCGATGCTGGGATTGCGCAGACATTCTCTCAGGATCAGTTTGATCTTATTCCGTTTGTTCCGTTTACTGATTTTGTCTCCCAGGCTGGTTTCGTCCACAGCTTCATCACAGATAGGTCCCCAGACTTTCATATCACAGACGGCAGCCGCCACGGCCTGGCAC
>SFHH01000016.1 GCA_004555735.1 Acidaminococcus fermentans
GATCATCGATTCCCTGATCGCCTCCGGTGTGAAACATATGCAGATCACGTCCTTCGTCCATCCCAAGGCCATCCCGCAGATGCGGGATGCGGCCCAGGTGGCGGAGACCTGCCTGAAGAAATATCCGGATCTGGACCTGTTCGCCCTGATTCCCAACTACAAGGGAGCAGAGAACGCCCGGAAAGTGGGCATGAAGAAGGTCACCAACGTGATCTCCCTCAGTGAATCCCACAACAAGGCCAACATCAACCGGACCCGGGATGAATCCTTCGAAGGCCTGGAAAAGATCGTGAAGGATTTCTCTGGCGACATGGAAGTGTGCCTGGACGTGGCTACCGCCTTCGGCTGCCCCTTCGAAGGGAAGTTCTACGATGTGAAACCGCTGCTGGCCTTCCTGAAACGGGGCCATGACATGGGCATCCGTTCCTTCACCCTGTGCGATACGGTGGGCCTGGCGGATCCGAAACAGGTCCGGGAATTCGTGAAAGCCTCCCTGGAAGAATTCCCGGATTCCCACTTCGAAGTCCACATCCACGATACCCGGGGCATGGGCCTGGTGAATACACTGGCCGCTGTGGAAGCGGGGATCGCCGGCGTCCAGTCCACCCTGGGCGGCCTGGGCGGCTGCCCCTTCGCACCGGGAGCTTCCGGCAACACCGCCACCGAAGATCTGGTGCTGATGTTCAACGAAATGGGCTACGACACGGGGATCGACTTCGCCAAGATCCTGGCCGCGGCCAAGAAAGAACACGCAGAAGTGGAAGGGAATTATTCCGGCCACAATATCAACATCCAGAACAACACCGGCTGCTGCACACCTCCCCAACAGCATAATGAGTAAAAAGGCCTGTCGGCTGTAAAGAAAAAGGCTGCTGCACGTAAAGCCATACGTGCAGCAGCCTTTTTGTCATACTTCTTTATACAACCCCATCTTGATATACATCTCCATGATCTGGCTCATGGTAGACAGGTCATTCCGATTGGCGTCTACCAGATTGGTAACGCCCAGTTCCGGATGGTTGTGGATATATTCCACAAACTTATCCACTCTTGCCTGCAGGGGGGCTTCCTGGGCATTCTTTGCCTCTTTCTGCTGATTCTGGATTTCATTCACCTTTTGGAAATTTCCGTAGAACCGTTCCTGATCGATGGCATAGGCCGTCGGATCAGCATATTTATTGATATCCGGATTCACAGAGCAGACATCTTTCAAAGCTGCTTTGATGGCATTCTTGGCATTCCTCCGAGGATCCGTGTCCGCAGCCGCTACCACCCGGCCCAACGAAAAAGTCCCGGCGGTATATTCCTGTCTCCCGTAATCCCAGCCATAGACTGCATAATCCTTTTTATCCACCGTCACTTCTTTGATATGGACAAAAGTAGAAGGGGCCACCCCATCCACTTTAGCTCCAAAGGCGTTCTGGTAATGGTCCACTGAGACTCCGGTCCCTTCCAGCTTCACCCAGACCACAAGCGGGATTTCTGTAGGCTGTACCATGGCAGCGTATTCCTTGGGCGGACGGATATCATTTTCATCCATCCGTTGGATTTTTTTCACATTGAACCGTTTGCTGTAGTTTTTCAGCAAGGTCTCCTCGAATTCTTTCTGCCCGGCTGCCATATCTTCTTCTTTATTCTGGCATTGGATGACTGGATCGGCTACCTTGTAGATCAGGCAGACAGAGAGTTTTTTCGGTGTCTCCGCCGCAAAGACGGTCTGACAAAAGAGACAAAGTAGGAATACGAAGACGGTACTGATTTTTTTCATGATCCTTCCTCCTCCATGATACTGACTGCAAAAAATAGCCAGCTGTATTCCGTGCATAAGTTGTTTTTATTTTATCACATTTACAGATGGTAAAAAGAGTGTTTTATATAGTAAATTCACTTTTCCAAAGAAGTGGGACATTTGTCTTTATAATAACTATATGAGTGCTAATTATTTGTACTTTATATTACATTTTCTTTTTGTATTGCCAATAATTCAGTAAGATGCTACAATAAAGTTGCATTGAATTTGAAATTTTCAGAGGAGTTGATTGCCATGGAATTGAAGAAATGGACTGTACTTCTGGCTTTGGGTGCCACTTTGGCAGCTGGGACGGCTTTTGCTGCCGGTTCTCCGGATTCTCCCTTTAAACCGGATGAACAGGTCTATCCTAAAGGGGAACTGTTCACCTTCGACAAACAGGATGTAGCCAAAGGAAAAGGTACGGCTTATGGAAAATTTGCCTTTGCCCGGGATAAAGCAGCTCCGGATTCCGCCATCAAGGAAATTTGCTACCTGACTTTGGAAAAAGGAGCTTCCATCGGCTGCCACAAACATGGGTTCAATGAAGACGCCTATATCATCATTTCCGGGGAAGGTATCTTTACCGACGGCACCGGGAAAGACACCCTGGTAAAGGCAGGCGATGTGACCATTGCCCGTCCTGGCCAATCCCACGGCCTGCGCAATGAAAAGGAAACGCCCCTGGTCTTCCTGGATGTCATCGCCCAGAATGACACCTATCTGAAGGACCATCCGGAAGCGGCCCCGAAGAAATAACCCCTATCCGGCCTGGAAGACTAACCGCCTTCTGCAAAGTAGAAAGGGGCTGTTGCGTGAGCTGACCCCCAATTGTTAGGCCAAAAATCTAACAGTTGGGGGGCAGTTTTTTGTGGCAAAACACAGCTATGAATTTAAGAAAAAAATAGTACTGGAATACTTGAACAGTGACGAAGGGTGTATTTCTATTTCACGTAAATTAAGAAACATTTTTATGTTATAAGGCTTAAACCACCTTCTACCAAAACGGAATAGAAAAACCCGGTGCTGCAACACCGGGTTTTTCTTTGTGTCAGATGAACACATTCTTTCGTTTCGCCTGTATTCATTATATCATATGTGAATCGATTTGCAAGATGAAAAGATCTTTGCTCTATATTTCCATTCTTTTTCGTTCGCCTGCCAACTACAAAAATACCCTTGCGGTCTTCCAACCGCAAGGGTACTGACTTTTCATTTGGTGGAGACAAGGAGGATCGAACTCCTGACCTCTTGCATGCCATGCAAGCGCTCTCCCAGCTGAGCTATGCCCCCAAACGACTTCTTAAGTATACCTCAAAGAAAGGTCGCTGTCAACGGCTTTTTTTATTTTTTCACCAAAGTCGTCCATCCGTTTTCCTGGGTGATCTTCCCTTCCTTCATCAGCCGCCCCAGGGCCCGTTTAAATGCGGCCTTGGAAATGCCGAAGGCATCTTTGATGATTTCCGGGGGAGTGGCATCGCTGTAGGGCATGGTGCCCTGGCGCTTTTCCAGAAGGGCCAGGATCCGTTCGCTGTCGGTAACCATGGCTTTTTCCTTCACTTCCCGGAGGGACAGGTCCACCCGGCCGTCTTCCCGGACGAAGGTGACCCGTCCGGTGACCTTCTGGCCGAAATCCAAACGTCCGCTGGGCACTTCGCTCCGGTGGATGAAGGCCAGATACCGCTGGGTCGTCAGGAGGAAGAACCCTTCTGGAAGGATGTTGTAGACGGTGCCGGTGAGTTCATCCCCCACCTTCACATCCTTGGCCGGCACAGAAGCCCGGACCATATCCTCTTCCACCCGCATGGTCACAGCCTGGCGGCCGCTCTTGTCCCGATAGAGCTTCACCCACACCAGCTGCCCTGGGGACACATGGCCCCGCATTTCGCTGTAGGGCAGGAATACCCCCCGTTCAGCGCCGATATCCACGAATCCCCCCTGCCGGGTGACGGACAGGACCTTCACATAGCCCAGCTGTCCTTCCCGCATCTTGGGGAGCTTCATGCTGGCGGTCATCCGGCCCTTAGCATCCAGGTACAAGTAGACTTTGACTTTGTCCCCCACTTTCACCGGGCTGGTCTGCTGATGCTGGTGGAGCAGGATGTCATCGGAGGTACTGCCCGTACCGGCATCCAGGAAAGCGCCTGCTTCCCCCAGCCGGGCCACGGTCATTTCGCACACATCCCCCACCCGGTACCGGCCCACGGTCTTGACGGTCACCGGTCCATTGCCTTTTTTCATGCTTCTATCTCCCTATAGCTTTCACTGGGAGCATCTGCCCACAGCTGTTCCAGGTTGTAGAAATTCCGCTGGGATTCCTGGAACACATGGGCCACACAATCGCCGTAATCCAGGAGTACCCAGTTCCCTTCACTATAGCCCTCCTTATGGGCCGGCAGCTTCCCTTCCTGGGCCAGTTTGTCTTCGATTCCGTCCGCAATGGCCCGCACCTGGGTGGTGCTGGGAGCCGAGCAGATCATGAAGTAGTCAGTCACGGAAGACAATCCTTCCATGTTCAGCAGCAGGATATCCCGTGCTTTTTTGTCCGCAGCAGCCGCTGCGATTTTGTTGGCCAGTTCTTTTCCGGTCATTTTCATCCTTCCTTTCAAAAAACTTTATGTTTCGTTTCACAGAACGTCCTTGGTTCAGATACTGGGGATCCGCTTGTGGGGGATTTTCAGCTCATCCAGGGTAGCCGCCACTTTGGAAGGAGTGGTGACCCAATAGCTGACGCCGCCGATATCCCCGAAATCCCCTTTCAGGCTGGCGCTCTTCACGCCCCCGTCGCCGAAGAGCCGTAGGCAATTGGCCGCCTTCACCATCTGGATGAAGGTCATATCCGTCTTCACATATTCCGATGCCGTGCCGATGATCATGGGCAGCTTCACCATGTTCCCCACGGTGAAGGCCTGTTTGGCCAGGGCTTTCATGAATTTCTGCTGCCGTTCCACCCGGCCGATGTCCCCCATTTCATCATGGCGGAACCGGACGTATTCTCCGGCTTTTTCCCCGTTGAGATGCTGCTTGCCCTTCTTAAGATGGATCTTCAGGTCCGCATAGGGATCTTCATAGTCCATATTCTGTTCCACGTCCAGATCCACACCGCCCAGCATATCCACCACTTTGATGAAGCCCTGCCAGTCCACCTGCATATAATGGTTGACGGGAACCTGCAGCAGATTCGCTACCGTACGCTTGGCCAGGGGCACCCCGCCATAGGCATAGGCCGCGTTGATCTTGTCGTGGCCCCGCCGGCCAGGGATGGTCACCCGGGTATCCCGGGGCAGGCTCAGGACGGAGACCTGGCTGTTTTCCGGATCGAAGCTCACCAGCAGCATGGCATCCGTCCGCTTAGGTACATCCTTGTCGAAGTCTTCACTGTCCCCGTCGTCCGTCCCCAGGAGCAGCACATTGATCCGGTTGGAAAATCCTTCTGTCGTCAGGGCTTCCTGCTGGGTATCGGCCACCTGGGACCGGGGCCGGAAGAACCGGTTGTAGATCCGCATGCCGGCCGCAAAGCAGCTGGCCATGAGGAAGAAGAGCAGGACCAGGGAAAAGAATACTCTTCCCTTCCGCAGCCGTTTCTTATAGCGCCGGGTCCCGGGTTTCTTTTGGTCTGTCATATTGTGCTCCTGTCAGTCCTGGTTTTCTTTCTGTTTCAGGGTAAGTTCATTGTAACCGGCCAGGCAATCCGGATGGATCAGCAGACCCTGGTCCAAGAGGTAACTCATGGTATGGACGTACGCTTTCCGCATGCCGTTTTCCAAACCTTTCTCTACTTCTGCCCGCATGGCATCCACTCCGGGGAAATCCCGGTTGGGTTCCACCAGATCCGCCAGATAGATGACCATATCCAGGGGGCTCATATGGGCCGCTCCGGTGGTATGCCGGCGGATGCTGGAGAGGATGTCCGGATCGGTGACCCCGAATTCGTGCTGGGCATAATAGACGCCTAATTTGGCATGGATCAGGATGGGCTGGTGCGTTTCGATTTCGTCCAGTCCGATGCCCAGTTCAGCGGCTTTGGCGATGAAATCCCTTGTGGGGATCTGCCGCCCGCTGTCATGGAGCAGGCCAGCAATGGCGGCTTTCTGCTCATCCACCCCGTACCGGCGGGCCAGTTTTACAGCGGTTTCACTGACCGCCAGGGTATGGCGGAAGCGTTTGGCCGGCAGTTCCTTTTCCAGCCGGGCTTTCATTTCCTTGATTTCCATGTACATTTTCCCTCCCAAGAAAAAACAGAGAGCCCCTACTGACGGTAGAGGTCTCTCTGTTCGATGTATTCCGCTACTGCCTTAGGTACCATCACATCAACAGGTTCGCCCTTCCGGATCCGGTCCCGGATCTCCGTGGAAGAGAGGTCCAGTTCCGGCGTGTCCACCCAGACTAGATTCCGGAGGCCCTGCCGGGCCAGTCCTTCACTGACTTTCTCCTTCTGCGGGGCGAACCCGGGACGGGCGGCCGCCGCAAAGGTAGCATAATGCATGGTCTCCTGGATATTGTGCCAGGTGGGCAACTGCTCTGCTGAATCGGCTCCGATGATGAAGTAGAGATCATAGAACCGGTGCCATTTCCGGTGCAGCTGCCGGAGGGTATCGCAGGTGTAGGACACCCCGCCCCGTTCCAGTTCCATCGCAGAAACCGTGTACCGGGGATCTTCCGCAGCAGCCAAGATCGTCATGGCCAGCCGGTCGGCAGGAGGCGAGCAGTGCCAGTCCCGTTTATGAGGCGGGATGGAAGCAGGGATGAACAGGATCCTGTCCAGTTCCAGCTGTTCCAGCATGGCACGGGCGATCATCAGATGACCGTTGTGGATGGGATCGAAGGTCCCTCCAAAGATACCCAGCCGCTGACGGCCCATGGTCCTCCACTCTCCTTTATCATGGTGATACCAGAGTATTATAGCAAGGAAAAGAGGCGAAAACAAGGATGAAGCGGTGACAAATGTATGAAGGGGGTGTTGCACGTCCTGTGCAACACCCAGGTCTCGAGTCTCGCGTCTCGGGTCTCGAGCCGAATGAAAAATTTGCAAGCAAATTCCAGAATATATAAAATCAATTTCGCCAACGATAAAGGAATCGTTTCTTTATATGGCACGGTTCGGGTTCTGCACTTTCAAAAAAACCTGGCCGCAGGGCGGGTTCTTTCCAACGGCCCGAGACCCACGACTCGAGACTCGAGACCTCCAAAAGGTGCTGTTGCCACGCAACAGCACTATTCACACAGCATCCGTTTCCGTTCCTTGAAATACACCAAGGTCAGTCCTGCTGCGTCGGCGATGGCTTTCCCTTTGGCGAAATCCCGTCCCACATGTTCCTTGTAATGGGCGTCGCTGCCCAAGGTGGCGTACTTCCCGCCCAGTTCCCGGAACCGTCTGTACAGTTCCAAAAGGGGCGGGATGGTGCTGTCGTCCCCCAGCCGCCGGGTATTGATCTCCAGTGCCTTATCCTCCTGGATCAGCAGCTGGAACACCCGGTCCCACAGCTCCGGATGATCTTTGTAATGGAGATTGGGATCCGCATAGGGCATATACCGACAAATATAGTCGATATGGCCGTAAGAATCAAAATCCGGCTTCCTCTCCAGGCACCGGATGGAATCCTCCAGATACCGGTGGACGGCCTGGTCCTTGGTGAGCCCTTCATAGGTGGTAGGTTCGTACATGTCCAGCCCGTCGAAGCAGTGCATGGACCCTACCACTTCGTCGAAGGGATGGGCCTGGACCATCTTCCGGTCCTCTTCGATGGCCCGGGGCTGGAGCCCCACTTCGATGCCCAGGAGCACCTGGCTGCTGCGGTACGGGCCGTCTTTCTTGAAATAGTCATCGATATCGAACAGGAACATCTCCGGATTGGTGGGATAGTACCGGTCCCAGTGTTCCGTCAGGATGATCCCGATTCCCTGGGCTTTGGCCGCAGCTGCAGCTTCCTGGAGGGTCTGTTCCGCATCGCAGGAATAATCTGCATGGGTATGGGTATCAAACAGCATGGACACACACCTCTTTCCGTCCGTTATACGTTGAAGCGGAACTCCACTACATCCCCGTCCTGCATGATGTAGTCCTTGCCTTCCAGACGCACCAGGCCTTTTTCCTTGGCCGCCTGTTTGGATCCGCACTTCACCAGGTCATCGTAGGAGACGATTTCCGCCCGGATGAAGCCCTTTTCGAAGTCCGTATGGATCTTACCGGCAGCCTGGGGAGCCGTGGACCCCTGGACGATGGTCCAAGCCCGGGATTCCATTTCTCCGGCGGTGAGGAAGGTCTGGAGGCCCAACAGCTTGAACCCGGCTTTGATGAGACGGTCCAGCCCGGCTTCAGAAAGGCCTTCCATTTCCAGATATTCTTTGGCTTCGTCTTCCGGCAGTTCGGCGATTTCTTCTTCTACTTTGGCAGAGATCACGATCACCTGAGCATTTTCTTTGGCCGCATAGTCTTCCAAAGCTTTCACATAGGAGTTTTGGGACCAGTCAGCCGCTTCTTCTTCCGCCACATTGGCCACATAGAGGATGGGTTTGGAGGTGAGGAGATCCAGCTCTTTCAGACTGGCTTTTTCATCATCGGTCATGTCCACCCGGCGCACCGGGATCCCTTCTCCCAGGGCGTCAGAGATCCGCTGGAGAAGGGCAACCCGAGCAGCGGCCTTCTTATCTCCGGCCTTGATCAGCTTCTGGGCCTTCACCAGCTGCTTTTCCACGCTTTCCAGATCGGCTAAGCACAGCTCCGTATCGATGATCTCCACATCCCGGACTGGATCGATGGACCCTTCCACATGGGTGATGTTCCCGTCTTCGAAGCAGCGGACCACCTCTGCGATGGCATCGGTCTGGCGGATGTGGGATAGGAATTTATTTCCCAAGCCTTCCCCTTTGGAAGCCCCTTTCACCAGACCGGCGATATCTACGAATTTCATGCCCGCCGGTACGATCTTTTTGGAATGGAACATGTCCGCCAGGACTTTCAGCCGGGCATCGGGCACATCCACCACGCCCACATTGGGCTCTATGGTACAGAAAGGATAGTTGGCCGCTTCGGCCCCTGCTTTGGTGATGGCATTGAACAGGGTGCTCTTACCCACGTTGGGCAGGCCCACGATCCCCATTTCCAGATTGGTAGAACTCATATTGTATCTCTCCTTCATGCAGACTATTGTTTATTATACCATATTCAGGGCCCTAGTGGCCCACCTCCACTACCCGGAACCGGAACTTCCTGCCTCCTTTCAAGTATTTCAGCAGGAACCGCTCTTCTTCCGGGATCCGGCCCAGCACATCCACCCGCCGGTCCGCCGGCAGTTCTGTCAGGCAGATCTCCAGTTCTCCTGCATATCGTCCGTAGTGGAGATTGTCCAGGGTCACATCCCCGGCATGGCAGCGGCGGAAGGGAAATTCCGGGATCTCCACCTCTTTCCACAGGGTCCGGCTGTTGACGGTACGGATCACTTCTTCCGCTTCATCCGGTCGGGTCTCGTACACATGCCCGCCCAGGATCTTGTACAGGGGACGCGATTCTCCGACCTGGAGGGTCAGTTCCAGTACCTCTCCAGAAACCCTTGCCAAGGCTTCCAGTTCCTGCCGGTCCGGCCCATCGTCACCGATATACACCCCATCGGTCCCCAGGGCCGCCAATTGCCGGGCCGCCAGAGAAACACTCCGCTGCCGGTCCTGTTCCAAGGTGGGGAGCCCTTCCCAAAGAGGCCCCCGTCTTCCGGCCTGGCTAGCCACAAAAGCCCCCACCGGGATCCCGAACCGGTGGAACAGCTGATTCTGCCGGAGCAGATACCCTTCAGAAAGGCCCGTATGGGGATGGGGATAGAAATTGTGCAGGGCTTCCACCCGAGAGAAGTCCACTCCTTCCCGGGCCAGTTCCTGGAGCTGTTCCCCCTTCACGGCCGAAGCATTGAGCACCAGTTTCCGTTCCGGGTACTTCCGCTGCAGACTGGCCATGTCCGCCCCGGTAAAGCCGTCATCCAAGCGCAGGGCTGTCAGCTCTTCCGGTACCGGATTCCCCGGCACCAGGTCCCCCACCGTCTCCATGCCCCATTCCCGGGCGGCCCGGAGCAGGGGCTGCACCGTTGCCCCGAAAGCAGCCGGATCTGTTTCCGGGATATGGAAAGACAGGAACAACCGGGAAATCCCCATTCCCGCGGCAGTCCGGAGCCGTTCCAGGTTTTCCTCCAAAGAATGGTCCAACCCCGGATACAATGAAATCCCCTTTGCCAATTCTGTCAAAACAACTCATCCCTTTCCTCTTCCCTCTTCGCTCTTCTCCTCGAATCCCAGCGCCCAGGTGACCAGGAAGCCAACTCCGTAGGATACCAAGAGTCCCAGCAGATACAGGGACACATTAGTGGTGCTAGGTGCCAGGGGCAGGCCGGAAATCCCTAGGGCTCCGGCTCCCACCTGGAAAGCCGCCTGGACCGCTCCCCCGGCAGCTCCCCCGATGCAGGCCCCCAGGAAAGGCCTGCCCAAAGGCAGGGTCACGCCGTAGATCAGGGGTTCTCCCACCCCCAGCAGCCCGGCAGGCAGCGCCGAAGCCACCACCTTCTTCACCTGGGGATCCTTGGTCTTCAGATAGACGGCCAGTGCAGCTCCCACCTGGCCCCCGCCGGCCATGGCCAGGATGGGCAGCAGGATGGTATAGCCGTATTGGGAGATCAATTGGGCGTGGATGGGAGTAAGACCCTGGTGGATCCCCAGCATCACCAAGGGCAGGAAGCCTCCTCCCAGGAGAGCCCCGGTCAAAGCACCCCCTCGGGCCACAGCCCCGGTAGCCGCAAAACCGATGCCTTCCGCCAGCCATCCTCCCAAAGGCTGGAACACAAAAAGAGTGGCGAAGGCCATGATTCCCAGCACCAGGAAGGGGGTCAGGAAAAGGTCCAGGGCTTCCGGGATCACCTTCCGTAGCTTCCGTTCCAGCAGGGCTCCCAGGGCTGCCACCAACAGTACGGCCACTACGCCGCCCCGGCCCGGGATCAGAGACTGTCCGTACAAAGTGAGCCCGGCCAGGCCCGGATGGCTGATAAGAGCCCCCAAAGCCCCTCCCAGCACCGGGGACCCGCCAAATTCTTTGGCCGCGTTCCAGCCGACGAACAGGTTCATCCCCCAGAACACAGTACTGCCCGCCAGCCCCAAGATCTGGAAGAACGCATGGCCGGCCAAAGCCGGATCCAGCCGTTTGGCCATATTCAGGATCCCCGTCAGGAGGCCGCAGCCGATGAAGCCAGGGATCAAGGGTACGAAGATCCCGGAGATCCGTTTCAGGAACAGCTTCCCCGGGGTGGCATTCTGGCGGCGGATGACCTCATGGAGTTCCTTCCCATCCCCCACTTTTCCCGCAAATACCTGAGGTCCTGTTCTCTGTACTTCGGTCCCTCTCTCTTCTGCAAGTTCAGGCCCTGCCTGGAGCAGGGCCTGGAAAGCATCAGTCACCTGAGCCGCTTTTCCCGGCCCCAGGATGATCTGGAGTTCCGGTCCTGCCACATTGACCCCCATGACCCCAGGAAGTTCCTTCAAGGCACTCTGATCCACTTGCTGTTTTTCCAGCTGGAGCCGCAGCCGGGTCATGCAGTGGCTGGCCTGGCGCACATTTTCCCGGGGGCCTACGATCTTGAGGATTTCCCGGGCCAGCTCCTTATTTTCCATGGGCTGCCTCCCATTCCTCCACCGCTTTCCGGGCACTGCCCCGGTTCCGCGCCAGGCTCAGCCGAGCTTCCTCCCGGCTGCATCCAGTGACGGTGCAGACGATGTGGAGGGCCCGTTCCAGCAATTTTTCATTGGTAGCCCGTACATCGATCATCAGGTTCCCCCGGACCTTCCCCAGTTTCACCATGGCCCCGGTGGTGATCATATTCAGGACCATTTTCGTAGCCGTGCCGGCCTTCATCCGGGTGGACCCAGTGATCACTTCCGGCCCCGGCAGCACCGTCAGGCACAGATCCGCCAGTTTCGCCATGGCGGACTGCCGGCTGCAGCAGAGCCCCAATACGGCGCAGCCTCGTTCCCGGGCTTCTTTCATGCCTCCCAATACATAGGGAGTGCGGCCGGAGGCACTGATCCCCATCACCACATCCAGGGGTGTCACCTCCTTGTTCCAGATATCGTCCCGGCCCTGTTCTTCGCTGTCTTCCGCCCCTTCCTTGGCCCGGAAGATGGCTTCGTATCCTCCGGCGATGAGCCCCTGGATCTGTTCTGGATCCGTGCTGTAAGTGGGCGGGCATTCCACGGCATCCAAGATTCCCAGCCGGCCGGAAGTGCCGCTGCCCATGTAGAACAGCCGACCGCCCCGGCTCAGACGGTCCGCCACCAGGTCCACCGCCAGGGCGATGGCCGGCAGGATCTTTTCCACCGCATCGGCGACTTTGTGGTCTTCCCGGTTGATGATTTCCACCAATTCCTGGGTGGATACTGTATCGATGGCAACGGAAGCGGGATTCCGCTGTTCCGTAGAAAGTCTGTCTAAATCGATCATGGCTAAGAAACCTCCCGCGCTATGCTATAATAAAAAGAGTTCGTCCATATGCCGTACCGGTCCGCACCATTTCCGGGGACGGCCGGAAAAGGAGCCTATCTATGAAAGCCATATGCAACGGCAGATTTATTTTACCACAAGAAATCCGGGAGGGACAGGCACTGCTGTTCCAAGAAAAGATCCTGGGCTTCTGCCCACCGGACCAGATCCCTCCGGAAGCGGAACGGATCGATGTCCATGGGGCCTATGTCTCCCCTGGATTCCTGAACCTCCACATCCACGGCTGCGGAGGAAAGGATGCCATGGATGGCACCCAGGAAGCCCTGGCAGTTATGAGCCAGCTGCTGCCTTCCACCGGAGTCACCGGCTGGCTCCCCACTACCATGACTTCCAGTGAAAGAGCCATCACCCAGGCTCTTTCCGCCATCCGGGAGGCCCAGGGCAAGGTTCCTGGTGCGGAGATCCTGGGAGCCAACCTGGAAGGCCCCTTCATCAGTGAAAAATACAAGGGGGCCCAGAAAGCCTGCTACATCCAAAAGGCCCGCTGGGAACTGGTGGAGCCCTTTGCCGATCTGATCCGGATCCTGACCCTGGCTCCGGAAACCCTGCCGGAGGGAGATTTCATCCCCCGCTGCCGCCGGGCCGGGATTCTCGTATCTCTGGGCCACAGCGATGCCACCTACGAGGAAACCGCCCAGGCCGTGGCCGCCGGAGCCAGCCGCATCACCCATCTGTACAATGCCATGAGCCCTCTCCATCACCGGAAGCCGGGACTGGTAGGGGCCGCCCTGACCCTGCCGGTGACCTGTGAACTGATCGCGGACGGGATCCACATTCATCCAGCGGCCCTGGCCTTGGCCCTCCACGCCAAAGGCCTGGACCGGGTGGAACTGATCACTGATTCCATGCGGGCCTGCCTCTTAGGCGAGGGGAAAAGCGAACTGGGCGGCCAGACCGTGTACGTAAAAAATGGCCGGGCCACCCTGGAAGACGGTACCCTGGCTGGCAGCATCCTGACCATGGATCGGGCCGTCCGGAACATCCGGCAATGGGCCCATCTGACCCTGCCCCAGGCGGTGCAGCTGGCCACAGCCAACCCGGTCAAAGAACTGGGACTCACCGACCGGGGCACCCTGGAACCGGGCAAACGGGCCGACATCACCGTATTCGATGAAGAGATCCGGATCCTGCGGACATACGTAAAAGGGTCTGCGGTGTACACCGCAGACCCGTCACTGGTCACTTGTCTCTGGTCACTGGATACTGGAAGGAACCCGGGCTGCGGGTTCCTTAGATAATATAAAACCAGCAATATACTGAAAGTAGGAACAATGGCTTTATCCGTAGAAAATCAGATTTTGTACATTCAAAAATTTGCTTACAAATTTTATCCTTCAGCCAGTGACCAGTGACAATCAGACCAGTGACGGCCAATAAAAAAGGTGCCTTCCGGCACCTTTTTTATTAGCTCTCGTTACACCGCCACACTCATAGCATCCAGGCCCAGTTCTGCCCGGACTTCTTCCCAGATCACGATCTTGGCTTTCCGGAAGCCGTTGAAGGTGGTGGCGGAAGCAGAGGTGTACGCTCCGCACACCGGCACCAGGAGCAGGTCTCCCACTTCCAGGGGCTCCGTCATCTTGCCCCGGAACATGATGTCCAAAGAATCGCAGCTGGGCCCTGCGAAGGTGGCCGGGATCTTCTTCCCTTCCTTGAAGCTGATCAGTTTGAAATCCCACTGGTCGAAGATCACCCCCGAGAAGGTCCCATAGATCCCATCATCCAGGAAATACCAGTGCTGGCCATTCCGTTCGTTTTCCCCAATGACCCGGGTGATCAGGTTCACCGCCGTACCGCACATGTACCGGCCCGGTTCCGCCCAGATCTCCAGATCGGAGAAATCTTCCCGCAGCCGGGCAGCTACCTGATCCAAAAGCGCCGTCAGGTTGTAATGGACGCCCGTTTCCGGGATGGGGAAACCTCCGCCGATATCCAGTACCCGCATGGCCAGTCCTTTTTTCCGGGCTTCTTCCATCAGGCCCTTGGTCACGTCCATGGCGTGGAAATAGGGATCCGCTGCGACCGTCTGGCTCCCCACATGGAAAGCCACCCCGGCCACATCCAGTCCCGCCTCCTTGGCCTTCAGCATCAAATCCAGGGCTTTTTCCCGGGGACAGCCGAATTTCTTGTTCAGGTCTACATGGGCTTTGGGATTGTCGATCCGCAGCCGGAGCAGCACCGTAGCACCCGGGCAGTGTTGGGCGATCTTCTTGATCTCGCTTTCGCTGTCATAAGTCATCCGGTAGACCCCGGCATCATTGCAGGCCCGGAACCCGGCGTCCAGTTTGATGGGGTTGGCATAGATCATCCGATCTCCGGAGACCCCCAGCTGGCTCAAAGTCCGGATTTCTCCGTCACTGGCCACATCGAAGCAGGCTCCTTTGTTGATCAAGAGATCCAGGATCCGGAGATCCGGATTGGCTTTCATGGCATAATGTATCTTCAGCTGCGGGATATGGTCCCGCAGGATTTCATAGTTTTTTTCAACCTGTTCCAGAGACAGCACCAGAAGAGGAGTTCCATACCGTTCCGCCAGGCTGGTGACTGCATCTTGTGACAATTGGAAAAAGCTTTGTTCGTTCATTATCCATCCCCCTTTGGGCCTTGGAAAGGGTCCCGTCCTTTGTCGGAACCACCCGGGCCATCCTTGAATTCGTAGTTCATTATACTACGGTTTGGGGAAAGTGCAAGAGGAAAATCAAGGAAAATCGAGGAGAATAAAGGACTTTTGAGGAGTTCAAAGAAAAATATACACCATCAGGTTTTAATCTAAATAACGCTTTATTTTTCACTTTTGCAAGAATTAGGGCGATTGCGGGCGTATGAGCCCGAATGAGTCCGTATGGGTCTATTCCTGAACGAGAAAATACCCGCCGGAAAAGGCGGGTATTGAATAAATATTCAATTGTAGCGAATATACAAACTTTCTCAGTCCTTGACCCCGGTGATTACATCGCAGCCCATATAGGGACGCAGGACTTCCGGCACCACCACGGACCCATCGGCTTGCTGGTAGTTTTCCAGGATGGCAGCCACCGTACGGCCTACCGCCAGACCGGACCCATTGAGGGTATGGACGTATTCCGGCTTGGATTTGGCATCCCGGCGGAACCGGATGTTGGCCCGGCGGGCCTGGAAGTCTTCCGTGTTGGAGCAGGAAGAGATTTCCCGGTATTTATTCTGTTCCGGGAACCAGACTTCCACATCATAGCATTTAGCCGCAGAGAAGCCCAGATCGCCGGTGCACAGGCAGACCACATGGTAGGGCAGCTTCAGGGCTTTCAGGATGTCTTCCGCATTGCCCACCAATTTTTCCAGTTCATCATAGCTGGTTTCCGGTTTGCAGAATTTCACCATTTCCACTTTGTGGAACTGATGCTGCCGGATCAGGCCCCGGGTATCCCGGCCTGCGCTGCCGGCTTCTGCCCGGAAGCAGGGGGTCATAGCCGTGAGATAGATGGGCAGGTCGTCCCCATTCAGGATCTCCCCCCGATAATAGTTGGTCAGAGGCACTTCCGCTGTAGGGATCAGGTACATATCCTGGCCTTCCACTTTATACATGTCTTCGTGGAATTTAGGCAGTTGCCCAGTCCCGGTCATGGAGGCCGTATTCACGATATAGGGCGGGATCACTTCCAGATAGCCGTCTTTCTGGGTGTGCTGATCCAGCATGAAGTTGTAAACGGCACGTTCCAGACGGGCACCGGCCCCTTTGTAGTAGTAGAACCGGGCACCGGACACCTTGGCAGCCCGTTCTGCATCCAGGATCCCCAGTTTTTCCCCGATTTCCCAGTGGGCTTTCGGTTCGAAATCAAAGTGGGTGGGTTCGCCCCATTTCCGCACTTCCGGGTTCTCCGTGTCGTCCTTGCCCACGGGCACATCGGCAGCGGGCATATTGGGGATGGTCAGCATCACAGCCTGGAGCCGGGCTTCCACATCCTTCACCTTTTTATCTGCTTCAGCGATCTTGTCCCCCAGGGCCCGCATGGCGGTGATCTTTTCCGTCGCGTCTTCCCCATTGCGCTTCATCTGGCTGATTTCCGCACTGACCGTATTCCGCTGGCTCTTGTCCGCTTCTACTTCCTGCAGCAGCGAACGCCGTTCCTGGTCCAGCGCCTTGAATTCTTCCAGATCTACTTTGGCATGACGGTTTTTCAGAGCCTGGGCAACCTTTTCCGTGTTATCCCGGACAAATTTCAGATCCAACATGATTATAACCCCCAAAAATTCTATGCAATACTCTTGACATTATAGCACAAAAGGCCTGCAAAAAGCATCCTTTCCTGGCTTACAGACGGATTCCTTCTTTTTTCGCCAGGGCCGCGAATACTTTGTCCATATCTTCCGTCAAGGAAAGGGTTTCCGCTTTCAGATGGACGGACAAAGGCTCCCGGTTCAGGATCACCAGCCGTTTCCCGTGGAAATAGTTGATGAAAGAGGCCGCCGGATAGACGGTGAGCGAAGTACCGGCAATGATCATCAGATCTGCCTCCGAAATAGCCCGGACGGCATTTTCCACGGCTTCATCCGGCAGCATCTCTTCGTAGAGGGTGATGTCCGGCCGGATTACCCCTCCGCAGCTGCAGTGGGGCACCGGTTCTTTGGATTCGAAGATATAATCCGAGGGGTACTGTTTCCCGCAGCTCATGCAGTAATTCCGCAGGGCACTGCCGTGGATCTCGAAGACTTTCCGGCTCCCCGCTTTCTGGTGGAGCCCGTCGATGTTCTGGGTCACGATGCCCGTGAGTTTCCCGGTTTCCTCCAGGGCCGCCAGATATTTATGGGCGTTATTGGGCTGGATCTTCCGGGTATCCATCTTCTGCCGGTGGAATTCGAAATAGACCTTAGGCTCATTCACCAGGCAGCTGTGGCTGAGAAGATATTCCGGCCGGTACTGTTCGAAGCGCACATCATGCTGGTTGTACAATCCATCCTTGCTGCGGAAATCCGGGATCCCGCTGGCCGTGGAGACACCGGCCCCCCCGAAGAAAACAATCCGCTGGGCATCCTGGATCCAGGCATCCAGCGTGTCGATGGCCTGGTCGAATTTTTTCTGTTCCATGGATATCAGCTCCTTCTTTGTCTTTTCATTCTCCCCCATACTTGCGCTTGGCCAGGGGTTCCGGTCCTTTTTTTCCAGCCCGGACGGCTGGCTTTGTCTTCTTCCACTGGAGGCTATCCAGAGAATGATCGATGATCGGTTTCATGTCCTCCCGGCCCATTTCCGTGTAGTCCAGGGAGAGCAGCATCCCATCCTGGAGGAACACATACCCCAGCTGCCGGCCTCCCGGAGTCACCATCTCTTCCACCAGGCAGGTCCGTCCGGCCGCCTTGGAAAAATAGGTCTTGTTCTCCTTCAGGGGCCAGCCGGGATTTTTTTCTTTCCAGCTGGCTTTCCGGTTTTCCGTCAGCAGCCGGCAGAGGTTTTCCTGGTCTCGAGGATCCAATCCCTCCAGGCTGTCCGGCAGGAAGGCATAATCCAGGCTTTCCCGCAGGGGCTGGTAGAGCACCGCCGTCACCAGGGAATGGTCCAAATGGAGCCGGGTCAGCTGATGGAGATCCCCCGGTTCTACATCTTTCTGGACATCCACGGCTCCGTAGGGGATTTCGTAAGATATCCCTGTATGGGGCAGCTCGATCCGTTCATAGGCCTCTCCGATCTTCAGGGTGCCCAGCACCTGCTGGATTTCCGGTTCCACAGTCCCCAGTTCCTTTTCCGGTGCCAAGAAGCTCAGGCTGTAGAGGTTCTTCCGGTCTCCGAAGAAATACCGGTCAGAGATCTTGTCCCCCTCCTTCTGCCGGATATGGATCCCTTCCCGGCCCGCAAAGCTTCCGATGCCCAGCCCCTGGACAGAGATCTTCTTGGCCTTAGCCTCTTCTTCATAACTGCGCCAGGTCAGGAGCAGCATCACCTCCTGGGACTGGAAAGGACGGGCCTCCTTTTGGCTATCGGTCTTCATCATGGCCCCATTGGCCATGTAGACCAGGAGAGTATCACCCCGGGAAGCCCGCATCAGGATATCTTCTTGTTTCTTCCCCCGGGCATAGACGCCCTGGATTTTGAACCCCTCCGGCAGAGAAAAGGTCACATCGTTCCGGGGATCCTTGAAGAGGACTGGTTTCTTTTCCGGAGTCCCGTAGCGGGCCAGGATTTCCGCCTTCAGGTCCTTCTGTCCAAAAGTCCCAGCTCCTGCCAGAGGCTGGCTGGTTTCCAGATGGCCTACGGTGGCGATCCTCTGAGGCTCCGCCGGGGCAGCCGCCTTTTTTTCCGCTGCCGTCCCAGCCACCGTTTTTTCATTTGCAGTGCCACCGGCAGCCCAGGCTCCCGGAAGCAGGCTCCCCCAAAGCAGCAGTGCCAGGAGCAGCCCCTTTCCCTTGGTTGCGTTCATAGGAACTCCCTCTAGGCCCGGAGGCCCTTTCTGTTGGATGATTCGATACAGTTTCTATTATAATCCATACGGGGAAAGGATAAAAGAGGGGGGTGTTGCCTGCGCAACAGCCCTGTCATACGTCATAGGTCATACGTCATACGCCGATGAAAGCCAGCTTTGCTGGCTCCGGATTTAAGAAAATCAGTTGATTTATGGAATAGGTTTTGAAATTTCAAGATCAATTTGAAAAATTGATTTCCAAAAGCGTATGACGTATGACGACTGACGTATGACAAAGGGGTTGTTGCGCGTGTGTGGTCTTCACACGTGCAACAACCCCTCTCTTTTTACGCCACAAAATCTCCGTTCACATCCACCAGCTTGCCGGGGTTCATGATGTTGTTGGGATCCAGGGCCTGCTTGATGGCCTTGATCAGCTTCACTTCCCCTTCCGGTGTGCAGCGGGCGAATTCTTCCAGTTTCTTGTAACCAATGCCGTGTTCCCCGCTCATCTTGCCGCCCAGGGCATAGACTCGGGGAAAGAGATCCGCGTGGAAGGCCTTGATGGTCTTGAACCATTCTTCCGGAGACAGGCTGTATTTGCGGAATCGCCCATGTACTCGATGGAAGTAGGATCGATCCCGGCCTTCAGGATCTTATTAGGCAGGGCAAAGGCTTCCTTGTCCGTGTTGAACACGCAGACCATGT
>SFHH01000208.1 GCA_004555735.1 Acidaminococcus fermentans
CGCCACGATCTGGTTGTCCGGATTCTGGAACACCATGCCCACGGTCTGGCGTACGGGCCAGAGATTCTCTTCTATGGCGGTATCCAGGCCTCCCACCAGACAGTGTCCGCTGGTAGGTGTCAGGAGACCGTTGAAATGACGGGCCAGGGTGGATTTACCGCTGCCGTTGGTCCCGATAATGGCGACAAATTCGCCGGGGGCAATGGACAGATTGATGCCCTGGAGTGCGGTCATTTCCTGATTTTGCCCATCCACATAGGTATGGGTCAGCTGCTTCGTTTCAATGATCGGTTCCATATCTTCCTCCATAAAGATAAATTATAGCTTTGTTTACGGCTGTCCGTCAAATAAAATAAAAGAAAGACTGCAAAAGAAGCCGACAGGTCTTTGTCGTCATTCTTTCACAGTCTTCCAGGAAAACATAAAGCTTTACAGGATCCCGGCAGGAAGTGCTATACCCACGCCCGGTCCAAACGGCAGGCCCAGGGCCATCCAGATGATCAGGAAGATGATCCAGGCGATCTGCAGGACTATCGCAATGGGGATCATATTGGAAATCAGTGTCCCGATAGCGCAATCCGGCATATATTTTTCCTGAGCCACACTGAGGATCATCCAGATATAGGGACTCATGGGCGTAAAGCAGTTGCCCGGGGAGTCACCCAACCGATACAGCAGCTGGGTAAAACCAGGATGGTAGCCCAGCAGCATGAACATGGGTACGAAAATCGGGGCAAAGATAGCCCACTTGGCCGAACCAGAAGAAACGAAGATATTCACGATAGCCGAAATAATGATGAAAGCGATGCACAGGGGAATCCCCGTAAAGCCCACACCTTTCAGGAAGTTGGCTCCGCTGATAGCCAGCAAGGTTCCCAGTTTCGTCCAGTTGAACAAGCCCTGGAACTGCCCGCAGAAGAAACAGAATACCACATAGGCACCCATGCCGCTCATCTGCTTCACCATGGCAGAGTTGATGCTCTTCACATTGGTGAATTTTCCTGTAGTGATCCCGAATACGATACCGGCAATGCTGAACATGAAAAACAGCAGCGGGATCAGCCCTTTCAGCATCAAAGAGCCCACCACGGTCACCCCGTCTTTGGACAGGATGCTGGCTTTGAATCCTACCACAACGATGGCCACGTAAATCAGGACGGCCAGTCCGGCACGGTGCAGCCCTTTGAGTTCCAGTGGGGTCACTTCATCCATCATTTCTTCCTCTTCCGCCCCTTCATACTGAGGGAAACGAGGTTCGATGATATGGATGGAGACCCAGCCGATGGCGGCAGCACACAGGAAGGTAGAAGCCATCATGAAGTACCAGTTGCAAGTCACATCCACCACAAAAGCCCCGGGGCTGCCCAGGAACGCATCCAGAGCCTGGTTGGTCAGTCCTTGGAGCAGAGAGTCGGTGCCAGCGACCAGCAGGTTGGCAGTGAATCCGGCCTGGGCTCCGGCATACCCTACCATCATGCCCACTACCGGGTGTTTCTTGACCCCGATATACACAATGGCTGCCAAAGGAGGGATCACCACCATGGCCGTATCCGAAGCGATATTCCCGCAAGTCCCTAGGAAAGCGATCAAATAGGGCACCACTCCAGGCGGTACATTTTTCAGAGACCGTCTCAGCATAGCGACCAGCATGCCTGATTCTTCACAGAATCCGATGGCCATGGTCATGGTGATCACCAGTCCCAAAGGTGCAAACCCTGTGAAGTTCTTGACCAGATTGGTCAGCAGCCACTGGACCCCAGCTTTGGAAAATAGATTCTGGGAGACCACGGCTTTCCCCGTGGCGGGATTGGTCAGACTGAAGCCCGTACTGGTGAGCCCAGCTCCGATGACGGCTGTAATGAGGAATAAGACCACGAACAGGATAGCGGGCGGCGGCAGTTTGTTGCAAACCGTTTCGATAGTATTCAGGAAACGGTCCACCCAGGTTTTCTTGACTGCATCTTTTGCAACCATTGATTGACAACCTCCTTAAAAAATATTTACCCAATACAGTACCGGAAATACTGCATTACAGCCAAAAGAACATCAAACATTTTTCATCTGTATTCTCCAATCGTTTATATAATATCATGCTGGGACAAAGCTTGTCCAGCGCTTCTTTCTCCTGGACGGGCTGACTTTTTCCATGTTATAATTTGAACAAGTTTTTTCTTATATTTTTGTAATCCAAAAGAGGTGGAATGGTAAAATGGATGAAATAGTGATACAAATCTTTCCTAACATGACCCTATGGAAGCTACATTCTTCCAAAGAATACCTGATTTTCCTGCTTTTCCTGTCAGGATGCCTTTTTTTCCAAAGGTGGATCCACCGGATCCGAAAGGCCCGGACACCGGAAGGTGCCAAGGATCG
>SFHH01000209.1 GCA_004555735.1 Acidaminococcus fermentans
CCATGTTTCATGAAAAAATCGACCATCTGCTTGATACCTATGCCCGCAAGCTGGCAGAAAACATGAACCAGCAGTTTGCGATTGACGCGCGGGTTCCGTCCGTCATGATAGCCGGGCCTGCCAACTTCCCCATCAGGCAGAAGGAAAACCAGAACCGGGCCCGCGACAGCAACATGGAGGAATGGCGGCATATTCAGGGCCTCCTTGATAAAATCCGCAGTACCGGCATGGGCGGAATCAGCGCAGATGACCCGGAGGCCATCACGAAGCTGAAAGAGAAACTGGAAGGACTGGAACGCTCCCAACTGATTATGAAGGAAGTCAACATTTATTACCGCAAACACGGGACACTTGACGGCTGTGTGCTTCTCTCCCCTGACCAGATAGAAAAGCTAAAGGCGGATATGGCCCGGTACAGTTGGCTGAGAAAGCCCTTTGACCTTACGAATACCAGCGCGGAAATCCGCAGGGTAAAGGAACGAATCGAAGATTTAAGCAAACGGGCCGAAACGGAATTTTCCGGCTGGGAGTTTCAGGGCGGCCATGTGGATATGAACCGGCAGGACAACCGCCTGCAAATCTTCTTTGACGGGAAACCGGACGCCGATACCCGGACGGAACTCAAAGGGAACGGATTCCGGTGGGCCCCCAGCGTGGGCGCATGGCAGCGACAGCTTACCGATAACGCAATCTGGGCCGCCGACCGTCTGGATTGTATCCAGCCGCTTTCCGGTGAACGTCCTTCCCAGCTTCAAAAGAAGGCGCAGGAAAAGCCGTTTACGCCTAAGAAGGAGGCCGAACGGTAGGCTTCGGGCCATGCTGGCTCGAGGTTATGAAGGGAGTGATTGATTATCAGTAAGACCAGACAAAAGCGGCTGGCGGAGCAGAAGGAAGTAAAGGAACTGCTGGCCGTGCTGAAGGAAAACAATTTTTCCAGCGCAAAGGATCTCATGGCCGCCATCGGCCATGTGTCAGACTTGGAGGAACAGCTTTCCAGTGCGGTTCAGGAGCTTACCGCCATGCGGCAGGAATTGCAGGAAATGAAGCAATCGCCGTTAAAGGCCGCCCTGCAAAGGTCGGTTCAGACCTTGGAGGCGAAAGTTTCCCAGTTGAGGGTGCAGATTGACGCGCTGAAAGAAATCATCATAGAGGGCTGTAAACAGGCCCTTGCCGATTTTAAGCAGCGAGGAACGGCGGCCTTAGACGGCGTGGCCCGCTTCTTCCATCTGCGGGAAGGTCTGGAAGGGGTAAAGGAAACCATTCAGGCGGGGATTGCCACAGACGAAAAGGCCCTTGCGAAAATCGAAGCCGTTTCAGCCGAATACCACGAGGCGGGCAGGCATTTGAAAAATGTAGGCCGGGCCCTGATGGGGAAGGAGGCCGTATCAAAGGCAAAAGGCCCGGGCAAGCTGGCAAAAACAGTTGCGGCACCTTACCGGGCTGAACGCTCCAGCCTGCTCTCCATGCAGAAAAGCGTGGAAAAAGCCCTCGCCCGGATAGAACGGCTGGAACAGGCGGCAGAAAAAAAGCCGTCCATCTTAGACACCATGCGGACGCAGAATGAAAAGATACGGGCGGAACCGGCAAAAGAGGCCCCGCCCTCCAAATATGCCGAGCGGTAGACCTCGGGCCACATTGGCCCGAGATTTTCCGTCTCCCGTAAAGATAAGAGGCCCCCCGGAGTTTATGGGAGCCTGACAGGAAGGAGGTATTATGCAGGACGAAGTAAACCAAAAAACGGTTGCCCTCTCAATCCGGGCAACAAAGCTCACAGGCCGGGTGCTGGCCTCCGCAATATGGAAGATTTTAGAGGAAGGGAAAAAGCGTCACCAGAAAGCGCTGACCCCGCAAGGCCGCCAAAGCGTGAAAAAGCTGATGAACCATTACGGGGCCAAAAACTCCATGCCCCTCGTGGGAGCGCCCCGGCAGTTTGACCGCATAGCAAAGGAATTTCATGTAGACTATGCGTTCCATAAGGTCAGCCCCGGCCACTACCTGCTGTTTTTCAAAGCGGGACAGGCGGACGCCATGACGGCGGCGTTCCAGAAATACAGTGACAAGGTGCTGAATAAGGGGAAAGACAAGGCTTCTATCCTCGGCCAGCTACGGAACCTTTCAGAGCATATCAAGTCCCGGCCGAAGGAGCGCCAGAAAACCAGAGAGGCGGTGAAGGAAGAACGGTGAGTGACAAAATCCGAAAATATGTGCTTCCCAACCTCCCCTACCTCTTTGTATTCTGGTTCTTCTCAAAGGTGGGGACGGCTTACCGCATGGCCGCCGGAGCCGATTTCGGCACGAAGCTCGTAGGCATGATGAAAACTTTCCCTACGGCCTTTGAAAACTACCTTCCGGGCCTTGGCGGGCTAGACCTTCTGGTGGGGCTTACCGGGGCCGTGGGAATGTACCTGCTTGTGCAGTCCAAAATCAGGAAGGGAAAAAAGTTCCGCCGTGAGGAAGAATATGGCTCGGCCCGCTGGGGTACGGCAAAGGATATCAAGCCCTTTGTAGACCCGGTATTTAAAAACAACGTCATTCTCACGGGTACGGAGTTCCTGACACTGAACACCCGGCCCAAAATCCCGGCCAACGCCCGGAACCTAAACGCCTGTGTGATCGGCTCGTCCGGCTCCGGAAAAACAAGATTCTGGCTGACCCCGCAGCTCCTTCAGGCCCATTCGTCCTATGTGGTCGTAGATCCAAAAGGCGGCACCCTCGAACAATGCGGGCGTTTCCTGCAACGACAGGGCTACCGGCTCCGGGTGTTCAACACTATCGACTTTACCAAATCCATGCATTACAATCCACTGGCCTACATCAAGACGGAAAGTGACGTGCTGAAATTTGTGACCGCCCTGATTGCCAACACCAAAGGGGACGGCAAAGACGGGGACGAGTTCTGGACAAAAGCGGAAACCCTTCTTTACTGTGCGTTGATTGCCTATATCGTCTTTGAGGGGCCGGAGGAAGAACGGAACATGAATACCCTTGTGGAAATGATTAACAGCATGGAAGTCCGGGAAGATGATGAGAGCTTCAAAAATGCCGTTGACTACATGTTTGACGGGCTGGAAAAGAGGAACCCCAACCACT
>SFHH01000210.1 GCA_004555735.1 Acidaminococcus fermentans
AATTGTCAATAGATTTGCAGAAAATATTTTTCTTTTTACAGAAATTCCTCAAAAGCCAGATTGCCGTACTGCATCCCCTGTTCCGTCAGATGGATCCGGTCTCCTTCCCGGGCGATCCAGCCATGTTCCCTGCAATGGGCAAAGCCTTCTTTATATATATGAAAGAAATCTTCTCCTGTCCGCTGGGCGAATTCCTGCAAAGACAGTCCCTTGGCAGTCCGCAGGTTCATGAAGGCCAGTTCCGCCCGACGGTCTTCGGAGGTGAGGATTTCCCGCTCCGGAGGCGCCCCCTGGAGATAGGCCTGGAGATTCCGAGGATTGGTCTCCCGGATTTTTCCGTCGAACCGGCAGGCGGCCGCCCCGAAGGCCATATAGGGATCGTAATGCCAGTACACCTGGTTATGCCGGGATGCCTGGCCGGGCCGGGCGAAATTGGAAATCTCGTACCGCTGGTAGCCGGCTTGGGGCAGCGCTTCCATGAGGAAATCGTACATAGCCCCTGTTTCGTCTTCCGAAGGCAGAGCAGCTTCCCCCTCCCGGAGCTGTTTGGCCAGCAGTGTCCCCTCTTCCACGGTGAGGCCGTAGACGGACACATGGTCCACCCCGGTTTTCAGCAGCCGTTCCAGGGAATCCTGGACGCTTGCCACCGTCTGGCCGGGATACCCGTAGATCAGGTCCCCGCTAATCCGCTGGAAGCCGGCTTCTCGGGCCAGGGCGATGGCCGCTTCCGCATCTTCTGCCGTATGGATCCGTCCCATGGCGGCCAGTTCTGCAGGCTGGAAGGACTGGATCCCCAGGCTCAGCCGGTCGAAGCCCAGCTGCCGATAGAATCGGAGCTTCGCCAGATCCACCGTCCCCGGATTGGCTTCCAGGGTGGCTTCTGCCGGCTGCTGCCAGAATCCCCGCTCCTTCAGGGCCGTGACCACTTTTTCCAGGTCATCCAGGGGCAGCACGCTGGGGGTCCCTCCGCCGAAATACACGGTAGCGGTAGGCGAAACCGGCAAAGCCGGCGTCCAGGCAGAGATTTCCTCCACCAAACGCCGGGCATAGTCGCTCATAATATGTTCATTGAAAATCTGATAAGAAGCGAAATCGCAGTAGGCACATTTATGGACACAGAATGGGATGTGGACATAGACCGCCTGATAAGATTCCCAGGGCTGAAGCATTTTTTCCTCCTTAGATTTGGGCCAGGAGCACGGCGGCGAATACCAGCCCGCAGCCGATGATTTCCCGGACGCTCATCACTTCTCCCAGGAAGAGCCATCCGGCCAGCACCGCAAACACAGATTCCAGGCTCATGATCAGGGTAGCCGTAGTAGGGTCGGTGTACTTCTGCCCTACGATCTGGAGGGTATAGGCCACCCCGCTGGAGAGCACCGCCGTATACAGCAGGGGCCACCGGGCCGCCCACAGGGCAGGTCCCAAGCCGGCAGCGGGCACGGTTTCCCACACCAGGGCCCCCAGGAGGGATACCAGGAAGGTCATGGCGAACTGGATCCAGGCCACCCGCACTCCGCTGGCTCCTTTCAGCAGGAAATGATCCACGCACAGGATGTGGAGGGCGAAGAACACCGCACAGCAGAACACCAGGAAATCCCCGAAAGAAACGGTAAAGTCCCCCTTCACGCACAGCAGATAGAACCCCACCAGGGCCATGGGCACGCACAGAAGCAGGATCTTCCGCACTGTCCGCCCCAGGAATCGGCCCAGGATGGGCACCATAATGATGTACAGGGCGGTGACGAAGCCGGCCTTCCCAGCCGTGGTCTGAGCGATCCCCACCTGCTGGAGGTTGCTGGCCACCCCCATGATGACCCCGCAGCACAGCCCCGCCTTCACCGTCACGGCATCGGGCCGCAGCCGCTGCCACAGACTCCCCTGGCGGACGCCCCCAAAAGCCAGTACCACCGGTACCAGCACCCCAGTGGCCAGAAGGTTCCGGACCGCGGTGCAGGTAAAGGGCCCCACATAATCCATGCCCACGCTCTGGGCCACAAAAGCGCTGCCCCAGATCAGGGCCGTCAGCAGCAGAAGAAGGTTTCCTTTCATTCGTTCCATATTCAAAGCTTTCCCCTTTTCATGTTCATGGCTAATAAAAAAAGGATACCACAAAAAAGGGTGGCTGCAAAGGGAATCGTTTCTGCCCCTGCCGGTGGCAGGATTGGAATCATGTCACGGAAAGCATGTTATAGTGTTTGAGGTTGCGCACATCTTCCCGGGAAACTTTCAGTTTCTTGACCAGGGATTCCTCTTCTTTGAGGGGCTGCTTGCTCAGAAGGATTTTCAAAGCCACCGGCATCATGGGACGGGAGGAAAATCCTGTAAACAGGCCCCATTTCACAGGAGAATCCAGGAAAGAGG
>SFHH01000211.1 GCA_004555735.1 Acidaminococcus fermentans
GGTCACCAGCACCCGGGACTGGACGGAAACCCTCCCCCACACCTGGAACCGGAATACCGGCAGCCTGGGCATCGCCTTGTGCTGTGCCAAAGATGCCGTGCTCTATGCCGACGGCACCTTCGACCTGGGGGATCATCCCCCCTTGCGGGCCTGTCAGAAGTCAGACTTCAGATTGTTGGCGATGAACAGGACAAGACCTGCTGCTAAACCGTACAGAGCTGACGTCTGACGGCTCAAGGCCCCTTTGGGGCCGTGTCTGACTTCTTTTTATACCGTCTCAAGGCCCTCTTCTTTTCTCCCCCGCCCCCTTACACTCTCTGACCTGAATCATCTTGCAAACAGTTGACTATGGACGACCTGACCCTGCTGGCCAGCCAGGCTGCTCAGTACGGCTTCCCCATGGTCATCTCCTGGTACCTGTTGGTATGCATGGAAGAGAAACTGGAGAACCTGACCCAGAGCATCGAACGGCTGCGCATGGCAGTGAAGATGGAATAGAGAAAAAGGGGTATTGCACGTGTGTGGCTTCCACATGTGCAATACCCCCTTCGTCATACGTCATACGCTTATGGATAGAACCTGAAAACAATATTTCTTGTATAAATTTCAGTACAAAAAACAGATCTATAGAAGTTGCCAGTCACTACCTGTTGCTGTCCTTCTATAGATCTGTTTTTTCATTCCAACTCAAACGCACCCGTATACAGCTGCCAGTACATCCCTTTTTGGGCCAGGAGCTGCTGGTGGGTGCCTCTTTCTTTGATTTTCCCGTGGTCCAGCACCAGGATCTGGTCCGCGTTCCGCACTGTGGACAGCCGGTGGGCGATGACGAACACCGTCCTGCCTTCCATCAGGGCATCCATCCCCCGCTGGACGATCTGCTCCGTCCGGGTGTCGATGCTGGAGGTAGCCTCGTCCAAAATCATCACCGGGGGATCCGCCACCGCCGCTCGGGCAATGGCCAGCAGCTGGCACTGGCCCTGGCTGAGCCCGGCCCCGGCGCCCTTCAAAACCGTCCGGTACCCCTGGGGCAGGTGCCGGATGAAGTCATCGGCCCCGGCCAGTTTGGCCGCTGCCACACATTCTTCATCGGTGGCCTCCAGCCGTCCGTACCGGATATTTTCCAGCACTGTGGCGGTAAACAGCACCGTATCCTGGAGCACCATCCCCAGGGAACGGCGAAGGGCCCCCTTCCGGATCTGTTTCAGGGGGATTCCGTCGTAGGTTATGGTCCCGGAGGAAAAATCATAGAACCGGGTCAGCAGGTTGGTGATGGTGGTCTTCCCGGCTCCCGTGGCCCCCACCAGGGCGATTTTCTGTCCCGGCAGGGCGTCCAGGGAAATGTCCTGGAGGATGGGCTTGCCCTTTTTATAGCCGAAAGAGACATGGCGGAAATGGACTTCCCCGGTAAGGGGCCGCCGTTCCTCCCGGCCCTTCCCTTGGAGGATCACCCAGGCCCAGTGCCGGACTCCGGCGCCTCCTTCTACTGGCCGCAGTTCCACGGTGCCCCGGTCCTCTTCCGGTTCCTCTTCCAGCAGTCCGAAGATCCGCTCCGCCCCGGCCATGCCCATGACTATGGCGTTGATCTGGGGAGAGATCATCTGGATGTTGGCGGCGAACTGCCGGCTCATGCCCAAAAAGGGCACCATCACCGCCAGGCTGAAGGGCAGCTCGGACAGGGACAGGTTGGGCACCTGCCGTTCCAGGAACAGTCCCCCGCAGGCCGCCACGATGATGTAGATCAGATAGCTTACATTGTTCAGGATGGGCATCAGGATGTTGGAATACCGGTTGGCCTGGTACGACGCCTCATACAGGGCCTGGTTCACCTGGTCGAACGCCCCCCGGGTGGCTTTTTCGTGGTTGAACACCCGGATCACCTTGCTCCCGGTGATGCTCTCTTCCATGAACCCTTCGCAGGCCCCCAGGGTGTGCTGCTGTTCCATGAAATACCGGGCGCTGCGGCCTCCCACCTTCCGAGTGATGGCCACGGACCAGAAGGAGCCGCCTACCACCACAAGGCTCATCCAAAGGCTGTAATACAGCATAATGGCCAAAAGCACCGTCAGAGTCACGGCGGTGACGCACAGCTGGGGAAAGGCCTGGGAAATCAGCTGCCGCAGGGCATCCACGTCGTTGGTGTAATAGCTCATCAGATCCCCCCGCTGATGCCGGTCGAAATACCCCAGAGGCAGGGATTCCATATGGCTGAACAGCTTTTCCCGGATCTTGGCCAGGCAGCCCTGGTTGAACACCGCCAGCAGCTGGTTGTAGACCACATTGGCCGCCAGGGACACCAGGTACAGCAGGGCCAGTATCCGCACATACCCGTAGATTTCCGGCCGGACC
>SFHH01000212.1 GCA_004555735.1 Acidaminococcus fermentans
GGCGTGCTGGAAACGGTGATATTAGAACCCTGGCTGACAGAAGTCAGGGCACCGCCGGAAATGTCCCCGTTCTTGATCTTGCTGACCACATCCTGGAGCTGGCCTTCCGTGGCTGCCCGGGATTCGTGGATTTCATCCGCTTTATAGGTCACATTGGAAAGGCCGGTGAGGGTGTCCTTATCCACCCACTGGGTCTTATCCTTATCTGCCGGATGGTTATCCACACTGTTCAGGGTCATGCCGCCCACAGAGACAGAACCGGCCGCCACATTCCCGGTGGTGCTGAAGGAACTAGCCGTCACCTTGCCGGTTTCCCCTTCCAAGGTAATCTGCTGGCCGATGGAAGCATTCCCATTTGCCCCATCCAGGGTGATCTGTTTGGCAGTCTCCGTCCCCAGGGTCACCTGGTCCTTCAGTTTCAGCTCATAATTGGTGGAACCGTTGGCGTTCGAGGTGGTCTGTAGAGCCAGATTATCGCCGCTGACAGAGACGGTGGTATGTTTGGCCGCTTCCGTCTGGGCCGCTTCTGCTTTCTGCTGGACCTTGTACACATCGTCCCCGTTGACTCCATCCGTGGAACCGTCTGCCACGGAGCCGGAGCCCACATTCTGGAGTTTCCGCCCGCCCAGATCGATCTGATCCGAAGTCAGGGTCAGGGCTTTGGCAGAAGAACCCGCATTGGGCGTCAGTTTCAGGCCGGTGCCGTCCACCGTGAGAGACGTAGTGTCCCCGATAAAGGTGGCAGAGGTCAGGCCCTGGAGTTTCTTGGCCAAGCGCAGGTTCAGGGTATCCGTGCCGCTATCGGCCACCACTCCGATGTTCCCACTGGTGAGCAGGGCATCCGCCGTTTGGCCGGTGCCGATTGTCAGACCCCCCTTCAGGTTCAAGGTCTTATTCAGCAGGATATCCGCTTTGCCACTGTCTCCCGCCGCATGGAAGCCGTCGTCCATGGTAGCCAGGGCATAGGTATAGTTCCCTTCATCCTTATAGTAGATCCGGGTGACCGACAAATCTCGATTCAGCAGGTCCCCCTTGACATTATCTCCTTCCGCACCATCTTTCACGAAGAGATCTGCAGAAGTATGGGTAACGGTGGGATTCTCAGCAGCTCCTGTCCGTTTTTCTCCCGCCAGGAACAGATGACCGGTCAGAGCCGTATCATCCTTTGCCTGGGACTGGGCTTGATACAGAGAGGCAGTCCGGTCGCTTTCCGCCACATTCCCGTCCGAACCGATGGTCCCCAAAGTCAGGGAACGGCCCACCAGGTCTTTCTTCAGGTACACGGTGGTGGTCACATTCCCGTCACTGCCGGTGACCTGGGTGGTCACATTAGCAGAAGAATAGTCGTTAGCCAGTTTATCCGTCAGGGTCTCTGTGGACGAGAGGGCCACATCGGACCCTTTGACGGAAATGGTGCCGCCCAGGGCCAGTTTGGCCTGGGTGCTGTTGTTGCCGGCCACGTTGGTGCCGACGGCCGCCTTTTCCTGCACCAGTTTTTGCACGTCCCCGATGCTGGCGGCATTGTTATAGTCCGCCTGGCCGGTGACTGTGGTGTCATAGATGGAAACTGTCCCATCCGTACCGGTGATACCGCTGCCCAGATTTTTGATCTGCTGGGAACCGGCACTGATACCGCTGCGGGTAAAGCGTGCCGCCCCATCATCGGTTCCCAAGGTTAGGCCATTAGCTGTCAGGGTATTCGTCTCTTCCTCCTTTCCCGTTTTGCCATTGGTGAATACAGCACTGGTCAATCCGGTCAGTTCAGGTGTCAGGGAAGCCGTATACGTAGTGATTTTCCCCGTATCATCCTTACTGCTGCTGATAGAAATGTTGCTGCTACCAGCAACAATCGTAGAACCAGCAGAAATCTTTCCTGCATTGATCTGGGAAACCAGGCTTTGAAGCTGTCCTTCCGTTGCTGCCCGGTTGCTGACAATATTCTTGTCATCATAGGTGGTATTCCCCAAACCAGTAATGGTGTCTTTCATAACGTTGGGAGTGGTCGTGCTGTCAGCTGTGCTGTGAAGGATAATATCTCCCACAGTTACACTGGAAGCATTCACCGCACCGCTGGCCGTCAATGAAGTAACTCCAACTGCCCCAGTGGCCCCATTGAGGGTGATCTGCTTTCCGAAAGAAGAAGTCCCCGTATCGCTGCCGTCCAAGACCACCTGGCTGTCCCCGGTCCCCAGGGTGATCTTGTTATTCAGTTTCAGGGCGTAGTCAGCCCCCTTGGTATCGCTTTCTGCCGTAGGGGTCAGTACCAGGTTGTTGTCTCCCACGCTGACGGTGGAATGTTTCTTGGCTTCTGCCTG
>SFHH01000213.1 GCA_004555735.1 Acidaminococcus fermentans
CTGCACGTGCAGCCCCCCTTCGTCATAGGTCATACGTATGGTTTTTTATCCCAAGATCAGTGCCCCGATAGGATAGCCTACGAAAGCCATGACCAGGACGGCCAGCAGAGCAAAGACACCGCCCCAGACGAACATGTCCTTGGCCGTGGTCCAGCCCGACCCGATGGCCACCGTGTTTATGGTGGACTGGCCCGCCGGTGTCATGTTGCAGATCCCGGCCCCGAAACCGATGAGGCAGACCACCGCGCCCACGGAAACCGTCCCAGCCGGCAGGGCCTGGCATACGGACAGGGCCACAGCACTGACCACCGTGGTAGTCACGATATTGGAAGAGAAATTGGTCTCCAGCACACACCAGGCGAAGAAGAACAGGATCAGCCCCAGTACCGGCAGCCCACTGGCAATGGGTGCCAGCATGCCGCTGAGCCATGCCTTAATGCCCATCTCATTATGAGTCAGCGCCGACCCCAACATGGTAGCCGCTCCCGTCATGACGATGGACGCCCATAATACCCCCTTGGTCATGACTTCTTTGAAGTTCATGATGGGTTCTCCCTTATGTCGGGCAATGAACAGGATGATGCAGCCCAACAGAGGAGGCATAGCGGTGGTCCAGCGGCTGACCATATTGTACAATCCCAGGTCGAAGCTTTTCACCAGGCTGGGCCCCACCCACAGCAGCACAGTCAGTGCCATGGTCCCCAGGATAATTTTTTCTCGGGTATCGGCCTGGGGGACCATCCCCCGCAGGCTCATGGCTTTCTGGGGTTCGATGGTCCCAATATCAGCCGGCCTAAAAAGGAACCGGAACACCAGGAGCAGCAGCACCACCAGCAGGATCCCAGCAGGGATTCCCATAGCCATGTACTGGAACTGGTTCACATCCCGTCCGGTCGCTGCTGTATAATAGCCGATGGCCATGGTGGGCCACACATGGCCGATGGCTGTCATCCCAGAAGAAAGGCTGATGCAGAAGGCCGTCCCCAGCATGATCATATTGGCAGAAGGGCTCCCTTTCTTCAGCTCCAGGACTTGGAAGATATCTTCCAGGAAAGGCATGAAGGCCACGAACAGCACCGAAGGAGAGATGAACAGGCCCATGAAGGTCACCGCAAAAAACAAGAAACTGACAAAAGACCAGGGCCCCCGGCGGGCAATGGCATTGGTGATGAAAGTCACCGTACAGCGCCGGACAAAATGGGTCTTGGACAGGGGATACACCAACATGAAGGTGAAAAGCAGGAAGGCTACCGTGGTGTTGCCGAATGTCCCCTTCAGGATATTCCCAAAACCGAAATGGGGCAGGAAGCCCAGCAGGAAAATCGTGATCAGGCTGGGCCAGTCAATGGAAATGGTGATCCACATCATCAGGGAAGTCAGGAAGATTCCCAGCACAGCCAGGCCCTCCTGGGTCAAGGGAGCCGGAGCCGGAAGTAGCCTTACAGCGAACCCCGCTCCCAAAGAAAGGATCAGCCAAAACAGATCTTTTTGAGATTTTGTCATGAGTTCCCCTTATTCATTCCGCAGGATCTGGAAATCCTGGCTTTCCTTGGACAGCTGGAACATGAGTTTCTGCATAGTGGTTTCGCTGAGATCTCCCAGGATCGTCAAATCGAAGGTCACGGTCTTCTCTGGTTTATTGAAATGGAGCAGTTCCATATACTGCATGTTGTAGCCGTAGTCTCCCACCATGTTCAAGATGCTGCTCATGGCATTGGGGCGGTCAGGCCGGGTCAGCCGGACCACCACTCGAGTCCCTCCTGGATGGATCTCAATCCCTTTGGCCAGTTCAGCAAAAAGCTGGGGATTCCAGTCAAAGAGCATGCCATACTGGTACATCCGGCTGGTTTCCATGATTTTCCGGACCACCGCCAAGTATTCGGGCAGCCGGTCTCCAGGGACTCCCTGGGACAGTTTCTGCAAAATCACCTGTTCCCGGTCCGGGCGATAGATATTGGTCTCCCCCGCAGCCTGTTTCGTCTCGGCTACAAGCCGGGAACAGTCCAGCCGTTCCATCAGCAGTTCCCGGATCTGAGGATCGATGGCATCGATTTTTTGGCGCACTTCTTCCAATTTCATGATTTTCCTTCCTTTCTACTTTGCTTCTTGTGTTTGGATTTTCCATCTATTATAGCAAGGGGCTGTTGCGCATGCAACAGCCCCTTTTTGAGGTCTCGGGTCTCGAGTCGTGAGTCTCGAGCTGTTGGATAGAACCTGTCCCCATGGCCAGGTTCTTTTGAAGGTGTAGAACCAGTATCGTGCTGGATATAGAAACGAATATCTTATCGTTAGCAGATTAGG
>SFHH01000214.1 GCA_004555735.1 Acidaminococcus fermentans
AGGCTTTCTTATGAAAAAGTTCATTTGCAGAGTGTGCGGTTATGTGTACGAAGGGGAAGAAGCTCCGGAAAAGTGCCCTCAGTGCGGTGCTCCGAAAGATAAATTCGATGAATTGAAGGAAGGCGTAAAGGAATACGCCGATGAACATGTGGTAGGCGTTGCCAAGGGTGTGGATGAACGGGTCCTGGAAGGCCTGCGTCAGCACTTCACCGGCGAATGCTCCGAAGTAGGGATGTACCTGGCTATGAGCCGGGTGGCTGACCGGGAAGGATATCCGGAAGTGGCAGAAGCCTACAAACGAATCGCTTTCGAAGAAGCAGAACATGCGGCCAAGTTTGCCGAACTGCTGGGTGAAGTGGTCACCGACAGCACCAAGAAGAACTTGGAAATGCGGGCTGCTGCAGAACAGGGGGCCTGCGCCGGCAAGAAAGAAATCGCTACCCTGGCCAAACAGCTGGGCTACGATGCCATCCATGACACCGTCCATGAAATGGCCAAGGATGAAGCCCGTCACGGCCGTGTATTCGATGGCCTGTTGGCTCGGTACTTCGCGAAATAATTGATTCAAGAAATGGGGAGTATTGCACAGAACGTGCAATACCCCCTATTTTTATTTTCTAAAAGTGTAAATCTGTGAAAAAAGAAGAAAATATGGCCAAAAAATGATATAATAAATGACAAGACAGTACGAAGTTGGAGGAACAGGCAGGTATGGTGAAAATCAATTCTTCTCTTTCCAAAGAAAAAAGAATCCTAAAAGCAGCAGAAAAAGTATTCTCCCATAAGGGCTATTCCCAAGCCACCCTGGATGAGATCATCCAGATTGCGGATACGGGCAAGGGGACCGTCTACAAATATTATAAGAATAAGGAAAATCTGTTCTACACCCTGGTGGAAGCCAAGAACCGGAAGCTAGTGAAAGACCTGCAGCAGGCAGTGGAGAGCTGTGAGGCGTTTGGGGACCAGTTCCAGGCCTATATCTTTGCTTTTTTACGCTTTCTCCACAAGAATGAGACCCTTTGGGCCGTCATCCTTTTTGAATTGCTCAACGAACAGGCCGGCTGGCGGCTGATTTGGGACGAGAAAAAGCGGGACTGGAGGCTGGAAGTCCGTTGGGGCAAGAAACCTTCCGAAAAGGATATCTCCGTGAAACGCCGGTATGCAGAACTGATCCGTTCAGAAATCGTCATCCTCCGGGATATCTTCCAGAGGGCTATGGATGATTCCTATCTCCTGCCTATCTATGATTTGCCTGTGATGACCCAGAATTTCTATTTCAGCATCTTTATGCTGAGCAATCAGGGCGTGTTGGATGTAGATAATATGGAAGAAGCCGTCAAGGGAATGATCGACAGGTTCCTCTACGGTCATATAAAAAGAACTGCCGCCCAGTAAGGGAGGCAGTTCTTTTTATATGATAGCTTACAACCGATGGGAGGAATTCAGTACATCCCGCATCTTGTGGGCTACCATCTTTTTGATAGCTTCCCGGCCTTTGCCCAGATAGGAACGGGGATCGAAATCTTCCGGATGTTCGTACAGGTACTTCCGGATAGAAGCAGTCATGGCCAGCCGCAGGTCCGTATCGATGTTGATCTTGCAGACACCGTAGGTGCCGGCTTTTTTCAGCATATCTTCCGGGCAGCCCTGGGCACCGGCCAGTTTGCCGCCGTACTTGTTGCATTCGTCTACGAATTCCGGGATGACGGTGGAAGCCCCATGGAGCACCAGAGGGAAGCCAGGGAGCATGTTGGTGATCTTCTCCAGACGGGGGAAATCCAGTTCCGGTTTGCCTTTGAACTTATAGGCCCCATGGCTGGTGCCGATGGCGATAGCCAGGGAATCCACTCCGGTCCGTTCCACGAATTCCACGGCCTGGTCCGGATCCGTGTAGGTGGCGTCTTTGGTGTTCACTTTCACAGCATCTTCCACGCCGGCCAGTTTCCCCAATTCAGCTTCTACCACCACGCCTTTGTTGTGGGCATAGTCCACTACCCGTTTGGTCAGTTCGATATTTTCTTCAAAAGGATATTTGGAACCGTCGATCATCACAGAAGTGAATCCGCCGTCCACGCAGGCTTTGCAGATGTCGAAATCCGCACCGTGGTCCAGGTGCAGGGCGATGGGCAGGCCCGTATCTTCCATGGCTGCTTCCACCAGGTGGAGCAGGTAGTTGTGTTTGGCATACTTCCGGGCACCGGCAGAAACCTGCAGGATCAGGGGAGACTGTTCTTCCTGGGCTGCTTCCACGATCCCCTGGACGATTTCCATATTGTTGACGTTGAAGGCACCA
>SFHH01000215.1 GCA_004555735.1 Acidaminococcus fermentans
TACACCGAGGAGCATACCTTGGAGTTGCCGGATGGGGCAGACGCTTCGGCGGCCAAGCAGGCGGAGAAGGCCCGGGATCACTATGTCTTCTCCAGCCATGTGATGGCCCCCACACCGGACCACATTACCAAGATGGGCATTGCCCGAACCTTCCAGAACATTCGTCTGTGGAAAAGTATGACGGTCTTTGACAACGTCATCATCGCCAAGCACATGCGGGCCAAGCACAACATTTTCTCCTCCACCTTCCGCGCCAGCTGGAAAGAGGAGGCCCGGATGCGGAAGGAAACCGAGGAACTGCTCCGGGAGCAGGGCCTTTGGCAGCACCGGGACGAACTGGCTACCAGCCTGCCCTACGGTTTGCAGCGCCGGCTGGAGATCGCCCGAGCCCTGGCAACGGACCCCAAGCTGTTGCTGCTGGATGAGCCCGCCGCGGGCATGAACCCCCAGGAAACCCTGGAGCTGGCGGAGTTCATCCACGAGATTCGGGACCGTCATCACTTGACCATCCTGCTCATCGAGCACCATATGGACCTGGTCATGAACATTTCCGACCGCATTTACGTGCTGGACTTCGGCAGCCTCATCGCCCAGGGTCTGCCCAGTGAGATCCAGAAGAACCAGCACGTGATTGACGCCTATTTGGGGGTGGTAGAAGATGAGTGAACCCATTTTGAGCATTCAGAACCTGAAGGTCAACTACGGCGGCATCGAAGCCGTTAAGGGCATCTCCTTCGATGTGCCCCAGGGAGAGATCGTCACCCTCATCGGGGCCAACGGGGCAGGGAAGAGCTCTACCCTGCGGGCCATTTCTGGCCTGGTCAAACCCAAAGGGGGGAAGATCCTCTTCCAGGGGGAGGACATCACCGGCAAGAACCCCACAGAGGTCGTCTCCCGCGGCATCACCCTAGTGCCGGAGGGGCGGCGGATCTTTGCCGACCTGACGGTGAAGGAAAACCTGATGGTAGGGGCTTACCTGCGTAAGGACGATATCCGGGAGGATATGGAGTGGGTCTTCAACCTCTTCCCCCGCCTGCGGGAAAGAGAGTGGCAGGCGGGCGGCACCCTGTCCGGCGGCGAACAGCAGATGCTGGCCGTGGGCCGGGCACTGATGAGCCGGCCGAAGGTGATGATGATGGACGAGCCCTCTCTGGGCCTGGCCCCCATCGTGGTGCGCGAGATTTTCCGGATCATTGAGGAGGTCAACAAAAAGGGGGTTACTATCCTGCTCATCGAGCAGAACGCCAATATGGCCCTGAAGACTGCCGATATGGGCTATGTGCTGGAGACTGGGCGGATCACCCTGTCTGGTCCCGGCCAGGAACTTCTGACCAATGAGTCGGTGAAAGCGGCCTATCTGGGCACCTGAGCTAGGGGAAAGAAATCGTTTTTCGCGGCCCGCCGGAGATTTCGGCGGGCCGTTGTTTCTTTTGGGTGGCAGGATGGCGCCACCTCTGCATGAGGAATCCTGAAAAGATGGAAAACTTGCAAAAAGGAAGCGGGGTGGAGGGGGCACTGGAGGGGATTGAGCGAAATAAATAGAAATAATCGAAAGATATCGTATAATCCGACAAAAATCATGAAGGATAAAACTTTCTCCTTGCAAAAATGCTTTTCCGGTGCTATAGTTTCCTCTGTAATGAAAAGCCCTTTTCGGCAATCATCATGTCCCAAAGGAGGAGATCCGAATGAGTGCCCAAGTACCGTTTCGCTATCGCGGAGATGAGTCGTTTACGGTGATCCACGCCTGTTTTGCCTTGACGGACCAGTACCGCAAGATTTTGGTGGAACTTGGCAAGGCGCACCAGCTCTCGGAGAATGAAATGCTGGTTCTGGTGCACCTGGCCCTCTACCCCAGCGCCCGAACCCAGAAGCAGCTCCAGGCCACCCAGTTGCCCCTGTCTATTTCTTCTATCTGCCGTATGGTGGAGTCTCTGCGGAAGAAGGGATATCTGACCACACGTCTGGATGAAAACGACCGCCGTTCCTGGATCATCTGCCTGGAAGAGAAAGGCATCACACTGACCGAGGAGTTTCGCCAGAATCTCCGGCAGCGTCTGGGAAGTATTTTTCGGGAGATCCCTGGGTTTGACCTTGAGGGTTTCGCGGCGGCTATGGCCCAAGCAGCTGTCTTGGCGCGGCGGAGCGCTGCCACAGCGTAAGCATATTTTGACAATTTGTTTTCTTTTTCCCCCGATGGATTCATTTTGTCTTTTTGTTTCCTTGCCAAAACAGAACGGGACCGTCTATGCAAGACGGTCCCGTTCTGTTGAATAGCTAGGGGTTTTTGGTGGATTTTTGTCTGGATGACACAAGATATGGCCGCTGCATGAATTTAAAAGGTGGGACAATGGCGTTTTAGGAGGAATTTATAATTGACAATAATCCTCAATAACAAGTATAATTGAATGTGAGAAAACGGGTTCGAATAGAATTCTTTGAAACAGATTCTGGGGCGTCTGCCCGGATGCATCCAGGGGAACTCGTTGAACAGGGGAGCAGGCTCCCCTTGTTTCGGGCGGCAGAGCGATCCAGGAAGGTGCGTTCTGTCTCAGATTTCCACATAGCCAGTGTTTCTTTTTTTTAGCCGCAAATGGCTTGTCAAACTGCCGTGAGACGGGGGTTCCCTCCATCCGCGGTGAAAAGGAGGAAAACTATGAACGAACGACCGGATGTTGTCTGCGCGACCTGCGGCACGGACGAAAAGGCACTGTACGATGCCGTCGCACAGGTGATTGAGCAGTACAAGGAAAAGGAAGGGTCTCTGATCATGGTGCTCCACGCAGCCCAGGAGATCTTTGGCTATCTCCCCATGGAGCTGCAGGAGTTCATTGCTGACGGGATGGGCCTTCCTGTCTCCATTTCACAGATAAAGAAACTGAGGCAG
>SFHH01000017.1 GCA_004555735.1 Acidaminococcus fermentans
GATAAGATATTCGTTTCTATATCCAGCACGATACTGGTTCTACACCTTCAAAAGAACCTGGCCATGGGGACAGGTTCTATCCAACGGCTCGAGACTCACAACTCGAGACCCGAGACCTCAAAAAGGGGCTGTTGCATGCGCAACAGCCCCTTTTTTTAGTGGTTGGTCATCCCCAGTTCTTTCAGCATCTCCATATCTTCTTTGATGGTGGTGCCGCTGGTGGTGAGCATATTGCCTGTAATGGATGCGGAGGCCCCTGCTTTCAGTGCCGTGGCTCCATTCTGGGGCAGCAGCTTCCGTCCTGCAGCCAGCCGGATGTTGGCAGTGGGATTGATGAATCGGAAAATGGCGATGGTCCGGAGGATCTCTTCCGCCGGCAGGGGTTTGCGGCCTTCCATGCCGGTGCCGGGAATGGCCATCAGGGCATTGATGGGGATGGATTCGATACCCAGGCTCTGGAGGGTGAAGGCCATATCCAGCCGGTCCTGCCAGGTCTCGCCCATACCGATGATGCCCCCGGAACAGACGCACATGCCTTCCTCCTGGGCGGCTTTGATGGTCCGGATCCGGTCGTCGAAGGTGTGGCTGGTGCAGACCTGGGGGAAGTACCGGCGGGAGGTTTCGATATTGTGGTGGTAGCTGGTGACACCGGCTTCCCGGAGGCGGCGGAACTGTTCCCGGCTGAGGATACCGTGGGAAGCGCACAAATCGATGGTCAGGTCTTTTTTCATGGCCCGGTAGATCTCCAGGGCCTTTTCAAAATCTTTACCGGTAAGGGCTCGTCCCGATGTGACCATGGCGAACCGGTTGGCCCCAGCATCTTGATCAGCTTTGGCGGTTTCCATCACTTCTTCTTTGGAAAGAAAGTCGTATTCCTCACAGCCGGTATGGTGGCAGGCCGCCTGGGCACAGTATTTGCAGTTTTCTCCGCAGCGGCCGCTCCGGGCGTTGATGATGGTGCAGAAGTCCACATGGTTGCCGCAGAAGTGTTTTTGGATTCGGCCGGCTTCTTCCTGGAGTTCTTCCAGGGGCTGGGTCAGGAGTTCCTGGACTTCCGGATCTGCCGGTTTCAGCCGGTATCCTTCCACAATCCGGTCCGTCAGTGCACGCAAAGCTTCTATCTTCAATGATCTCATCCCTTCTGGTATAATATGCTTATCAGTATAAGGAAAGAAAATTTTCTCGTCAACTAGTCAAAATATAAGGTTAACACAAAAAGTATAAAGGAGGAAAATCATGGAACTGCTCTTTATCTACATGGATGGATGTCCCTACTGCCGACTGGCCAATGAGGTGCTGGAAGATCTGTTTGCCAGCCATCCGGAATACAAAAAGATCCCTCTGGTGAAGGTGAATGAAAACCGGGAACCGGAAAAACTGAAGGGTCGGAATTACTACTACGTACCCACTTTCTTCTATGGAGAAGAAAAAATCTACGAAGCCCAGCCAGGGGACGGTCGGGAAAAGATGGAAAAGATCCTGGGAGATTTTTTCCAAAAGGCTGCTGATTGATGAAAGGGGGTGTCGCACGTTCTGTGCAACACCCCCTTTCATTCCATCAATATTCTTTTGCAGGTTTCGTTCTTCATGACCATCTTCAGTAGCAGGTTCCCCAGCACTGTGACACTGAGGAATTCTCCGGCACCGATGTAGATCATGGCGGCACCTAAGGACAAGTCTGGGGGCAGGGCCGCCAGTACCTCTAGCTCGGCTCCGATCAGGATTCCGTTGCTTACTACCGGGCACAGGGAGGCCAGGTAAGGGCTTTTCATCCGATGCATGGGCCAGATCCCCAGGAAAGTGGCCAGAGTGCCCAGGAGCATATCCGGCAGGCCAAAAGGGCTCCCCAGGTTGGCTAAAAAGCATCCGGCCGTGAGTCCGGGAATCCATTTGGGATTGTAGAAGGCCAATAGGGTCAGACATTCGGAAAAACGCACTTGGACCGGTCCGTAACTCAGGGGAGCCAGGCCCAAGGTAAGAGCGGCATAGACAGCAGCCAAAAGGGCATTCCGCAGCAGCCAGGTCTCCTTTCCCATCTTCAAGCCTGTCCTTCCAGCAGACGGGCCTTCAGTTCTTTGTATTTCCGGGAATAGAAGGGTTTCAGCTGGGCTTCTCGGTGGTCATAGCCATAGGCTCGTTTGGAAATGGTCAGGATGGGGGGAGCCTGGATCCGCTTGGCTACGGCCAGGCCGCAGAACAGCTTCCACCACCGTTCCAGATCCTCGATGAAGGAACGGGCATCCGGGAAGAGCTGGTCCACCAGGCCTTTTTCACAGCCCAGATGTTCTTCCAGGGTCCCCTCCACGTACCAGGTCAGGAGTTCCTCCGGAGAAGTCTTGTACCAGCTTTCTACGAAAGCCTGGAGCAGGTAATCGTGATAGGGGTAGACCAGGGGATCACCGCCTTTGCCCACCGTCTGGGCATCTGACAGTTCCGCACTGGGCTTGATCCGGAAGATTTCGTCCGGGATGACTTCTTTTTGGAATACAGCTTCATTTAGATACCGGCCTAGCGCGTAGACTTGGTGTTTCCACAGATCTCCGATGAGAGCCAGGACCCCGGCGATATCTCCGTAGAAGGTGGCATAGCCTACGGTCATCTCTGCCTTATTGGAGTTGCAGGAGAACCCTCCCCCGAAAAGAGAAGCCAGGCCGGCCAGCACCCGGGCGCCCCGGTCCCGGGCCTGGATGTTCTCCGCGGCAAAAGGGGTGACTTTCAGATGGAATTCCTCGCCGGTGGCGTAATTGTGCACCGGAGTACTGCTGAACTGGAGGATGGTCTGATCCACCACTTCCTGGATGGGGAAGATGGCGTAGTGGGTCCCCAGGGCTTCTGCCATCTTCTGGGCCAGCCCTTTGGTGAGTTCTGAATTGTACTGGCTGGGCATATTCACTAAAAGGACGTTTTCCGGTCCCAGGATATCCACATAGAACGCTGCCGTCACGGCAGAATCGATGCCTCCCGAGACGCCGATGGTCATCTTCCGGATCCCCAGCTGTTCCAGGAACAGGGAAGCCCCGTAGCGGAGAGAAGTGTAGATGGCTTGGGCATCGGTCAGGGGAGGCTGGAGGCCCCGCTCTCCCTGGAGCCGGCCCGTATCTGGATCCCAGCGGCTCATCAGCAGATCTTCTTGGAAGGCTGGAGAATCAGTGATCATTTCTCCCTGGGCATCATACATGCAGCTGCAGCCGTCATAGGTGAATACATTCTTGCCGTTGTTCTGGATCCCCACATTGTTGCAGTAGATCAGGGGGATGCCGCAGGAACGGGACTGATTCACGAACAGGTCGTGGCGTTTCCGGTTCTTGTGGAAGGTATAGGGGGAACAGGATAAGTTGCAGAGGATCTGGGCCCCATTCTTCTTTAACAGCTCCGGAACGTCATAATAGTAATTTTCTGTCCAGCCGTCCTCGCACAGGAGGACTCCCAGCTGCAGCTCCCGGCCTCGGATGGTCACGGCCACCGGCTTCACCAAGTCTTCGATGGAAACATTCCGGCCCAGTTCCGGCAGCAGTTTGGCGATGCTATGGAAATACCGGCTGTCATCGAATTCCCGATAGTCGGGGAGGGAAGTCTTGCTGATGAAGGGATAAGGCAGGCCGCCTCGGAGGAGTTTTCCGTCCTGGGCCACAAAAGCAGCGTTGTATTTCCGTACCCGCCCGTCTTCGTTGACTTTAGAAGGATCGGTGGCGATATTGCCGAAAATCACGCAGATCCCTTCACTGGCAGCAATGATTTCCTGTCCCCAGGCTGCACAGTCTTGGAGGAAGGCACTCTGTTCCCACAAGTCGCCTAGCAGATAGCCAGGGATCATCAATTCCGGCAGGAGCAGGATATCCACCCGGGCCTCCCGGGCTTTGGCGATAGCGGCCAGGGCCCTGCGGGTATTGGCTTCCGGATTTCCTGGTTCCACTTGGATTTGTGCACAAGCAATTTTTACGTCCATTTGTTTCTCGCTCCATAAATTGATATAATGAACCAATAACTGCTTTCATTATAGCAAAAGGGGACGGGATAGGAAAGGCGCCTTGAAAAGGACGAACAAAGAAAATTCTTCGCCTGTAAATGTTGCGTATATACATCGCATATGCTATGATACCATATGCGATAAGCAGAAAGTAGGGGGGACTATGTTATACATTAGCACAAGAGGGAAAACAGATATGGTGAGCTCCGCTCACGCGATTTCCAATGGACTGGCGGCGGATGGGGGACTCTTCGTCCCGAAAGAATTCCCACCCATCAGCTTGGCGGAAATCGATGCCATGCGGGAAGCGTCCTATAGTGACCGGGCCTTGACGGTACTGGCCCGCTTCTTGACGGACTACAGTGAAGACGAATTGCGGAACTGTGTGGAAACGGCGTACAGCAAGGATCGTTTCGGGGATTTCCCAGCCCCCCTGCACCTGCTGAAGGAGAACCTGGATGTGCTGGAACTGTGGCACGGCCCCACTTGTGCATTTAAAGACATGGCCCTGCAGATCCTGCCTCTGTTCCTGACCAAAGCGGTCCAGAAGACCGGGGAACAAAAGAAACTGGTGATCCTGGTGGCTACCTCCGGAGATACGGGAAAGGCGGCCATGGCCGGGTTCGCTGATGTGCCGGAAACGGAAGTCATCGTGTTCTATCCCCAGGAAGGCGTCAGCGATATCCAGAAGCTCCAGATGGTGACCCAAAAAGGAGCTAACGTCCATGCGGTGGCTGTGCAAGGGAATTTCGACGATGCCCAGACCGGGGTGAAGATCCTCTTTGGCAGCCAGCCTCTGGCGGAAGAGCTCCAGGAACATGGCTGTGCCTTTTCGTCTGCCAACTCCATCAACTGGGGACGGCTGGTCCCTCAGATCGTATACTATTTCAGCGCCTATGCCGATGCAGTGAACAGCGGACGGATCGAAAACGGGGTTCCGGTGAACTTCGCCGTGCCTACGGGGAATTTCGGGGACATCCTGGCCGGCTTCTATGCCAAACTGATGGGCCTGCCGGTGAACAAGTTCATCTGTGCCTCCAACAGCAATAATGTACTGACGGACTTCATCAATACGGGGATCTACAACCGGAAGCGCCCCTTCCACAAGACCATTTCTCCTTCTATGGATATCCTGGTCTCCAGCAATCTGGAACGGCTGCTGTTCGAGGAAACCGGCCACGATGCAGCACAGGTGGCGGAGTGGATGAAGGAATTGAACGAAAAGGGCGAATACAAGATCGGCACCGAGCTCCAGAACCAGATCCTGAAGGATTTCTTCGGGACCTGGGTGGACGAAGTGGAAACCAAAGAGACCATCGGGGATGTATACAACAATTATGGGTATGTGATGGATCCCCATACGGCTGTGGCCTACAAAGCGATGGAAAAATACCGTCTGATGACGGGGGACGAAACCTACAGCATCGTCCTGAGTACTGCCAGCCCCTTCAAGTTCAATGATGTGGTCCTGGCATCCCTGGATCCGGATACCTATGAAGGGAAAGGACTGGATCCCTTCGTGGCCATGGAAGATCTGAGCAAACTGGCGAAGATGCCCATCCCGGCCAGCATGCAGGAACTGCCCAAACTCCAGAGACGGGAAAGCGATGTGGTGGACAAGGGCCAGCTGGAAGCAGAAGTGAAGAAGCTTTTGGGCTTGGAGTAAAGAGTTGACAGGGGGTGTTGCACGCAATGTGCAACACCCCCTTGTTATACCTCTTATAAGGAAGTATCTATAAAAAGTGTAACTTTTGTTTCAATTATCTCTAAAAATATACAGTTCCCGGCTTATTTTTTTTGACAAAGTATGGTATGATAGAGAACATATAGATTGATCGATTTTTTATATGATTCAAAGGGGAGCAAGAAATGGAAGTCACTGTTATTACAAACATCAGACGGAAAGTGCTGACCATGCTGTCGAAAATGGCTTACGACGGGAACCTGCCGGACCATGTCTATGACATCCTGCAGATCGTCAATGAGAACACTCCCAGGACCCGCTGCTGTGTCCACAAGGAACGGGCAGTCCTGAAGGAGCGGATCTGTGTGGCCCTGGGTGTAGATACAGATATGAACATCATCGAAGCGGCCAACAAAGCCATTTCTGAACCGGTGGACCGGACCCAGCACGTAATCGCTGTGCTGCCGGAAGGCTGCTCTGCCTGCCCGGTGAACAAATACATGATCACCGACGTGTGCCGTCGCTGCCTGACCCATCGGTGCATGAACGGCTGTCCGAAGAAGGCCATTTCCGTCTACCAGGGCCGTGCCCACATCGATTACGATATGTGCATCGAATGCGGCAACTGCAAGCGGGCCTGCCCCTACGGCGCAGTGGTGGAAATCGCCCGCCCCTGCGAAAATGCCTGCAAGGTCCACGCCCTCCATACTGGTACCAACAAAAAGGCAGAAATCGACAAGAACATCTGCGTAGAATGCGGTGCCTGCCGGGGTGCCTGCCCCTTCGGCGCCATCGAAGAACGCAGCCATATCGTCCAATTGATCCAGGCCATCAAGAGCGGAAAAGAAGTGGTGGCCCTCTTGGCTCCTTCCTTTGTGGGCCAGTTCGGACTGAAGGTCCATCCGGGCCAGATCGTCAAAGCCTGCCAGGAACTGGGGTTCGCTTCTGTGAAGGAAGTGGCCCTGGGTGCTGATATGACCACCATCTCCGAAGCGGAAGAATTCCTGGAAAAGGTGCCCACCGGTAAACAGAAAGTGATGACCAGCTCTTGCTGCCCGGCTTTCGTGGCTACGGTGAAACGCCATGCGCCGGAATTGGCTGACTGTATCTCCGATGCGGTGTCTCCCATGGTGGCCCGGAGCAAACTGGAGAAATACAAGCATCCCGGTGCCCTCACCTGCTTCATCGGTCCCTGCATCGCCAAGAAGGTGGAAGCCCGGGAACATCCGGATGAAATCGATTTCGTACTGACTTTCGAAGAACTGAAGTGCATGATGGACAGCCGGGACATCGATCCGGCCAAATGCGAGGAAGCGCCTTTCCATGCCGCTTCTTCCGCCGATGGCTGCAGCTTCCCCCAGGCGGCCGGGGTCAGCAATGCCGTCAAGGATTACGTCCGGGACAACCATCCGGAAGTGGATGTGGATGCTCTGAAGACCCTGTACTGCAACGGGCTGGATGAATGTCTCCAGGCTTTGAAAGATGTGGAAGCCGGAAAACTGGATATCCAGTATCTGGAAGGGATGGCCTGCCAGAAGGGCTGCCTCAACGGGCCAGGGGCTCTGACGGAACCGGGCCTCACCCGGGTGCTGCTGAAACGCTTTGCAGATACCACCCAGGCAGACAGCGCCGGCAAGATCGAACAGGCTATGGACGGCGTGAAGAACGTAGATATGGAACGGGTATATTTGCGCAAATAAACAGAGTGTGATAAAATAGCCGGGTATGAGTACGTTGAAACGAGGGCTCCATACCCGGCGTTTTCGAATTTATGTAGGAGGAATCAAGAATGTCAGGACATTCCAAGTGGGCGAATATCAAATTCAAAAAAGGCAAGGCTGATGCACTCCGTGGGAAGATCACCACGAAGATCGGCCGTGAAATCACGATTGCGGTACGCATGGGCGGTCCTGATCCTACTGGCAATATGAGACTGAAGCTGGCTCTGTCCAAAGCCAAGGCCAACAACATCCCCAAAGATAATATCAAACGGGCCATCGCCAAAGGCCAGGGTGCCACCGAAGGATCCAACTACGAACAGATCACCTACGAAGGCTACGGCCCGGCTGGGGTGGCCATCATGGTCAGCGCTCTGACGGACAACCGGAACCGGACGGCAGCCGATGTGCGCCATGTGTTCTCCAAAGGCGGGAATATGGGAGAATCCGGCTGTGTGGGCTGGATGTTCAAGAATAAAGGGGTCTTCACGGTAGAAAAGGAAGGGGCGCCTTCTGAAGACGAAGTGATGGAAGTGGCACTGGATGCTGGTGCAGAAGATATGGAGACCACTGACGATGCCTATGTGATCACCACGGCTCCGGAAGATTACGATGCAGTGGAAAAGGCTTTGGCCGACCACAACATCGAAGTGGCCATGAGCGAGCTGTCCCTGATCCCGGATAACACCGTTGCCGTCGCAGGGGAAGAGGCAGAGAAGGTCCAGAACATGATCGACGCGTTCAATGATCTGGACGATGTGCAGGACGTTTATACGAACGCTGACCTGCCTGATGAAGAATAAGGGGAACTGCTGTCTGCACTGAACAGCCATCCCAGGAGTACATATGGCCGGCCAGCTGGGGAATCCTTCCCTGGAGGCCGGCTTTTTCACCATAAGGAGGGAATTGCACATGCTGGCATTGGGTATCGACCCGGGTACGGCGATCTGCGGCTACGGGCTGGTGCGGCTGGAACGGAGCCGGCTGATCCCCGTCCATTATGGAGCCGTCTTTACGGATAAGGATATGCTGCCAGAGAAGCGGCTGAATAAGATCTATGAAGAGCTGACGGAACTGATCCAGCGTTTCCAGCCGGACTTCATGTCCGTGGAAAAGCTCTTCTTCAACCGGAATGTGACCACGGCCATCGCCGTAGGAGAGGCCCGGGGGGTCATCCTGCTGACAGCGGCCCAGGCCGGCATCCCGGTCTATGGATATACGCCCATCCAGGTGAAGCAGGCCATCACCGGGACCGGGCGAGCCAATAAGGAACAGGTGACCTATATGGTGCAGAAACTGCTCCATATCCAGGAAAAACCCAAACCGGACGATGTGGCCGACGCTCTGGCCATCGGCATCACAGGGCTCAATTTCATCCGGGAACAGGAACTGCGGGAGAGGATGCGATGATTGGATTCATTACAGGACGAGTGGACCATATCGGGACGAATTTCTGCCTAGTGGACACCCAAGGCGTGGGCTACCGGATCTTCCTGAACACCGGGGACCTTTCCCGGATCCAAGTGGATCAGAAAGTGAAGATCTATACCTATCTGTCCGTACGGGAGGATGCCCTCCAGCTGTTCGGCTTCCTATCCTACGATGCCTATTCTCTGTTCACCCAGCTGATCACCGTCAGCGGCATCGGGCCCAAGGTGGCCCAGGGGATCCTGTCCGCGGCCAAGGTGGACGCCTTTTATTTGGCAGTGAAGAACCGGGATCTGAAATTCCTCACCAAGCTGCCCGGGATCGGGAAAAAGACAGCTGAACGGCTGTTGCTGGAACTGAAAGATATGACGGGTCCGGAAGGAATGGAAGAGGATGGGACTGCAGGCGGCTATGAGGGCGATGTGCCGGACGACGACACCACGCCCCTGGGGGCGGTGGCTGAAGGGCTCAGCTACCTGGGTTACACCCAGGGGGAAATCGCCCAAGTGCTGAAGAAACTGAAAGTGACCGCTGACAGCCAGGCAGAAGACATCTTGAAAGAAGCGCTGCGCCTGATGGCCAGGAGGAGTTAAATGGAAGATACCAATCGTGTGATCGCCGGGCACGAGCAGGAACAGGACGGCTGGCAGTACAGCCTGCGTCCCCGGCGGCTGGCGGAATACATCGGCCAGTCCAAAGTGAAACGGAACATGGAGATTTTCATCCAGGCCGCCTTGAAACGGAAGGAAGCCCTGGACCATGTGCTGCTCTACGGGCCCCCGGGCCTGGGGAAGACCACCCTGGCCAACATCATCGCCAACGAATTGGATGTGAACATCCGGATCACCAGCGGGCCGGCGCTGGAACGGCAGGGAGATCTGGCGGCCATCCTCACCAACCTGAGCGACAGCGATGTGCTGTTCATCGATGAAATCCATCGGCTGCCCAAGACCGTAGAAGAAATCCTCTATTCGGCCATGGAGGACTACGCCCTGGACATCATCATCGGGAAGGGGCCGGCGGCCCGGAGTGTCCGTCTGGATCTGCCCCGGTTCACCCTTGTGGGGGCTACGACCCGGATGGGTGCTATCGCAGCTCCGCTCCGGGACCGGTTCGGGGTGATCTGCCACCTGGAATTCTATACCCCGGAAGAGCTCCAGATCATCGTGGAGCGGGCGGCGGAGATCCTGGGGGTCTCCATCGAATCCGACGGAGCCTATGAAATCGGCCGCCGGAGCCGGGGAACGCCCCGGGTGGCCAACCGGCTGCTGAAACGGGTCCGGGATTTTGCTGAAGTGGCCGGCCACCAGGTGATTACCCGAGATGTATGCCGGGATGCCATGGAACGGCTGGAAATCGATGACCTGGGCCTGGACCAGAACGATCGGCGGCTGCTGAAGAAGCTGGTAAAGGACTTCGGGGGACGGCCGGTGGGGGTGGATACCCTGGCGGCTTCCCTCAATGAAGAGACCGAGACTCTGGAAGATGTCTATGAACCCTACCTGATGCAGCTGGGCATGCTCCAGCGGACTCCCAAGGGACGGCAGGCCACCTTGGCCGCCTACCAGTATCTAGGGGTGCCCTATCCCACGGAGGACGGATCCCGATGAAAAAGAAACTGGGGGTTTTGCTTGGACTCTGCCTGCTGCTGAGCCAGGGATTGGCTTTGGCCGCAGGAGGCGGCCCGAAGCTGCGGGTAGGGCTGGCGGTGGACCAGTTCTCTGCGCCGATCAGTTCTGCCGGCAAGATCAAAGTGGTGGAACCGGGCGGAAGGACGACCGTGCTGCAGCCAGGGAGCCATTTCATCAGCGTGAAGAACGGCAGCCTTTATGCGGATCAGAAAAAACTGGGCAGCAGCCAGGTTTCCCTCTTGGATGCCGATGCCAAGAATCCAGTGCTGGTCCATCAGAAGAAATACCGGGGAGCCCTGACGGTGCTCCTGAATAGCGGGAAAAAGAACCTGAACCTGGTGAACACCCTGCCGGTAGAACAGTATCTCTACGGAGTAGTGGCCAAGGAAGTACTGCCCCTGTGGCCGGACGAAGCCATCAAGGCCCAGGCCGTAGCGGCCCGGAGTTTTGCCTTGTACAGCCTGGATCAGAGAAAATACCCTAATTTCGATATCCGGGCCAACGAGCTGGGACAGGTGTACGGCGGGATCACCGCCGAGCACGCCAATACCACGAAACTGGTGGATGCTACCAGCGGGGTGGCGGCTCTCTATGGAGGCGCTCCCATCCAGGCGGTGTTCCACAGCAGAGGAGGCGGCTATACGGAAGCAGCCAGTGCCGTTTGGGGGAAGGAGATCCCTTATCTCCAGGCAGTTCCCGACTATGATCAGGATTCCCCCAGATACGCCTGGACCAAAGTGTTCACCAAAGTCCAGCTGACCCGGCTCCTGAGCCAGGGGGGCTATGATCTGGGTGACCTCCAGGGCATCCGTCTGTCTGCCCGGACAGCGGCTCCCATGCGCTGGACCCCTGACCGGGGTGTATCCGGCCGGGTTAAACGGATGACTTTCGTCGGGTCCAGGAAGAACATCACCCTCACCGGGAGCCAGGTCCGTTCCCTGCTGAACCTGGACAGTTCCCTGTTCGATGTCCGGATCGGCCTGGAACGGCCCAAAGAGCTGGATGTGACCCTCACCAATGGATATGGGTATCCCATCGGGAAGAAGACCATTCCCATCGGCGGGGATAAAAAAGCAGATACGGAAGGCACCAGCGTGGGAGATATGCGCCTTTTCACCAATGTAGAAGGAGAAAAGGTGATCTTCACCGGCAACGGGTTCGGCCACGGGGTGGGCCTGAGCCAGTGGGGTGCCCGGGGCATGGCCCTTCAGAAGGATAAACGGGGAAAAAACAACGATTACAAGACCATCCTGTCCCATTATTATCAGGGGATCACGGTGAAACAGGTCTATTAGGAGAATAAAAAATGGAAGTTACTGATTTCGATTATGATCTGCCAGAGGAACTCATTGCCCAGACACCGGTGGAACCACGGGATTCTTCCCGGCTCCTGGTGATGGATAAGGAAACGGGAGAATTGGAACACCGGCATTTCTATAACCTGCCGGAATACCTGAAACCCGGAGACCTGCTGGTATTCAACGATACCCGGGTGATCCCAGCCCGGCTCCATGGGGTGAAGACCACGGGAGCCCATGTGGAGGTATTCCTGCTGACCCGGAAAAACGCCACGGACTGGGAAGTGCTGGTGAAACCGGGGAAAAAGCTCCAGAAGGGGGCCAAAATCAAATTCAGCGAGGAACTGAGCTGTGAGATCCTGGAGACCACGGATTTCGGAGGACGGATCGCCCGGTTCCATTATGACGGGATCTTCGAAGAGATCCTGGACCGGCTGGGGGAGACCCCGCTGCCTCCCTATATCCACGAAAAGCTCAAAGACAGCGAACGGTACCAGACCGTGTACAACCGGGAACGGGGCAGCGCTGCCGCTCCTACAGCCGGGCTCCATTTCACCAAGGAACTGCTGAAGAAAATCAAGGATATGGGGGTGGAGGAAGTCTTCGTCACCCTCCATGTGGGCCTGGGGACCTTCCGTCCGGTGAATGAGAGCCGGATCGAAGACCACAAGATGCACCGGGAATTCTACACCGTTTCCCAAGAAGCGGCAGACGCCATCAACAAGGCCAAACGGGAAGGGCGGCGGATCATCGCCGTGGGCACCACCTCTGTCCGGACCCTGGAAAGCGCTGGGGCCAGCGGAGAAATGAAAGCCGGAGGGAACTGGACCAGCATCTTCATCTATCCTGGCTACCAGTTCCGGTTCGTGGATGCCCTGGTGACCAACTTCCACCTGCCCCAGAGTACGCTGATCATGCTGGTATCCGCTCTCAGCTCCCGGGAGAACATCCTCCATGCCTACAAGACGGCCGTGGAACAGAAATACCGGTTCTTCAGCTTCGGCGATGCCATGTTCATTCACTAAAGGAGAAAAAATGCATTCCGTCTATTTCGAACTCATCAAGGAAGACCCCCGGAGCGGGGCCCGTCTGGGGAAACTCCACACCCCCCACGGGACTTTCGACACCCCTATGTTCATGCCGGTGGGAACCCAGGCTACGGTGAAGACCCTGACCCCGGAAGAACTGTACGCCATGCATTCCCAGGTGATCCTGTCCAATACCTATCACCTGTTCCTCCGGCCGGGGACGGAGCTGATCCGGAAAGCCGGCGGCCTCCACAAATTCATGAACTACCAGCGGGGGATGCTTACCGACAGCGGCGGCTTCCAGGTGTTCAGCCTGGGAGAGATGCGGAAGATCACCGAAGAAGGGGTGATGTTCCGGTCCCATCTGGACGGTTCCCGGCAGTTCCTCAACCCGGAAGTGGCTACGAAAGCCCAGGAAGACCTGGGGGCGGATATCATCATGGCCTTCGATGAATGTATCCCTTATCCTGCGGATCACGCCTACGCCAAACAGTCCACGGAACGGACCACCCGCTGGGCACGCCGCTGCCTGGAAGCCAAGACCCGGGAAGATCAGGGGCTCTTCGGGATCATCCAGGGAGGCATGTACCCGGATCTGCGGGAATACAGTGCCAAGGCTATCACGGATATGGATTTCGCCGGTTTCGCCATCGGCGGCCTGTCTGTAGGGGAACCCCATCCCCTGATGTACGATATCCTGGACAAGACCACCCAGCACATGCCCAAGGACAAGGCCCGGTATCTCATGGGAGTAGGGACTCCCGACTGCCTGGTGGAAGGGGTGAACCTGGGAGTGGATATGTTCGACTGTGTGTATCCTACCCGGGTAGCCAGGAATGGCACCGCCATGCTCCCTACGGGACGGCTGGTGGTGCGCAACGCCCAGTACGCTGAAGACTGGCGGCCCATCGATGAGCACTGTGACTGCTATACCTGCCGCCATTTCAGCCGGGCCTATATCCGCCACCTGTTCAAGGCGGAGGAAATCCTGGCTCTCCGGCTCTTATCTATACATAATCTCCATTTTCTGCTAAAATTTGCAGAGGATATGAGAACTGCCATCGCTAACGATACGTTCCCGGAATTCCGGGCAGCGTTCTTAGAGAATTATGAAACTACGAGGAGGTAATTTTTGATGGAAAATCTGCTTCAAATGGCCTGGCCTTTCATTCTCATGGGTGTGATCTTCTACTTGATGATCTACCGTCCCCAGAAACGGGACCAGAAGAAACGCAGCGAGATGCTGGACTCCCTGAAGGTGGGCACCAACATCGTCACCATCGGCGGTATCCTGGGTACCATCACGAAAGTCTACGAGGACAAGATCCGGATCAAAGTGGCAGAAGGCGTGGAGATGCACATCCGCAAAACAGCCGTAGGCGGCGTGATCACCTCTGCTTTCGACAAGAAGAATAACCGGAAAGCTGCCAAGAAAGAAGAAGCTCCTAAGAAGGACGAGGCCCCTAAGGCGGAACCGGAAAGCAAGCCCGCAGAAGCTGCAGAAGCTCCGGCAGCAGACGCCCCCAAGGCTGAAGGGACCGGAGAAGGAAAGTAATGGATAAGAAAGCGGTCCGCCAGGAAATCAGGGAGAAGATCCAGAAACTGAACCAGCGGGAAATCCATAAATACAACCGGGAGATCAACAGCCATATCGTCAACAGCCGTCTGTTCCTAGAAGGGAAAGTGATCATGGGCTACCTGGGAGAACCGGGAGAAGTGAACATCGACCAGTCCCTCCAGACCGCCCTCAACATGGGCAAGACTGTCTGCGTGCCCCAGATCCTGGAAGGACCAGGGGTCATGGCAGCGGCCCGGCTGGTGACCCTGAAGAAGCTGGGGCGGGATCGGTACGGCATCCGTACGCCCCAGGAACCTGTGGAAACCATCGCTCCAGAAAACATCGACCTGGTGCTGACACCGGGCCTGGGATTTACGGCCCAAGGGGAACGGCTGGGACGGGGAGCCGGCTATTATGACCGATTCCTGCCACGGTGTACCAAAGGGGTTCCCATGGCAATCGGGTATGAAGTGCAGGTCCAGAAAGAACTGCCCACCAATGCCCATGATGCAAAAGTCCGTTATCTGTGTACGGAAAAAGGACTGCGGGTATGCAAGAATAACGGTAAATAAGGAGGAATCGTTTTGGAGGGTAAAAATCGGGTCAAGCTGCTGGTTTCAGTGCTGGCCATCGTGATTGCATTTGCCGTATTCATCAAGCCGCTGGCCAGTACGGTAAAACAGGGGCTGGATCTGCAGGGAGGCACCCATGTGGTACTCCAGGCCCAGGAAACACCAGAGAGCAAGGTGGATGATGACGCCATCAACCGGTCCATCCAGATCATCAGCCGCCGGGTCAACGAACTGGGCCTGACGGAACCGGTGATCCAGCGCCAGGGCAAGGACAAGATCATCGTGGAACTGCCTGGGGTAAAGGATCCGGAACAGGCCATTGCCATGCTGGGCAAGACGGCCATGCTGGAATTCAAGGATATGGAAGGGAACACCGTCCTCACAGGGAAGGACCTGAAAGATTCCAAAGCCAGTGCCGATCAAAGCGGGCAGCCGGTGGTCACGCTCCAATTCAGTGATGAAGGAGCCAAGAAATTCTCCGATCTGACGGCCCGGAATGTAGGTCGGCAGATTGCCATCCTGTTGGACGGCAAGGTGCTCACCGCGCCTCGGGTCAGTGAACCTATCACCGGAGGCAATGCCCAGATCACAGGTTCTAAAGACGCCAAGGAAGCCGAACATCTGGCCATCCTCCTGCGCAGCGGCTCCCTGCCGGTGAAACTGGAAGTAGTGGAAAACCGTACCGTAGGTCCTACCCTGGGACAGGACGCTAAGGATGCCAGCATGAAAGCCTTTGCCATCGGCCTGGCGGGAGTATTCCTGTTCATGCTGCTGTACTACCGGTTGGCGGGATTGGTGGCAGATATCGTACTGCTGCTCTACACCCTGCTGCTGCTGGCGGTGATGAAGGGGCTCAACGCCACTTTGACCCTGCCGGGCATCGCCGGGATCATCCTGTCCATCGGGATGGCCGTGGATGCCAACGTGCTGATCTTTGAACGGTTCAAGGAAGAAATCCAGGCCGGCAAGACTCTCCGGGCTGCTGTGAATTCCGGTTTTTCCCGGGCTTTTACTACCATCCTGGATTCCAATGTGACCACCCTCATGGCCGCAGCGGTGCTCTTCTATCTGGGAACCGGGCCCATCAAGGGCTTTGCAGTGACACTGGCCCTTGGGGTCTTGATCAGCATGTTCACGGCGGTGACGGTGACCAAGTTCATCCTCGGCGCCTTCATTGGCAGCAACTTTACGAAGAATCCGGCCTGGTTCGGGGCGAAAGCCTTCCAGCCGAAAGCGAAAGACGGAAAAGGGGAGGCGGCACGATGAATAAATTTTCCATAGTCAAGCATGCCAAGATCTTCTTTTCCATCACCGCAGTGGTGCTGATCGTAGGGCTCGTTTCCATGTTCACCCGGGGATTCAACCTGGGCATCGATTTCACTGGCGGCAGCATCCTGGATATCAAATTCGACCAGCCGGTATCCGTAGCCCAGGTCCGGACTGTGCTCAGCGACCATCAGCTGGGCAGCAGTGTGATCCAGCTGGGCAGCAGCGACCAGCAGGTAGAAACCAGCCAGTCGGTCTTGATCCGTACCGGGATCATCAGCGACAGCCAGCGGGTGGAAGTGATGAACGACCTGACCAGCCGCCTGGGGAAGAATGAAGTGCTCCGGGTAGAAAACGTAGGGGCTACCGTGGGCGGCGACCTGGTGAAATCTGCCATCGGAGCAGTGGTCCTCAGCTGGGTGCTGATGATCATCTACATCACCATCCGGTTCGAGCTGCGTTTCGCACTGGCTGCCATCGTAGCCCTGATCATCGATGTGCTGGTGACCCTTACCTGGTTCTCGGTGCTCCATCTGGAAATCGATTCTTCCTTCGTGGCTGCACTGCTTACGGTAGTAGGGTATTCCGTCAACGGCACTATCGTGGTGTTCGACCGGATCCGGGAGAACCTCCACACCCATCGCCGGAGCGAAAGCCTGGGGGATCTGGTGGATACCAGCATCTGGCAGACCATGACCCGGAGTGTATATACCACCCTGACAACCTTGTTTGCGGTGGTGGCCATCTTCCTGTTCGGGGGAGAGACCATCCACAACTTCTCCTTTGCCATGCTGGTGGGCTTTGGCAGCGGGTTCTATACCTCCACCTTCCTGGCCGGGAGCATGTGGCTGTTCTTTAAGAAGAAACTAGGGAGATAAGGCGCTTTGGCGCCTTACCTCCGGTCTCGGTCCGATTGACAGAACCCGTCCCTAGGGCCGGGTTCTTTTTTATTTGGCAGAAGCAGCCTGATGTCGGCGCCAGTAACGGATATCTTGTATTCAGTTGGATAATACGGTTTTCCATATTCATAAAATTTGGTTGCAAATTTTTTCACTCGGCTCGAGAACCGAGACCCGAGACTCGTGACCGGCTGCTGCTTTGGCAGCAGCCCATAAGGAAAGGACTGATACCATGAAAATCGCAGTGCCTATGTTTGTACGGGAAAAGGATAAAAAAGTCTTGGAAGCAGCGGCTCCTGGGGCAGAATTTGTCTATGGGAAGGCGGCAGCTGACCTTAAGGGGGCGGAAGTGATCATCGGCAATATCGCTCCTAAAAAGTTGGCAAATCTGCCGGACTTGAAATGGCTCCAGCTCAATTCCGCCGGAGCTGATGCCTACTGCAAACCGGGAATCCTGTCTCCTCGCGTGCAGCTGACCAACAGCACCGGGGCCTATGGGCAGGCGCTTTCGGAACATATGCTGGCCCTTGTCCTCTCCCTCCAGAAGAAGTTGTACCTGTACCAACGGAATCAGAGCCGACACCAGTGGAAGGACGAAGGGGAAGTGACCAGCCTGGCCGGAGCTACAGTGGTGATCGTGGGCTTCGGGGATATCGGCAGGGCCTTCGGGAAGCTGTGCCGCCTCCTGGGAGCCCGTGTGCTCGGCATCCGGCGGCACCAGGGTCCTGTCCCGCCTGAAACGGATGAAATAGGGACTCTGGCAGAATTGCCGAAATTCCTGGCCCAGGCGGATGTAGTAGCCAGTGTGCTTCCCGGAACGCCGGAGACCGCCCATCTCTATGATGCCCAGCTTTTCAAAGCCATGAAACAGGGGGCCTTGTTCCTCAACTGCGGCCGGGGCAATGCGGTGGTCCAGGCAGACTTGCGACAGGCCCTGCTGGAAGGACATCTGGCCGGAGCGGCCTTGGATGTGACGGATCCGGAGCCTTTGCCTCCAGATAGCCCGCTGTGGGATGTGCCCAATCTCCTGATCACGCCCCATATCAGCGGGGATTATCACCTGCCCCAGACTTGGGACCGGGTAGTGGCTATAGCCGCTCGGAACCTGCGGCATTACCTGGCTGGAGAACCTCTGGAAAATGCAGTGGATCGGAAAACGGGATATAAGACGAGTATATAAGGTCTGGAGGGGCTGTTGCACGTTAATGGTCGATGAGACCTCTTGAAAGCCCTTTTATCTGTGTCCTGTCATTATGGACTAAAAGAGGCATCGAAAAATGATGGAT
>SFHH01000018.1 GCA_004555735.1 Acidaminococcus fermentans
AGCCGGGTCGGCAGCATATGGATGGGACTACGGCCATCCAATACGTCCGGTATCGGGATGAAGAAGGAGATATCGGACGGGTGGCCCGGCAGCAGAAATTCATGAAGGCCGTCTTTGCCAGGCTCCGCTCTGCCAGCCTCCTGAGCCGGGCTCCAGAAATCGCTCGGACCTTGTACCAGAGCATCGAAACGGATCTTTCGGTGACGGACCTGGCTTCCCTCCTGGTGACCTTCGCTAAGAATGTTTCTGGGACCTCCCAGCTGGAAACCGCTATGGTCCAAGGGAGCCCTGCCTATCTGGACGATATCAGTTACTGGATCCCCAATATGATGGCCCTGCGTCAGCAGGTGGCCCAGTTCCAGGGCGTGCAGCCAGGGGAGAGCTATAAGCTGGCTGCTCAGATTGCCAAGAAGAAATACGACGCACTCCTGGGGACCAACAGCGTGGCCGGCAACGGAGAAAAAAGGCAGATCCAGGTCCGGAGCCAAGAACTGAAGAAAGCAGTGGAACAGTCCCGGAAGATGGATACGGAAAAGCATGGAACTGAAAATCCCCAAACGAAGGGAACGGGATCCCGGGCTGCGGGCGGTTCTAACGTACCGGCCCCCCGGAAGCGGTCCCTCCGGGTCTCCATCGTGAACTGCAGCGGCAATCCCCAGGCCGGAGCTTCGGCGGCAGGGGATGCCAGACAAGTGGGGTTTACGGTGATAGGGGTGACTGCAGGGAATATCATGGAACGGACCCAGGTCTTGATCAATGCCGGGAGCCGGGAGGCAGAAGAACGGGTGGAGAACCTGCCTTTTGATTATCGGCTGCTCCAGGGGGCTGTCAGTCCTGGCAGCGGAGACGTGGTAATCTATGTGGGGCAGGATTATGGGAAATAGGGGCTTGTTGCATGAGCAATAGCCCCGCCTTTCTTATCCATACCAACATCATATGAATTAACCGATAAATAAAATTACTGTGAAAAAACTGAAAATATCTTGCATAATGTATACAAGAGTGTTATAATCAGTTTGTAAGTTAAAGTTGCCCCTCATTTGGCCCTTGTTTCTCAAGGGCTTTTTTTTTATGCTCCTTTTCTTTTACAGGGAATGAGACAATGGAAAAGGATAAAGTATGATATAATAGTGATATTGTAAACTAGAGGAAGAAGGGGAACCTATGGGAATCGAAAAAATACTCCAGCTGTTGGTGGATGTGCTCTGTCCTCTGACCTTGGGATTCCTGTTCCGGCACCGGGGCTGGATGGACGATCGGGGCTGCCGGTTCCTGATGCTGGTCAATGTGATCGGCCTCCTCACCACCATGAATCTGCTAAGCTTCTGGCTGCTCCCCATCGACTGGGCCCTGATCCTGATCCCGGCCCTGAGCCTCCTCACCGCGTTTCTCTCCGGCGGGCTGGCGGCTGCTTTCTTTACCCGGAAAATGCCCGATGATCTCCAGAAAGGGAGTTATGTCATGGCCAGTATGCTCAGCAACATCGGGACCATGGCAGGCCTGGCTTCCTACATGATCTTCGGCCAGGCAGGTTTTGCTTATACCCAGCTCTTTGCCACGCCTCAGAACATCCTGATGGTGGTATTCGCTTTCCCTTTGGCTCAGTATTACCGGAACCGCTACCTCCAGAAAAAAGTGGGGACTGGGTTCCATTTCAACCTCCGCAAAGTGCTCCTGACTCCCAAGCAGCTGGGGGTCCTGGGGATGGCAGCCGGGCTGTGGCTCCATTGGCAGGCTGTCCCGGAACCGGAATTCCTGAAACAGCTGTTTCCTGTCCTGATCCATATACGGGCATGGATCGCCTTCCTTCCGGTAGGGTATCAGCTGGATTTCGGAGAGGCTCGGAACTACTACCGGAAGATCCTGGGTATGCTCCCCCTGAAATTCCTGGTGGTGCCAGTCATGATCTATAGCCTTGCCCGGCTGCATTTCACCAGCCAGGCACTCCTGGGGACAATCCTGTTGGATGCAGCGGCCCCTGTGGCCATCAATGCGGTGGTCACCGCTACCCTGTTCCAGCTGGATGTGGATCTGACCATAGCGGCTTTCATCCTCACCACGGCTTCCTATATCGTCCTGATCGTGCCGCTGTTCTATCTCTATATCCGGATGGGCGGGATGCTGTAGGGAAGTCATTGACAAAACAGCATTACAAGCCTAAAATGGGAAACATCATGAATGTATACAAAATGCGAGAAATGTTCCGCATGGCAGGAAAGTAGGATGGTAGAAAATGCAGATCGATATCCACACCCGTTTCATCACCTTGTTGGGAGACCCTCTGGCCCAGTCCTTTGCAGCCCGGATGCAGAACCGAGGATATGAAGCGGCGGGGCTGAACCTGGTGTATTTCTACACGGTGACTGGGAATGGACACTTGGGAGAAATCATCCAGGGGCTGCGGCACATGCCTTTTGCCGGGTTTGCGGTGACCAAGCCCAACAAGGTAAAGGTCCTGGAATATCTGGACGAATTGGATCCTCTGTGTGCCAAGATGGGGTCCAGCAATACAGTGGTAAAGCTGCCGGACGGGCGGCTGAAAGGGTACAATACGGACGGCACGGGGTTTTCTAAGGCCCTGGAGGAAGCCGGTGTCAGCGTCAGCGGGCGGACCTTCTTCTGCTTCGGCAGCGGAGGCGCCGGCAGGGCCATCTGTTCGGCTTTGGCGTACCATGGAGCCGGCCGGATCCTGATTACGGACATCCTGGAGGAAAGTGCCCGGAGCCTGACGGCAGATATCAACGGAAAGTTTGCTCCGGTGGCGGAATTTGTCCCCTATGGGGATTTTTCGCAGGTAAAGGATGCAGGGGCTGTGATCAATGCCAGCGGTGTGGGCATGGGGAAGACCATAGGGCAGACCCCTTTGCCTCCGGAATACATCCGGCCTGGCCAGTTCTATTTCGATGCCTGTTACAATCCAGCCCGGACCCGCTTCCTGGAAAATGCGGAAAAAGCTGGGTGTCCCGTACTGAACGGACTGACCATGAGCCTGTACCAGGGGACGGCCCAGGTAGAACTGTGGTCAGGGCAGAAGGCTCCGGTAGAAGCCATGCGCCAGGAACTGGAGAAAATCCTGGAAGAAAAAAAGCAGCAGGAATAAGATCCCTGCACCCAAGTAGGAAAGTAGGATGGAGAGAATATCATGGAAACGATGAAGGAAAGCAGTAAGGCAGTACAACAAAAGAAATCCCTGAACGCTCTGATCCACTGGCTGGATCTGCACTTGGAAGAGACCTTCCTGGTGGTGATGCTGGTCCTCATTGCCGGCATTACCATGCTCCAGGTCATTGTCCGGAAAATCCCGGGCATAGCGTCTCTCACCTGGGCAGAAGAATTGTGCCGGTTCCTGTGGATCTGGAGCGTTTTTCTATCCCTGCCCTATACCATCCGGATGGACAGTATGCTCCGGGTAGGGGTATTGAAGGACATGCTTCCGGAAACCCTCCGGAAGATGCTGAATCTGGCGGTCGATGCAGTTACCCTGGGCTGTATGGGGGTCCTGGGCCTGTATGCAGTGAAAGTGGTGTCGGTGATCGCCGAAAGCCAGGAAATTTCTCCTGCCATGCAGTGGTCCATGGCCTTTGTGTACAGCTTTATGGTGCTGGGATTCTTCCTGGCAGCCGTGCGGTCTGTCCAGATGCTCTGGTTCCATATCCAGCATTTCCAGGAAAAAGAACTGTCCACCCTGGAACAGACGATGCATGATGCTGCTGAGGAAGCAGCCTTGGCGCAGGAAGGGGATGACTGAACTTGTCCGCCGTACTGATTTTTTCTGTTTTCTTGCTGGCCATTGCCCTGTCCCTGCCCATTGGGATCAGCATGATCCTGGGGGCCACGGCTCCCATCGCCCTGTTCCATCAGGGAGGCACCATGGGGCAGGTGCTGAACAATGCCTTTTCAGGAGCCAATTCCACACCGATCCTGGCGGTTCCTTTGTTCATCTTGGGCGGGGTGATCATGGCCAAGGGAGGGATTTCCCGGAAGCTGTTCGATTTTTTCGCTTTTTTTGCCGGACGGTTCCCTGGGGGACTGCCCTGTGCTGTGATCCTTACCTGTTTGTTCTATGGGGCCATTTCAGGGTCCGGTCCGGCGACTACCGCTGCGGTAGGGGCCATGTGCGTCCCTTTTTTGACGGAACTGGGCTATGATAAGACCTGGAGTGCCGGGCTGATTGCCGTAGCTGGGGGCCTGGGGGTGATCATCCCCCCTTCCATTCCTTTTGTCCTGTATTCCCTGGCTACTGGCGTTTCCACCGGCAAGCTGTTCCTGGCCGGGATCATCCCCGGGCTCTTGGTAGGACTGGCTTTGATGGCCTATGCGGTCATCCATTGTCTCCGGAACGGAGAGGATACGGCAAAAGTCCGGGAACGGATGGAAGAGCTGTCTCGGAGGGGCTTTTTCCACTTGTTCCGAGAGAGTTTCTGGGCGCTCCTTTGCCCAGTGATCGTGCTGGGAGGGATCTATACCGGCTTCACCACTCCTACGGAAGCGGCGGCAGTCTCTGTGTTCTATGCCTTGCTGGTATCTCTTTTTGTGTATAAGACCATGACGGTGGGGGATATCCTGCCCATGCTCCGGGAATCGGTCCGTACCTATGGGGGCCTGGCTTTCGTCCTGGCTTTTGCCACGGCCTTCGGCCGGGTGCTGTCCATGACTCGGGCCACCAAAGTGGTGGAAAGCTTCATCTTGGGGAATTTCACTTCCGGAGTGGCCGTGCTCACCGTGCTGGTGGTGGTCTTCCTGCTCCTGGGCATGGTGATGGATACAGGGCCGGCTATCATCATCCTGGTGCCGGTGCTGCTCCCTGCTTGCAAGAAATTGGGAGTGGATCCCATCCATCTGGGAGTGGTGCTTGTGTGCTGTCTGTCCATCGGTCTGGCTACACCGCCTTTCGGCTTGGATCTGTTTGTGGCCGGGAATATTGCAGGGAAGCAGCCCATGAGCGTAGCCCGGAAATCTGTTCCCTTCATCATCGCTTTCCTGGCAGCCCTGGTGGGAGTTACCTATATACCGGCTTTTTCCACTTTTCTGCCGGCACTGTGGTAAGACATACCGAAGAAAGGACGGAACAGCCATGAATATACTATGGAAAAAAGCAGCCGCAGCCTGCTTGGGGGCGGTGCTTCTCCTGGGGGCCGCCGCCTGTGGAAAGGCGCCTGCAGCAGACAACAAGGGAAAGGAAGCAGGCCCCTATGGGAACCTGCCCAAAGTGGTGCTGGTGGGGGGAGATTCCTCCGGCAAGGGATCTGTAGGCCAGCGGTTCGGGGAGCTGGTAACCCGGAAAGTCGAAGAAAAGACCGGAGGACGGTTCACCATCGATTACCATCCCAATGCGGAACTGGGCGGAGACGAAGACCTGCTCCGGCAGCTCCGGGCCAATGATATCCAGCTGGTGGTAGGGCAGATGGCACCGGTGACGGCCTTTGTGCCGGAAGGAGCGGTATTCGACCTGCCCATGGTCTTTGCTCCTTACGATGGAAAGACCATCGACCGGGTGTTGAACGGACCGGGCCCCTTTCGGGAAAAATTGGCGGCAGCGTATAATAGGGCAGGGCTCCATTACCTGGGGACCCTCCAGAACGGGACATACCGTCTGATGACGTCCAACCGGCCTGTGAAGACGGTGGAGGACTTCAGGGGGCTGAAAATCCGCACCATGAGCAATCGGAACCATATGGCTTTCTGGTCAGCCTTAGGGGCTAATCCCACGCCGCTGGCCTGGCCGGAACTGTACTTCTCCCTCCAGAGCGGCATCGTGGATGCGGAAGAAAACGCAGCTGATACCATTGTCTCCGCCAATTTCAACGAAGTCCAGAATTACGTGGCGGAAACCAATGTGATCCTCTATGCCAACGAAATGGTGCTGAACAAAAAAGCCTATGACAGCCTGCCAGATCCTTATCAGGAAGTGCTGCAAGAAGCTGTCCAGGAAGCCATGGGGGAACTGGCACCCACCCTGGTCCAGGTGGACCGGGACTGCAAGGAGAAGCTCCAGAAAAAAGGCATGACCCTGGTGGCTTATCCCCCGGAGTTTTACGAAGAAGTGAAAGATCAGCCCAGCGTGAGAAACTTATACAAACAGATCGATGCCCAGACGGGAGGCCTGGGGACCCTATTGGTAGAAGAGTTGGGGAAAGAGGCATCACAAGCTCAGTGATCTGTAAAAAGTGAATTTCTTTCATGATTTGTCTGCTAAAACCCAGAACCAGCCAATCGTTTCGGGGCATCTACCCAAAAATCTCTTACAGGAAGAGGAACCTCTTTCTGTAAGAGATTTTTTTTGCATTGAAAGAAACTATTGAAAAACAGGGCATAGAGAACAGGTTCCTTTCTAGTCGCATAGAGACTGGCTCTTTGGAATGGACGGAGAAATGGTGATAGAGACAGTCTATGATTAAAATAAGATATGAATTTTATTCATCGATAGATGCATAAGTCCCATTAGATTCATCCGACGGCTCAGGCTATAATGAAAATACGAAATGCACTGAAGATATCGATTTCACTAATAATTCTGGCGGATTCTGCAGCAAGGCGGTAAGCAGGACTTAAAATCTTTTTAAGAAAAGACTGATAATTCCAAGTTGTATCTTTAGTCTTGCAATAGAAACTGCCAAAGGGGGAAAACCGATGGCAAGAAAATTTTCGTTGGCGTATTTGACGGTCCCCGGCATCGAAGCCGTCGATCAAATCCGGATGGCAGCAGAAGCCGGTTATGATACAGTCAGCCTGCGGACGATTCCCATGGGACAGCTGGGGGAACCTCAGAACGATTTGATCCGGGAAAAGGAACTGTTTGCGGAAATCCGCAGGACACTGCAAACAACCGGGATGAAAGTGCTGGATATCGAACTGGTCCGGGTCCGAGAAGATCTACCCTTGGATTACCGGGCAGAATTTGAAAAAGGCGCAGAGCTGGGGGCAACAGAAGTCCTTTCCAGCTGCTGGACGGAAAACCAGGATTTTGCGGTGGAAGCTTTTGGTAGGATCTGTGAGCAGGCCCAGGAATTCGGGATGAATGTGAATTTGGAGTATCCGGCTTCCTCGGCCATCCATGATCTGGCAGGAGTTGCCCGGCTGCAGGAAAAAGTCAAAGCTCCGAATCTGAAACTGTTCCTGGATATGCTCTATGTGTTCTGGGCCCAGGATACTCCTGAAGCCATCCGGGCCATCGCACCGGAACGGTTTGGCCTGATCCACCTTTGTGATTGTCCAAAGGATTATTATCTGCGGGATCGGACGGAAATCATGCGGGCTCGAAGGGAGTACCCCGGACTGGGGGCCATACCGCTGGTGCCGATCCTCCAGGCTTTGCCTAAGAATCCTTGTTCTATCGAGCTTCCCAATGAGGAATATATCCATCAATATGGTGCCATGGGGCATATAGAACGGTGCCTGGCCCATGCGAAAGAAATAATCCAACTGGTTGACCAGTAATTGAATTCAGAAAGGAATGGAATGCATATGATACCGGATATCGAAACTCGTATGATTACGCTGATCGGGGACCCTCTGGCACAGTCTTTTGCCGCTCGGATGCAAAACAAAGGGTATGAAGCAGCCGGACTCAATCTGATTTATTTCTATACGGTCGCAGGGAATGAGCATTTGGGAGATATCGTCAACGGGCTGCGCTACATGCCTTTTGCCGGGTTTGCTGTGACCAAGCCCAACAAGGTGAAGGTCCTGGAGTATTTAGATGAGTTGGATCCCCTGTGTGCCAAGATGGGGTCCAGCAATACCGTTGTGAAACTGCCGGACGGACGGCTGAAAGGGTACAACACCGATGGCGTCGGGTTCTATCAGGCCCTGGTAGAAGCCGGCATCAAAGTGGAAGAGAAAGTATTCTTCTGTTTCGGTGGGGGAGGAGCCGGACGGGCCATGTGTTCCATCCTGGCTTATCATGGAGCCCCGAAGATCTATATCACGGACCTCTTCGAAGAAAGTGCCAGGTCCCTGGTAGACGATATCAACAACAATTTCAGCCGCGTGGCGGAATTCGTACCTCATGGAGAGTATTCTAAGCTGGCCGCCTGCGACATCGTCCTCAATGCCAGCGGCGTAGGGATGGGCAAGAGTATCGGCAAGAGCCCCCTGCCCAAAGAATATATCAAGGAGGGGCAGTTCTTCTTCGATGCCTGCTACAATCCGGCCAAGACACAATTCCTGCTCGATGCGGAAGCAGCAGGCTGCAAGGTCCTGAACGGCCTGAGCATGAGCCTGTATCAGGGAACAGCCCAGATCGAGCTGTGGACTGGGAAGAAGGCGCCTGTTGAAGTGATGCGGCAGGAACTGCTGGATATCCTGGCAGAACGGAACGAACAGAAATAAACCAGTACAAAGGAGGCAATAGGATCATGAAAGTCATTCGTTGGCTGGATAAACACCTGGAGGAGACCTTTCTGGTCGTCATGCTGGTGCTGATCGCCTGTGTCAGCATGCTGCAGGTTATTGTACGGAAGATCCCGGGGATGAGTTCCCTGACTTGGGCCGAAGAATTCTGCCGGTTCATGTGGATCTGGAGTGTGTTCATTTCTCTGCCTTATACCATCCGGATGGAAAACATGCTTCGGGTAGGAGTCCTGAAAGACCTCCTTCCGGATCTCCTGAAGAAAGTCATCAACTTGGCAGTGGATGTCATTACGGCGGCCAGTATGGCTTTCCTGGGATATTACTCCATCGATGTGTATAACAACATCGCCCGGAGCCGGGAAATTTCTCCGGCTATGCAGTGGTCCATGGCCTTTGTCTATGCCGTCATGGTCATCGGTTTTTTCCTGGGGGCCCTGCGGGGAATCCAAATGATCATCATCCATGTGCGGGATTTCCATAAGAAAGAGCTGAGCACCATCGAACAGACCATGCAGGATGCGGCCAAAGAAGCCAGCATGGCACAGGAAGGAGATGATTGAACATGGCAGCCGTAATGGTATTTGCAGTATTCTTGATTGCTATCGCCGTGTCCATTCCCATCAGTGTCAGCATGATCCTGGGATCGGTGGCACCTATCGAGATCCTCCATAAAGGTGGTTCCATTGTACAGCTCCTGAACAATACATTTTCTGGAGCCAATTCCACGCCGATCCTGGCCGTCCCGCTGTTCATCTTGGGCGGTGTGATCATGGCCAAGGGAGGGATTTCTCGGAAGCTGTTCAACTTCTTTGCTTACTTTGCTGGTCATTTCACCGGCGGACTGCCCTGTGCGGTGATCCTCACTTGTCTGTTCTACGGGGCTATTTCCGGATCCGGTCCGGCTACCACCGCTGCGGTAGGGGCTATGTGCGTCCCTTTCCTGACAGATCTAGGGTATGACAAGACCTGGAGTGCTGGGCTGATCGCTGTAGCCGGCGGTTTGGGAGTCATCATCCCTCCATCTATTCCCTTTGTCCTGTATTCCCTGGCTACTGGGGTCTCCACTGGGGACTTGTTCTTGGGCGGCGTACTTCCCGGTATCCTGATCGGGGTGGCTTTGATGGCCTATGCCGTGTACTACTGTGCTAAAAATGGCGAAGACAAAGAGAAAATCAAGGCTCGGATGGACGAACTGGCAGCGGAAGGCTTCATGAAACTCTTCAAAGACAGCTTTTGGGCGCTGCTCTGCCCGGTGATCGTACTGGGGGGGATCTATACGGGATTCACTACTCCTACAGAAGCAGCGACGGTTTCTGTATTCTACGCCCTGATTGTTTCCCTCTTTATCTACAAGACCATGAAGATCGATGAATTGGTCCCTATGCTCTGTGAATCCGTCAAGACCTATGGCGGTCTGGCCTTCGTCCTGGCTTTTGCTACCGCTTTCGGTCGGGTCCTGTCCCTGACCCGGGCGACCCGGACTGTAGAAACCTTTATCTTGGGGAACTTCCATTCCAGCTTTGCAGTCCTGTCCATCCTTGTAGTCTTCTTCTTCCTGTTGGGCATGGTCATGGATACGGGTCCGGCCATCATCATCCTGGCACCGGTGTTGCTGCCAGCCTGTGTGAAACTGGGTGTAGATCCTGTCCATCTGGGCGTAGTGCTGGTCTGCTGCCTGTCCATCGGTCTGGCCACTCCGCCTTTCGGCTTGGATCTTTTCGTGGCCGGCAATATTGCAGAGCGGCAGCCCATGGATGTGGCCCGGAAAGCAGTCCCCTTCATCCTGGCTTTCGTAGTGGCTCTGTTCATCATCACCTATGTACCCAGTATTTCGACCTATCTGCCAGGGCTTTTGAAAGTGGCAGTCAAATAAATCGGTACAGTACAGAATTTGTTCAAAGGGAGGCAGTATCATGAAAAAATCTTGGAAAAAAGCGGCAGGCGTGTTGTTGGCAGGGCTGATGCTCATGGGTCTCACCGGCTGCGGCGGGGAAGACACCAAAAAAGAAGCCGCGGGGAGCGGGGAGTATGCCAAACTGAAAACGGTGGAACTGATCGGGGCGGACTCTGCTGGGAAAGATTCTGCCGGTCAGCGGTTCGGAGAACTGGTGGCCAAGAATGTGGATAAGATCACCGGCGGGAAAATGAAGATCGATTACCATCCTAACTCAGAACTGGGCGGGGACGAAGATCTGCTCCGACAGCTGAAATCCAATGATATCCAGATCGTAGTCAGCCAGATGGCTCCGGTGACTGCCATCATTCCGGAAACCGCCGTATTCGATATGCCCATGTCGTTTGCCAAATACAACGGCAAGACCATCGATAAAGTCCTGAACGGGAACGGAGAATTCCATAAGAAACTTTCCGGCGCCTATGAAAAGGCGGGGCTCCATTATCTGGGAATCCTGCAGAATGCCACTTTCCGCCTGACTACGGCCAATAAAGACTTGAAGACCCTGGATGATTTCAAAGGGCTGAAGATCCGGACCATGAGCAATAAGAACCACATGGCCTTCTGGTCCGCCCTGGGGGCCAATCCCACTCCGCTGGCTTGGCCGGAACTCTACTTCGCTCTCCAGAGCGGAACCGTGGATGCTGAAGAGAATGCGGCAGATACCATTGTTTCTGCTAACTTCAATGAAGTCCAGAAGTATGTGGCGGATACCAACCATATCCTCTATGCCAACCAGATCTGCATCAATAAGAAAGCGTATGACAGCCTGGATCCGGCTTACCAGAAGGCCCTGAACCAGGCAGTGCAGGAAGCCTTGAAAGAACTGGCACCTACCCTGGCCAAAGTGGATAAGGACAATAAAGAAGCCTTGAAAAAGAAGGGAATGACCCTGGTGACCTATGATAAATCCTTCTATGACCAAGTATTGGCCATCCCTGCAGTACAGGAACTGAATAAGAAAATCAATGAGCAAGTGGGCGGTTTAGGCGAACTGCTGACCAAAGAATTGGATGCCGCCAGCAAATAAAGCCTGGCTACCCCTGAGAAAAGGCTGGATATGGTAAAATGGATATGTCAATCTTGCCATATCCGGCCTTGAGGGGGAATCGACACTATGCAATTACAATGGCTGTACTATTTCACGACAATCGCAGAACTGGAACATTATACGAAAGCTGCCTACCGCCTCCATGTGAGCCAGTCCAATCTGAGCCACGCCATGCGGGACATGGAAAATGAATTGGGGACCAAACTGTTCGAGCCCCACGGCCGGAACATCCGACTGACCAAGGCGGGAGAACTGTTCCTTCCTTATGCCCTGCGGACACTGGATACCCTGGAATCAGGGATTAACACGCTGAGAGAATATACCAATCCCAATACAGGGAGCATCAACTGTGCGGGCTTTTATTCCATCGAAGCCTTTGCCACGGATCTCCTGATCCGGTACCGGAGTGAGACCAACCGGCTGGGAGTCCAATTCCAGTACGGTTCCCAGGGGTGGTATGACCTGCAGAAAAATCTGCTGGCAGGGAAAGTGGACCTGATCTTCTGCACCAAAATCGAGGCGCCTCATATTGGAGCCTGTTACATCGGGAGCCATCCTTTGGTGGCCTTGGTGCCAGAACGCCATCCCCTGGCCCGGCGGAAAATCCTGAAGATGAAAGACTTCCAGGGCATGGATTTCGTTGCTTTCGATGTTTCCGGACAGATCCGGAAACAACTGGATCAGCTCTTCCTAGAACAGGACATCCAAGTCAATGTGGTCATGGAAAGCCCCAATGATGTGATCCTTTATGGAGTAGTAGCGGCAGGCCATGGAGTGGCCATCGTTCCCTATCCTCTGATGGGAGTCCCCTTTGGAACCAAGATCGTCCCTATCGAGGACGGTATCCGGGAACGGGGAATCTATCTGCAATGGAACAAGGAACGGTATGCGGCTCCGGCCGTGGAATATTTCAAGAATTACGTCATCCGCAGCGGAGACGTACTGAATCAGTATTTTCAACGGAAAGGGATTGCCCTTGCCAATACGGAATAAACAGGAGGGAATGAGATGACGAAGAAACTGGTGGCCGATCTGATGGTGGATTACCTGGAACGGCGGGATGTAAAATATGTATTCGGTCTGTGCGGCCATACGGTGATCGGGATGCTGGATGCCCTGAGCCGCAGCAAAAAAGTGAAATACATTTCCAATCGGCATGAAGCCGTGGCTTCTACGGCAGCGGACGGCTATGCCCGGGTGACCCACAAGGCTTCTGTGGTCCTGTGCCACCTGGGACCTGGCCTGACCAATGTGCTCACGGGGGTAGCCAATGCGGCCTTTGATTCCATCCCTATGGTGGTCATAGCCGGGGATGTGCCCAGTTATTACTTTGGCAAGCATCCCCATCAGGAAGTGAACATGCATGGGGACGGGACCCAGTACCGGATCCTGGAACCGGTGGTGAAACGGGCCTGGCGGGTGGATGACCCGGAATCTATGGCGGAAATCATGGACAAGGCTTTCCGACTGGCGGAGTCCGGCCGTCCTGGGCCTGTGCTCATCGATGTTCCCATGGATATCTTTTCCCGGGAAGTGGAAGATTATATTTGGGACCGGACCTATAAAGACAGCCACATCACCATGAAACCGGCCCTGGATCCGGCAGCGGCCAAAGCCATCGCAGAGAAACTGGTGGCGGCGGAACACCCGGTGATGCATGCCGGCGGGGGAATCCTCCTGGCCCAGGCATCGGATGACCTGGCAGCCTTGGCGGAATTCCTGGATATCCCCGTATCCCGGACATTGATGGGACAGGGCTGCATCAGCGATGCTCATCCCCTGATGATCGGCCAGACCGGTTTCTGGGGCATGGAATTCACCCATTCCCTGACTTCTCAAGCCGATGTGATCCTGGGCCTGGGGACCCGGTTCGCAGAAGCGGACAGTTCCAGCTGGTACCGGGGTGTCACCTTTGATCCGGACCATACGGAATTCCTCCAGATCGATATCGACCCGGCAGAAATCGGCCGGAACTATCCGGTGGCTATTGGGGCCGTAGGGGACCTGAAATTAGGACTCCAGCAGATCCTGGCGGAAGCAAAGAAAATCTGTCCGGAAGGAAAGCAGCATCCGGAACTGCGGAAAGCCATCGCAGAGGCCAAAGCGGCTTTCAAGAAGCGGAATGAAGCCATTGCCCATGACGGACGCTTCCCCATGACACCTCAGCGGATCCTGAAAGACGTGAAAGAAGTCCTGCCGGAAGATGCGGAAATCTTCACGGATGTGGGATGGAACAAGAACGGGGTGGCCCAGCAGTATGATATCACTGTCCCCGGGACCATCCACCATTCTTCTGGTTTGGCTACCATGGGTTTTGGAGCCTCTGCTGTTTTAGGAGGAAAGCTGGGGGCACCGGACAAAATCTGCATCACTCTCACCGGTGACGGGGGCTTCGGGGTGAACCCAACCTGCCTGGCTACAGCCGTGGAACAAAACATCCCCTGCACCTGGGTCGTCATGAACAACTCAGCCTTCGGGACCATTGCCGGCCTGGAAAATGCCAATTACGGGACCAAATTCGGGACCACTTTCCATACGCCGGATGGGGAATCCTACAGTCCCAGCTGGGCCGGAGTGGCTAGAGCGTACGGGGTGGAAGCCATCTGTGTCCATAGCGCGGATGAATTCAAACCAGCCATGGAAGCGGCATTGAAAGCCAATCGGGAAGGCCGTCCCTTCCTGGTGGAAGCCCCTATGGAAAATATCGTCGTACCTACTCCCGGCTGCTGGAATATCAATGATATCTACAGCCCTAATAAACTGGTAGAAGATGGAAAACTGGTGAAAAACGAAAAGGGCGAATTCGTCGCTCCGAATCATGCGAAATCCCATAAGGGAAAATAATGGAAAAGCTAAGGCTCTGTTTTCCCTGTGAAACAGAGCCTTTTTCGGGAGAAAGGAGCAGCGTATGAGTATGAAGAAAAAAGAGCGGATGACCACGAAACTGCGCCGTCTGCTAGCTGAAAATGATTATCTGGTGGCTCCCTGCGCCTATGATGCCCTGAGTGCACGGGCTATTGAAGTAGCGGGGTTCCAGGTCTGCGGCACCACTGGGTATGGGATGCATGGGGTGGTCCTGGCCCAGCCGGATTCCGGTCTCTTGGCCTTGAATGAATCGGTAGATATCTTGAGCAAAATGGCAGATGCCGTAGATATACCTATTATCTGTGATGCGGAGGGAGGCTATGGCAATGCCTTGAATGTGATCCGGACTGTGAAGGAATATGAAAAGACGGGGGTGGCAGGTTTCTTTATCGAAGACCAGCAGCAGCCGCCTAACTGTCCCTTCCTGTCTAAGACCGAAGTCATCAGTGTGGAAGAGATGTGCGGAAAGATCCGGGCAGCCGTGGATACCCGCAAGGATCCGGATCTATTGATCATCGCTCGGACCGATGCACCGGATGAAGAGGCCGTTGACCGAGCCAACGCCTATCTGGAAGCTGGCGCAGACATGGTGAAGATCCTGCCCAAATCCCGGGAAGCGCTGGTCAGCCTGCCGGAAAAAGTCCACGGCCCCATCCATCTAGGCTATTTCCCCAATCAGCCCTTCTTTAAGGATTTCACAACGGAAGACTGCGGCAAAAAATTGGGGTACAAGATCATCACATTCCCCTTCAGCGTATTATTCGCTCAAGTCGCTGCCGAAATGCGGATCCTCAAATACATCAAGGAACACGGGACTCCAGAAGGATACCAGGGGGATATGATCGATTTCGAGACTTACATCAAACTGGTCCATGTGGATGAATTAGTGGAGGCGGGGAACCGCTATATCAAGAAATAAGAGGTGGACAGGATGGCATTGACTCATGTAAAACAAGTACGCATCTGCGAAGTGGGCCTCCGGGACGGTTTGCAGAATGAAAAAAAGATCATGACCACGGAACAGAAGATCCAGGCTGTGAAAGATTTGACAGAGGCCGGGTTCCCCGTCATCGAAGTGGGGAGTTTCGTCAGTCCCAAAGCAGTGCCTCAGGTGGCCGATACAGATGCTGTATTCCAGGGCATTGAACAGAAACCGGGGGTAGAATACCGGGCCTTGATCGCCAACCTGAAAGGGGTAGAACGGGCCATTGCCTGCGGCTGCCAGAAAGTGAAACTGAATGTCTCCGCTTCTGTCGCCCATAACCTGGCCAACCTGAACTGCACACCGGCAGAAAGCGTAGCACGGTTCGCTGTCTGCGTAGAGCGGGCGAAAGAAGCAGGCATCGGCATTTCCGGCTCTATTTCCATGGCATTCGGATCCCCCTGGGACAAGGAGATCCCGGTGAGTGTGGTGTGCAAGATCATCGATGCCTACCGGGAAGTGGGAATCCAGGAAATCAGTCTCTCAGATGCATCCGGTATGGCCTATCCGTCCCAGGTGGCAGAAATCTGTCGGACGGTGAAAGCAAAATATCCTGACTGTTCTTGGTGGCTCCATTTCCACAATACCCGGGGCCTGGGAATTGCCAATATCTTAGCGGGACTCAGTGAAGGCTTTACCCAGTTCGATACCAGTTTTGCCGGGACTGGCGGCTGTCCTTTTGTACCGGGAGCAGCTGGGAATGTATCCAGTGAAGATGTAGTCCATATGCTGGACGAAATGGGGATTGCCACGGGCATCGATCTGGACAAGCTCATGGCCATCAGCCGGCAGGTGGCAGAATTCCTGGACCATCCTACGGACAGTTACCTGCTCCGGGCGGGGAAAGCCAGCGACCTGATCCTGGATGTGCCTACCCGGCAGGGGAAAAACCATACCTTGGTTCCTGGAAAATAAAAAACAGCGAGCAAAAGACCCGCATAAAGGAGTAAAATACCTTTGTGCGGGTTGATTTTCGTATGGATGAGGAGGCAAGAAATAGTGAACTATGCCCAGCTCTTTACTGTTTTCTTTGATGTTTTCTGCCCTTTGGCAACAGGATATTTCCTGCGGCGGCGGAACTGGATGACGATGGCCCAGTGCAATGGGATGATGCTGTTCAATGTGGTGGTGCTGATCACGGTCATGAACCTGCTCAGTTTCTGGATCCTGCCTCTGAAAGGAGATTTGCTCCTGCTGCCTTTCCTGAGCCTCTTGGTGGCCTTCCTGTCGGCAGGGATGATGGTCCCCTTATGCCGGCATCTATCTTTTGTGGATCGAGGGACATTAGTAGTAGCTGCCATGCTGGCCAATATCGGTACCTTGGCCGGTATCTGCGGCTATATCCTCTATGGGGAATTGAGCTTTGCCTATATCCAGCTTTTTGCCGTGCCCCAGAATATCCTGATGGTGGTGCTGGCTTTTCCTCTGGCCCAGTATTATGCGGCCCGGGAAGGCAGTGCTGACGGGGCGGCTCCTCTGCATTTCAGTCTCCGGGAGCTGCTCTTTACCCGGAAACAGCTGGGAGTGGCCGGGATGCTGATCGGGCTGGGGCTGCAGCTGTTCCAGGTGGAACGCCCCGTCTTTGTCACCGACTTTTTTCGGCTGCTGGTCCATATCCAGGCCTGGATCGCTTTTACGCCGGTGGGCTATACCATTGATTTCCAGCGGGCTTTTCGCTGCCTGCGGCAGGCTGTAGGACTGCTTCCCATCCGCTTCCTGCTGGTGCCTCTGCTGATCTGCGGGGCCTCCAGCCTGGTGGTTGCAGACCCGGTGATCCTCGGGACCATTTTCCTGGCCGCTTCAGCGCCTGTGGCCATCAATGCAGTGATCACTGCCCAGCTATTCCATCTGGACGTAGATTTAGCTGTAGCGGCTTTCCTGGAGACGACCCTTGTCTATGTGGCGGTCCTATTTCCGTTTGCGTATATCTTCTTTCGCTGTTAGCGGATGGAAGCAGCAGGGAGAGAATCCGTCTGGTGCAGGCCATAGTGGGTGACGATGAAATCTTTTACAGTTTCCACAGCCGGGCTCATAGGACGGTCTGGATCCCAGAGCAGGAATACATTCCGGATGAAACTGGCTTCCTGCTCAGCGATGGGCAGAGCCACTACCCTAGCCGTATGCATGGTAGGGATTTCCGGCAGGATCCCTACGCCGAATTTTAAATCGATATACTGGAGGGCCGCATTGCATTCTTGGACTTCGAAGACCAGGCGGGGAGTGATATGATGGGCCAGGAAGGCTCTGTCCAACTGATCTCGGAGATTGCTGCCCCGGGTTAGGCCGATGATGGGTTCCTGGGCGAAATCTCCAAATGTCACATAGCTTTTTTTGGCCAGGGGGTGTTCCAGGGGAACCACCAGGTAGAGAGGCTGTTTCATCACCAGGCAGGTCTGGATCCCCGGTCCGCGATGGGTGGAAAAACCCAGGTCCAGTTTTCCCTCTTTTACCAGGGAATAGATTTCATAGGAGGTCCCTTCCATGAATTGGAAATGGATTTTGCGGTGTTCAGGCGCCTGATAGAAGGATTCGATGAGGGGCGGCACAAAGGATGACGAAATGGAATGGAAGTAGCCCAGCTGGAGGATATTTTTTTCCTCTCCCTTCATGGTCTGCAGGGAAAGCTTTCCTTGATCCAGGCAGAGAAGGGCTTTTTGGACATAGGGCAGGAATTGCTGCCCGTAAGGGGTCAGGGCAATGTGCCGTTTTTCCCTCAGGAACAGCTTGACACCCAGTTCTTTTTCCAATTCATTGATGGCATAGGACAGACTGGGCTGGGATATGTGCAGTTCCTGGGCTGCGCGGGTATAGTGGAGCATCCTGGCAAGGGTTTCGAAATAAAGCAGCTGCAGCAGTGTCATGTATTCTACCTCCTTTTCTGCTGGTTGTATTCTACCATAGGGCTGGGCAGGGGGACAACAAAATCATAGAGACATTCTATCATGAATCCAGAAAACATGTATTGGAGTTCTTTTTCAATT
>SFHH01000019.1 GCA_004555735.1 Acidaminococcus fermentans
GCGGCTGACAGGACTTGAACCTGCACGTCGAAGACACCAGATCCTAAGTCTGGCGCGTCTGCCAATTCCGCCACAGCCGCCTTTTAGATATAAAAAATGGTGATCCACCCGGGACTCGAACCCGGGACACCCTGATTAAAAGTCAGGTGCTCTACCAACTGAGCTAGTGAATCACTTGGCTGGGGCAGCTGGACTCGAACCAACGCATGCGGGAGTCAAAGTCCCGTGCCTTACCGACTTGGCTATGCCCCAAAAAAGATAAAAAAATATGGGGTGGATAGTGGGGATCGAACCCACGCGTGCCGGAGCCACAATCCGGTGTGTTAACCGCTTCACCATATCCACCATATTTCTTTATCGCCATCCGACGACTTACTTATTTTAGCATAGACACGTGAAAAGTGTCAAGGGGATTTTCTTTTTTTCTAAAAAATGATTCAGTCGATCCCTGCTAAGCTCCGATGGGCCAGTGCGACGCCCAGTTCATTCAGATTCAGCACGCCCACACTCATATAAACGGCTACACAAAGGTGCTCTCCATAACGGGCTACCCCGATTTTCCCTCCTACATTGAATCCGATGGCCTTGGTCATCATCTGTTCCAGAGCTTCATGAGCGGCCCCGGCTACCGTACCCGCTCCCACATGAGAATCCGTGACGATATTCTGCCGTTCTGCAGCTACCACGGCCCGTTCCACGATTTTTTTGATGGAAGGAAGGAATTCTCCGCCAAAATCCACAGCGGCGGCCCGGAATCCCTGCGCTTTCAATTTTTCCTTCAGCCGGTCTTCTTCTTCCCGGGTGGCCGTCAATGCCATCCACAAAGCGGCACGTCCCACATCGATACTGGCAATGGGTTTGTTCATGATACCACATCCCTTTCCTACAGAATCTGCCCCATCATTATACCAAAGATTCCCTTGTCAGGGAATGTCATAGCTGATAGAATGGATGGATATGAACGAGGAGAAGGAGGTACATCCTATGTCCGTCATCATGGCCGAAGAGCTCCGTGCCGGTCTCGTTTTGGGAGACCGGGACAATGACCAATATCTCTACATGCCCGGGAGCGAAATCGGCAGCGACGATCCCCTGTGCATCTTCGAAGAGCACGGGACCAAAACTGACCTGCACCTGGCTGAAGCCGTGGAACTGGCCAAACGCCTGACCCTGAAGCCCACAGAACACCCAGTATACGGAAAAAGAGCCTATTGAAAAAGGGGGCTGTTGCATAAGCAACAGCCCCCTTTTTGAGGTCTCTGGTCTCGAGTCGTGAGTCTCGAGCCGTAGGATGGTAGGACCAAATCGGCCGGAATCTGCAAAACCGGATTTTTGCTCTGCACCAACAAGCCCGCGACTCGCGGCCCGTGACCCGCGACCGGGGGGATGAATTTTTTCATCCCCCTCTTATCTTTCCTCCAGTCGTTCCCGGATTGCTTCCAGGAATTCCTCACTGTTGACTTTTTTCTTGCTCGGCAAGGTGGATACGGCCATCAGATCCCCGGTCATGATCCCTTCTTCCAGGGTCTGGAGGGTGGCCTTTTCCAGGCGGTCCGCAAAATCCACCAGATCCTTGAGGCCGTCCAGCTGGCCCCGTTTCCGCAGAGCCCCCGTCCAGGCAAACAGGGTGGCCACCGGGTTGGTAGAAGTCTTTTCACCCTTCAGATACCGGTAGTAATGGCGCTGTACGGTGCCGTGGGCTGCTTCATATTCATAGCAGCCATCCGGAGACACCAGCACAGAGGTCATCATAGCCAAGCTGCCGAAGGCGGTGGCCATCATGTCGCTCATCACGTCCCCATCGTAATTCTTGCAGGCCCAGATCATGCCCCCTTGGGACCGGACTACCCGGGCCACCACATCGTCGATCAGAGTATAGAAATATTCGATGCCAGCAGCTTCGAATTTTTCTTTGTATGCAGTATCATAGATTTCCTGGAAAATATCCTTGAACCGGTGGTCATAGATTTTGGACACCGTATCCTTGGTAGCGAACCACAGGTCTTCCTTCTGTTCCAGAGCATAGTTAAAGCAGGACCGGGCAAAATTACGGATGGATTTGTCCGTGTTGTAGATTCCCTGGACAATCCCCGCATCCTGGAAGTCCATAATGGTCCGGCGGATTTCCTTCCCGTCCGCCCCTGTGACCACCAGTTCTGCCTTAGCCGGACCCTCCACTCGGATTTCCGAATTTTTGTAAATGTCTCCGTAGGCGTGCCGGGCAATGGTGATGGGTTTTTCCCAGGTAGGGATCAGCGGCCGGATACCCTTCACCATAATGGGTTTCCGGAACACCGTCCCGTCTAGGATGGCCCGGATGGTACCATTGGGGCTGGCCCACATCTTCTTCAGCTCATATTCCTTCACCCGGGCCGCATTGGCCGTAATGGTAGCACATTTCACCGCCACCCCGTACTTTTTGGTAGCCAGGGCCGAATCAACGGTCACCTGGTCATCCGTGTCGTCCCGGTGCTTCATACCTAGGTCATAATATTCCGTCTTCAGATCTACATAAGGAAGGATCAGGATATCCTTGATCATCTTCCACAGGATCCGAGTCATTTCATCCCCATCCATTTCCACCAGCGGGGTCTTCATTAGGATTTTCTCAGCCATAGGAAAGCTCTCCTTTCCACTTGTTGGACCAACCTATTTTCATCTGCATCATACCATAGAAACAGCCAAGGGAAAAATACGAAAAAAACAGGACAGGTATCGGATTTTTTTATGGGGAACAGAGTTTGGGGGAATAAATATTTAAAGTTCATCGTTAAAGAGGGGCTGTTGCATACGCAACAGCCCCTCTTCTTTCCTTATCCCTTGAACGCATCCGTCAGCGGCGGTACGATCTGTTTTTTCCGGGACAGCACCTTGGGCAGGTGGTAATGCCCGTCGGCTTCGGCTTTGCCGAAGGCCTTGTCCAGGATGTCCTGGTTCTTCCCGGCCCACAGCAGTTCGGTGACTTCGTCCATGATATCGGTGACCATCAGCAGGCTGGTGTCGGCTTCCCCGCTGTCCACCATGGACTGGAGGGCCTTCTGGAGTTCCGGCCATTTGGCTTTGGCAGCTTCCCCATTCATCACATTCACCTGAGCCACGGTGACTTTCCCCTGAGGGAAGTCGAATTCTTTCATATCTCCATGGCAGATTTCCTCAGCAGTCATGGAGTTGATGGCAGAACCGGCCTGGAGCATCTCCAGGGCATAGGCTTGAGGATCAGCGAGGCCGGCGATCTTCGCCAGGGCACCGGCAGCTTCCTTATCCTTTTCTGTGGTGGTAGGGGACTTGAAATACAGCGTATCGGAACTGATGGCGGAGAACAACAGCCCGGCGATTTCCTTCGGCAGGGTCAAGTTGTTTTCCACCGCCACATTGTACAGGATGGTGGCGGTGCAGCCCACCGGCTGCATCCGGACGAACAGGGGATTGGAAGTGACGATGCCCCCCAGACGGTGATGGTCGATGATTTCCACCAGATCCGCCTTGTCCAGTCCGTCCACAGCCTGGCTCAGTTCATTGTGGTCCACCAGGATGATCTTCTGGCCTTCTTCCACCTTTTCCACCAGTTCAGGAGCGTCCACTTTCCAGTGATCCAGCACAAAGCGGGTTTCCGGGTTCACATTGCCGGCCCGGCAGGCGGTGACCTTTTCCCCCAGCTGGGTCTTGATCCAGGTATAGCTCAGAGCAGAGCAAATGGAGTCCGTATCCGGGTTCTTATGCCCGGTGATGATGATGTTTTCCATAAAAGCATCTCCTTGTTTTTTACTGTCAATCAATATATTATAGCACAGTCTCAGGTCTCGCGTCTCACGTCTCGAGCCGAATGATGAATTTGCAGGCAAATTTCTTGAATGAGCGGAACCAGCCAGTTCAAAATAAACTTTTCGTTCCTTGAGATGGCACGGGACTGCATCAGCATCTTCAAAAGGACCTGGCTGGAAGACAGGTTCTATCCAAGGTCCCGAGACTCAAGACCTGAGACTCGAGACCTTACCAAGCGGCTGCCCCGCAGCCGCATCCTATGCCTCCGGTACCGCAAATCTCCCCATCAGCCGTCTGGCCTGATGGTACCCATCCATGGCAGCACTCATGATGCCTCCGGCGTATCCGGCTCCTTCTCCCGTAGGATACAACCCCCGGCAGTTCACCGACTGACCGTCCTCTCTCCGGAGGATCCGCACCGGAGCCGAAGTCCGAGTCTCCACTCCGATCATCAGCCCCCGGGTGCTGAACCCAGGAAGCTTCCGTTCAAAATCAGCCAGCCCGTGCTCCAGGGACTCGGTCACAAAGTCTGGCAGGATCTTCCGCAAGTCTGCCGGGACCAGCCCCGGCCGGTAGCTGGGATGGAAGCTCACCTTCAGATCCGGTGCCGTCTTTTCCACAAAGCTCCGGCTGCTCTGGGCCGGGGCCCGGTAATCCCGGCTCACCTGCCAGGCCAGCTGCTCGTACTTCCGCTGGAATTCCATGCCACCCAAAGGCCCGGCTGGGAAGTCCCCCGGATCTACGCTCACAACCAGGGCGCTGTTGGCCAGCCCCGTATCCCGCTTGAAGGGACTCATGCCGTTGACCACCAGCCCTCCTTGTTCCGAAGCAGAGGCTACCACTTGGCCACCCGGACACATGCAGAAAGAATATACCGCCCGTCCGGTTTCCTTGTCGTGATAAATCAGGGCATAATCCGCCGCTCCCAGTTTGGGATGGTTGGCAAACTTCCCGTACTGGGCCCGATTGATCAAGGCCTGCTCATGCTCGATCCGTACCCCCACCGCAAAGGCCTTGGCCTCCAGATGGACGGACCGTTTCAGCAGGGTCTCATAGGTATCCCGGGCGCTGTGGCCGCAGGCCAGGATCACTCCATTGGTGTCCAGCCACTCCCGGCCGTTCAGTTCCACCCCAGTCAGCCCCCGCTCCGGGTCCACCCGGAAATCCGTCACCTGGGTCTCATACCGGATCTCGCCCCCGGCCTTTTTGATCCGGCTAATCAGCCCGGTGACCATGAGCCGCAGTTTATCCGTGCCTACATGGGGTTTCTGTTCCGTGAGGATCTCTTCCGGTGCCCCTGCTTCCACAAAGGTCCGGAGCAGATGACCCATAATGGGATCGTTGACCCGGGTAGTCAGCTTCCCGTCGGAAAAGGTCCCGGCGCCCCCGGCTCCGAACTGCACATTGCTCACTGGATCCAGCTTCCCGGTCTTCCAGAAGGTTTCCACATCCTTCACCCGGTGCTGCAGATCCCGGCCCCGTTCCACCACCAGGGGAGCGTACCCGTGCCGTGCCAGTTCCAGGGCCGCTACCAGTCCCGCAGGTCCCAGACCGATCACCACTGGCCGTCCCATGAATTTTTCCGTCCCCAGCACCGGAGCCGGTTCCGGTTTCTCCTCCCACAGGCTCACCTGAGGATCCCGGAGCAGCCGATCCATTACCCCGGCAGCTGCTTCCACCTGGGCCCGCACATGGTACACCAGGCAGATGCTGCTTTTCCGCCGGGCATCCACGGCTTTCCGGATCACTTGGACCTGTCGGATGGCCCGGGGGGCCAGATGGTACTTTTTCCCGATGGTCTGCTCCAGGGTATGGCTGCTGTCCAGCCCCACTCGGAGGTTATTGATTCTGATTTCCACTGGCTTTGCCATCCTGCTGTTCCGTTCCTTTCTGCAAGGTGATTTCTACAATGACACTGTGCTGATCCGCCAGCACCTGATCCGGGATCTGGAGCGGCATCTTCAGTTCCACGTCACTGGTAATGTTGTTGAGGACGATGGGAGCGGTGAGGATTTCCCGGATGCCGCCCAGCACCTTGGGTTCCGCCGTCAGCCGTACACTGTCCGGAGTGATCTTCACACTCTTGATGGAGACCCCGTCCGGCAGTTTCCCGGACATATTGGCCTTCACCGGAAAGTCATTGGTCCCCAGCTGACGCACGATGGTCACCGTGGTCTTGATCTTCCCAGGCACCACTTTTACGTCGTACATTTCCCGTCCGGTCCGGTCCACTGCCACCGCAGTGGCTTCTGTGGAGAAATTCCGGTCGTGGTGGCTGATATCCACCATCACCAGCACCTTATCCACCTGGGAAATCCGCCCGCTGGCGCCTTTGATGGTCACCTGAGTCGGTGCCAGATCCATCTGGCTTACCGTGACCCCGCTGTTGGGGACACCTACGATCCTGGGTTCCAGAGTCATGGTCTTTTCCGCCAAGGAATCGGTTTCCAGCTGGAGCAAGCTGGGATTCACTTCCGCCACTTCTCCCACTTTCACCGTAGCCTGGACGTTGTAGGTATTCCGTCCCTTAGGGGCATCCGTAAAATCGATGAAGGCCTTGATATCCCCTTCCCGGAGCACGGCAATCTGGGACCGAGTGCCGCTGACCTTCACATTGACGGTTTCCGGCAGGTCTTTCACCACCATGTCTTCTGCCAAGTTCTGGGCCGTCAGAGGCACCTGGAAAGTCTTGGTGGTAATAGGGTTCTGTTCGTTCATCACATAGACCCACAGGATGCAGGCACAGACCACGGACATGATCCGCATCAGCCAGGAGTTCCGGTTGGGGTTCTGGTTATTTTTCACCATGGCTGCTGCCTCCCTTCTGGTCCTCAGAGGATGTGTGTTTCTTCCCCAGCTTGGCCAGTATGGTGTCCTTCCAGTTCAGCATGGGAGTCTTCATCACCGGCCGCAGCAGGTCCTTCACATCCCCGTGGGTCAGGTACCGCTGGAGGGCGCCACCCCGGGCCAGGGAAATGGTCCCGGTTTCTTCGCTGACCACCAGCACCAAAGCATCGGTCTGTTCCGAAAGACCGATGGCCGCCCGGTGCCTCGTCCCCAGTTCCTGGCTCAGGTTCCGGGCTTCCGTCAGAGGCAGCAGGCAGCTGGCTGCCGCGATCCGATCCCCCCGGATGATCACAGCCCCGTCATGGAGAGGTGTATTGGGGATGAAGATATTTTCGAACAGAGCGGTACTGATCAGCCCGTCGATGGGGATCCCGGTTTCGATGTAGTCGTCCAGCCCGGTTTCCCGTTCGAAAACCATCAGGGCGCCGATCTTATTCCGGCTCAGGTCGTCGGCGGTGGTGGCCACCGCTTCCAGCATGTTTTCCACCTGGAGTTCATTGAGCACCGTGCTCCGGCGGAACAGTTTTCCCCGGCCGATCTGTTCCAGGGCCCGGCGGAGTTCCGGCTGGAACACCACAGGCAGAGCGAACATCACTACGGTCATGAATTTTTCCAGGATCCAGTTGATCACATATAGGTTCAGCCATTTGCTGATCAGCATGATCACCAGCAGCATCAAAAGCCCTTTCACCAGGGATGCCGCCCGGGTGTTCTTCAGCATCTGGTACAGTTTGTTGAGAAAAAACGCCACCACCAGGATGTCGATCACATCCAGCATGGTCACGGTGTGGAGCAAACCAAGGACATGTCCTCCCATACTTCAGCCTCCTTATTGTGTGGTTTTCTTCTATCCATTTCATTGCAGGGCAGAAAAAGTCATACATATAATATTATAATTATACGCTGAAGTCGAAAAAATGACAATCATCCGTGGTATACTAGGAGCAAATCGCAATTCCCACAGAGAAAGGAACCTGCCTATGAATATCCTTGCACTGGCCAAAGCGGAATATCCTGAAACGGTGCGACTGCGCCGTCATTTCCATGAAAACCCGGAACTGAGCTGCCGGGAAGTGCATACCATCGCCTTTCTGGAGGCATACCTGAAAGAGTTGGGGATTCCCACTGTCAACGTACCCGACGGGGGACTTTTGGGGATCATCGATAGCGGAAAACCCGGGAAGACCCTGCTGATGCGGGCCGATACCGACGCTCTCCCCATTGCCGAAAGCCCGGAAAACCTGAAGGAAAGAAAAGTCTGCCTGTCCCATGTGCCCGGAGTCTCCCACGCCTGCGGCCACGATGGCCACATGGCCATGCTGCTCACCGCCGGCCGGATCCTGACGGCCCACAAAGAGGCTTTTGCCGGCAAAGTGGTACTCTGCTTCGAGCGGGGCGAAGAAGAAAGCGGGGACATCCAGAACCTGCTCCCCTACATCGTGAAGGAATCCGGACTCACCATCGACGGCTGCTATGCCACCCATGTGCGCTGGGACCTGCCGGCAGGCAAAGTATCCATCACCCCGGGAGCCGTCATGGGAGGTGGCTGTTCCTTTGTAATCCGGCTGAAAGGCACCTTCGGCCACGGAGCCCGGCCCGACCTGGCCAACAACCCCATGGACTGCTTCGCCGCCCTATACCAGCAGCTGAACGAATTCCGCCAGCGGAAGGTGGATCCTTTTGAGTGCCTGACCTTCTCCCTGGGCTTCGTCCACAGCGGAGAAAAGTACAATGTGATCCCGGAGGACCTGACCTTTGGAGGCACGGCCCGGTTCTTCAGCTATGAAAAGGCCGGGAGGCCCTTTGAAGATTTCCTGAAAAAGGCCCTGGCCGGCAACGCGGCCATCTACAACTGTGAAGCAGAGATCCTGCACATGCCCGAAGCCCTGTTCGAAGCCCGGAACAATCCAGCCTGCGCCCAGCTGGGACGGAAGGCAGTGGAAGAAGCCCTGGGCCCAGATGTCCTCCAGGATCTCCAGCCCTGGATGGCCTCCGAATCCTTCGCCCTGTTCCTCCAGGAATATCCGGGAGTACTGGCCTTCACCGGCATCGCCAACCCGGAAAAAGGCTGCGGAGCCAACCACCACACCCCGGAATTCGACATGGACGAAAAAGGCCTCATGACCGGAGCCGCCATGGGCGTGGCCTACGCCCTGGCCTTCCTGAACACCGACTTCGACCCGGAATTCACCCCCAACCCGGAACCCGTGGAGCGTCTGGCCAAGAGGAATGTGTAAAATAGGGGTGCTGCACGCAATGTGCAGCACCCCTTTTTTTCATATCCGTTCCTTCAATTCTTCCAGCACTTTCTTCTGTTCTGCCACTGCTTCTTTTCCCAGTTCCACCTGTTTGGCGTTGTTCTGGGGAGCGGGGCCGCCATAGCTGGTCCGGGCCGCCACGCAGTTTTCCGGTTTCAGGCATTCCAGGAGGTCCTCTTCGAACAGCGGGCACATAGCCTTGTATTCTTCCATGGTCAGCTGGCCCAGCAGTTTGTGCTCAGCAATGGCCTTGGCCACCGCCTGTCCCACTACCGCATGGGCTTTCCGGAAGGGCATCCCCTTCCGCACCAGATAGTCCGCCAGGTCTGTAGCGTTGGAATAGTCCTTGTGGACCGCTTCTGCCATCCGTTCTTCGTTCACTTTGGTGGTCAGGATCATATCCCGGTACACCTGGAGAGAGAACTTCACGGTGTCAATGGTATCGAAGAATCCTTCCTTATCTTCCTGCAGGTCCTTGTTGTAGGCCAGAGGAAGCCCCTTCAGGGTGGTCAGGAGAGCCATCAGATTCCCATAGACCCGGCCGGTCTTCCCCCGGACCAGTTCAGAGATGTCCGGGTTCTTTTTCTGGGGCATCATGGAAGACCCTGTAGCAAAGGCGTCATCCAGCTCGACGAAGCCAAATTCCGTGGAAGACCACAGGCACATTTCCTCACTGAACCGGGACAGATGCATCATCAAAAGAGATGCAAAGCTGAGGAATTCCAACACATAATCCCGGTCACTGACTGCATCCATACTGTTCCCATACACTTGGGAAAAATGCAGTTCCTCCGCCACCTGGAACCGGTCGATGGGCAGGGTCGTCCCCGCTACTGCACCAGCCCCCAGGGGCATGATGTCCGCTCCTTCCCAGACGCCCTGGAGACGGCGGAAATCCCTCCGGAACATGTTGAAGTAGGCCAGCATATGATGGGCGAAGGTAATGGGCTGAGCCCGCTGGAGATGAGTATACCCGGGCATCAGTGTCTTCAGGTGCTTTTCTGCCATGGTCAGGAGCGCTTCTTCAAAGGCGACCAAAAGCTCCATGATTTCCATGACTTCCCGCTTCATATACATGTGCATGTCCAGAGCCACCTGGTCATTCCGGCTCCGGGCCGTGTGGAGACGGGCTCCCGCGTCCCCGATTTTTTCAGTCAGGGCCGCTTCGATATTCATGTGGATGTCTTCCAGCTCCGTCTTGAACTGGAATTTCCCTTCCTGGATCTCAGCCAGGATCTCCTTCAGGCCCTTTTCAATAGCCGCTCCATCTTCTTGGCTGATGATCCCGGTATTGGCCAGCATATGGGCATGGGCCATGCTGCCCCGGATATCTTCGTGATACAGTCTCTTGTCATAATCGATGGACGCATTGAACGCATCTACCAGTGCATTGGTGTCCTTGCTGAACCGTCCACCCCATAATTTTGTCTTTGCCATTATTTCAACTTCCCTTGTTTCATCAGAGCTCTTACAGTGAGCGGCAGTCCGAACAGATTGATGAAGCCCTGGGCATCGGCCTGGTTGTACACTTCATCTTCTCCAAAAGTGACGTATTCCTTGCTGTACAGGGAATAGGGGCTGGTGCTGCCGGCAGTGATGATATTGCCTTTGTACAGTTTCATCTTCACCGTACCGGTAACAGTCTTCTGGGTTTCGTCCACAAAAGCCTGGAGAGCTTCCCGCAGCGGAGAGAACCACATGCCGTCATAGACCAGTTCCGCATAGCGGATCCCGATCTGTTCCTTGTAATTGTAGGTAGCCCGGTCCAGACACAGGTTTTCCAGTTCATTATGGGCATAATAGATGATGGCACCGCCAGGAGTTTCATACACCCCACGATCCTTCATGCCCACCAGACGGTTTTCCACCATGTCGGCGATGCCGATGCCATTCCGCTTACCGATTTCATTCAGGGTTTCCATCATTTCCACCGGTTCCATCTTTTGGCCGTTGACGGCTACCGGAACCCCCTGTTCAAAATCCAAGGTGATGTATTCATCCTTGTCCGGAGCCGCTTCTGGTGTCTGGCTCATGATGTAGATTTCGGATTTGGGTTCGTTGGAAGGATCTTCCAGATCACTGCCTTCATGGGACAGGTGCCAGATGTTCCGATCCATACTGTAGTCTTTTTTCTTGGTGACCGGCACTGGGATATTGTGGGCAGCTGCATAATCGATGGCGTCATCACGAGATTTGATCTGCCATTCTCTCCAGGGAGCAATGACTTTCAGCTGAGGAGCCAGGGCTTTGATGCCCAGTTCGAACCGGACTTGGTCGTTCCCCTTGCCTGTAGCCCCGTGAGCGATGGCATCCGCCCCTTCTTCCAAGGCGATCTTCACCAGATATTTGGCAATGATAGGCCGGGCAATGGAAGTTCCCAAGAGATATTTCTTTTCGTAGACGGCGCCGGATTTCACCATAGGCCAAGCATATTCTCTCAGGAATTCATCCCTCAGGTCCAGGATATACGCTTTGCTGGCCCCGGATTTGATGGCTTTATCATGGACTGGAGCCACTTCTTCCCCTTGCCCGATATCCGCCGTTACGGTGATCACTTCACAGTTGTTGTAATTTTCCTTCAGCCAGGGAATGATACAGGAGGTATCCAGGCCGCCAGAATAGGCCAGGACTACTTTTTTGATGTCTTTTTTATCCATTGCAAGTCTCTCCTTTGGTTGGGAATGCACGCCTTCCCGTCATATGTCACAGGTCATATGCCTGATGAGGGCTGTGGAATTTACCGCAGCCCTTCTTATTATTTTACAGCACAGCATCACTCATCAGCAAGGCCATGATGGCTTTCTGCACATGGAGCCGGTTCTCCGCTTCGTCGAATACAGCTGACTGAGGCCCTTCGATCACATCGTCGGTGATTTCTTCGCCCCGATGAGCCGGCAGACAATGGAGTACCATGGCATCCGGGCGGGCCAGGTCCAATAGATGCTGGTTGATCTGATAGTCATGGAGGGCCTTCTTCCGTTCTTCCCGCTGGGCTTCTTCCCCCATGCTGGCCCATACATCCGTATAGAGCACATCGGCTCCTTTGGCCGCATCTTCCATATCTTCCTGGACCGTGATGGTGCAGCCGGTGATGGCCGCGTCCATCTTGGCCTGGGCTACGATGTGGGGATCCGGCTGGTATCCCTTAGGGCTGGCGCAGACCATATCCATGCCCACCTTAGCACAGGCGAACATCAAGGAATGGGCCATATTGTTGCCATCTCCTACATAGACCAGTTTCCGTCCCTTCAGCACATCCTTGTATTCCAGGATGGTGAACATATCCGTCAGGGCCTGGCAGGGATGGAGCAGATCCGTCAGCCCATTGATCACCGGCACCGTAGCGTAGTCGGCTAGTTCCTTTACTGCGTCGTGAGAAAAAGTCCGGATCATGATGCCGTCTACAAAGCGGGACAGGACCCGTGCCGTATCTTTGACCGGTTCACCCCGGCCGATCTGGGACGTAGCTTCGCTCATGTAAATGGGATGGCCCCCCAGCTGATGGAAGCCGGTTTCAAAGGACACCCGAGTCCGGGTAGAGGCTTTGGAAAAAATCATGGCCAGGGTCTTGCCCTTCAGATATTCATGAGGTTCGCCCAGTTTCTGTTTTTTCTTCAGTTTTCTGCTCACATCCAGGATGGTGGCCACTTCACCTACAGAAAGATCATGGATGGAAATCAAATCCTTGTTTCTTAAAGCCATAGTATACCCTCTTTTTTATCAGAATTCTGCCAGAAGCTCATCCAATCCCTTCAGCAGTGCGTCAATATCTTCTTTTCCGATGATCAGCGGCGGCACGAACCGCAGCACGTTCCCCGCCGTGCAGTTGATGATGAATCCTTTATCCAGGGCTCCCTGGACCAGGGAAGCCCCCGGTTTGGCCAGTTCCATACCCAGGATCAGTCCCATGCCTCGGACATCGGTCACTTTGTCCGGATGCTTACTTTTCAGGGCTTCCAGTCCCTTTTTGAAATAAGCCCCGGTTTCTGCGGCTTTCTTGTCCAAAGCCAATTCCTTCATGGCCTTGATGGCCGCATAGCAGGAAGCACAGGACAGGGCGTTGCCCCCAAAGGTAGATCCATGATCCCCCGGAGCGAACACATGGGCCAGATTTTCCTGGACCAGGAAGGCTCCCATGGGGAAGCCGCCGCCGATGGCCTTGGCCAAGGTCAGCACATCCGGCTTCACCCCGCTGTGCATCCAGGCGAACCAATACCCGGTCCGGCACACCCCAGTCTGGATTTCATCGAAGATCAGCAGGGCATCGTGTTTTTCACACAGTTCCTTCACTTTTTCCAGATACCCGGCAGGGGGCACATGGACCCCACCCTCTCCTTGGATCGGTTCCAGCAGCACGCCGCATACTTCATCATCCACAGCCGCTTCCATGGCCGCCGTATCCCCGAAAGGCACATAGACGAACCCTTCCGGCAAAGGGCTCAGCCCTTCATGATAATGATCCTGGCCGGTAGCTGTCAAAGTTTCCATGGTACGACCATGGAAAGAATCCTTGGCCGTGACGATCTTGAACTTCTTGGGATCTTTGCTGTGACCGTACTTCCGGGCCAGCTTGATGGCCCCTTCATTGGCTTCTGCCCCGCTGTTGCAGAAGAATACCCGGTCAAAGGTGGTCACTTCACACAGCTGCTTGGCCGCTTTGGCCTGGATTTCATAATAGAATAGGTTGGACCCGTGCATGATTTTGGCCGCCTGATCGCTGACTGCCTTCACCAAAGAGGGATAAGCATACCCCAGGGCATTGACGGCGATTCCAGCCAAGAAATCCGTATATTTATGACCATCCGTATCATACAGATACGGTCCTTCTCCGTGATCCAAGGCAATGGGACTCCGGCCAAAGACAGGGAGATAATACTTCTCTGTGGTATCCATGATTTCTTTCGTATTCATTGTTCAGCCTCTTTTCAATGGTGTCCTGATCAGTCTCTCACGACTTCTGTACCCACACCCTCGTCGGAGAATATCTCCTGGAGGATGGAATGTTCCTGACGCCCGTCGATGATATGGGTCTTCACAGCTCCCCCGCTGAGGGCGGAAATGCAGGCCTTCACCTTGGGGATCATCCCCCCGTCGATGCTGCCCTTCACAATCAGTTCCTGGGCCTTTTCAAAGGTCAGAGTGGACAAGAAGGTGCTTTCATCTTTGTGGTCTTCGTAGATACCCTTCACGTCCGTGAGCATCAGCAGCTTTTCCGCTTTCAGGGCACCAGCCACTTCTCCGGCCACACTGTCCGCGTTGATGTTGTAGGTTTCCCCGTCCGGTCCGATCCCTGTAGGAGCGATCACCGGGATATAGTCGTTTTCCAGCAGGAGGTTGATCAGGTCCGTATTCACTTTTTCCACGGTACCCACAAAACCGATATCCACCAGGTTCACCTGACCGTTTTCGTACACATCAGCCAGATGCTTCCGGGCCTCGATGAGCTTAGCATCTTTGCCGTTGAGGCCGATGGCCTTGCCCCCCAGCATATTCAGCCGGCGGACCAGGTCCGTATTGGTCTTTCCCACCAGAGCCAGCTCGGCGATTTCCACGGTCTCTTTATCCGTGACCCGGAGACCGCTGATGAATTCCGATTTCTTTCCAGCCGCCTTCAGCATAGCGGTGATTTCCGGTCCGCCTCCGTGGACCACCACCGGACGCATGCCGGCGCAGCGGAGGAAAACAATGTCCTCCAGGACTTTATTCTTCAGATCATCGTTGAGCATGGCATTGCCGCCGTATTTTACGACCACCGTTTTTCCTTTAAAAGCGCTTAAATATGGCAGTGCTTCAACTAATATGTTCATTTCATTATTTTTGATCTGCATTGCATTTCCTCCTAATCCAATTCCTTGCGTTTTGGGATCGTGCTTCCGAAAATCGGAACCATATAGAATACGCTTGATCAGGCTATGACTTTCTTCTCGCTTTCCAAACCGCTGGCAAAGCAGAAAACGGCTCTCCCCTTTCCGGTTCTCACCACACTGCCGTCCCTCCTTTATGTTGCATTATTATACGCTTGTATGCATAACAATGCAACTATTTTTTTGTTTTCCTTTGGGGAAGCCATACCCTGATATGTGTCTCCATTATAGTACGAAAGAACGGATCCCATCTACTATTTTTCCAGAAAGAATCGGACAATTTTGTGACCGCATCTCTTTCCTTTCCCGGCTTCCGCCCAACTCCGTTTCACCGATTATCCATGGATTTTTCTCCCAGTTTCAAGTACAATGGAAAAGAAAAAGGGGGAGAAACTCATGCGTAAATTGTTATGCATCCTAGTCTTGCTTGCCGGAGCCTTGTGCTACTATATGACCCGGCCTTCTACCATCCATGAAAAAGTCGGAGCTCCAGCAGAAAGTACCCTCCTGCAACCCCTGCCAGCAGGAGTTGCCCAAAACAGTTTCGTCCGAAATCTCCCCCATCCCCTCCAGCTGGCCTGGCAGGGCTGGCACATCCGCGAAATCGCCCGCAGCCGGATTCCTCGGGAAGACTGGGTTCCCCTCAAAGAAATATCACCCTGGCTCCCGAAAGCCCAGGTCGCTGTGGAAGATAAGCGGTTTTATTCCCACCACGGTGTTGATCCGGATGGGATCCTACGGGCCACCCTGATCAATATCCAGAATGAGGAAGTGGTGGAAGGTGCCAGCACTCTCACCCAACAGCTGGTAAAGAACCTGCTGCTCACTTCCGACCAGACCCTGGGACGGAAAGCTGCGGAAGCCGGCCTGGCTTTTCTGGTGGAAGCCCGGTGCAGCAAACAGGAAATCCTGGAAATGTACCTGAACACCACCTTTCTGGGTGCCGGGGCTACCGGGGTAAAACAGGCCTCCCAGGTGTATTTCGGCCAAAGCCCCAAAAGCCTGACCCTGCCCCAAGCTGCCACCTTGGCCGGCCTCCCTTATGCACCGACGGCTCTGAATCCCTACAACAACTGGCAAGCCTGCAAAAAACGGCGGAACCTGGTACTGAACCGGATGGCAGAACAAGGGATGATCACTCCGGAACAGCTGGAAGCTGCTTTGCAGAGTCCCTTGGGGATAGGGAAATAAAAAGGGGGTGTTGCACGCAACGTGCAGCACCCCCTTCGTCATACGCCATACGCTTTTGGAAATCAATTTTTCCAAATTGATTTTGAAATTTTAAAACCTGCTATAACATTTATCTGATTTTCTTAAATTCGAAACCAGCAAAGCTGGCTTCTATCGGCGTATGACGTATGACCTATGACGTATGACGGGCTGTTGCGCATGCAACAGCCCCCTTTTTCATCTTTTCTTCAATTTTTCACGCATCAGCCGTTTATAGATTTCCACCCCCGGCTGGTCATAAGCATCTACATCCGCCAATTCCCCTTCATAAGCAATGCTCAGCATCAGGAAGTAAAACAGCTGGCCCAGATAATATTCATTCAGCTCGGGCAGGGTGTATAACGCATTGAGCCGATGATCACTGGCCAGTGCTTCTTCATTGGCCTCCATGGCCACCTGCAGCGCATGACCGATATCCAGCCCTTCATATTGGGCATATTCCCCGATATCCTGGAAAGGATTGTGGATGTGGATCCGTTCCTTCATATTGTTGATGAACAAGAACTGGACCACCTTATCCCGACGACCATCCTGATGGAGCTGGGTCTGCGCGTGCATATCCGTAGTCCCGATGGCCACCACGGGAGTCCGTCCATAAAAAACGGTTTTTCCTTCCCGGTTTTTCCGTTTGCCCAAAGACTCTGCCAGGAGCTGGACATACCATTCCCCCAGTGCCTTCATCCGCATAGCATAAGGCATAAAGATTTCAGTCACAGCCCCATGATTCATGGCGCCAACATATTTCAAAGCGGCATTGAGCAGGGCTGGATTCTGATCTAAGCTGCAGCCCATACAAGCTTGGTCCATCTCCCGGGCGCCCCGGAGCAGATCTTCCAGATCCATCCCCAGCACAGCAGCCACCACCAGTCCTGGTGTAGAAAAGACGCTGAAGCGTCCCCCCACGCCCACAGGAATATCGAAAACAGGCCACGAAAATTCCCTGGCCAACCGGTTCAAAGGGCCTCTTTCTTGATGTTTGTCCGTGACCACGGCACCGCTGACTTGAAAAAGATGATCCTGTTCCTGGAGATAACTATAGAAATGGAGAAAAGCAGCCGTAGGCTCCAATGTCGTGCCAGATTTGGAAATAGGTACCAAAAGCACACGAAGAGGCCGCTGCTGCTGGGCCTTGCTCTGCTGGGCCAGCACCATCAGATGATTCTTGACTCCATCCATATCTTCCGCATCCAGGTTATTCCCGCTGAAGAAGATCTGAGGCAGACGCTCCCGGTGACGTTTGGGCCAATATTCACTGGTATAGCAGTCGTACAGTACCTTACCCCCAAGATAGGATCCTCCCACTCCGCAGAAAATCACAGCATCTTCCCGGATCCTGACCTGTTCTCCGAACTGATTCAGTTCCTGCAGCAGTTCAGGGGTATTGGGAAAACCTTCTTTTAGATAAGGAAGACGGGTGAAATAAACCGGTTCCTGTGTCCCGTCCTTAGAGAGATGGTTCTTGGCTTTCCCCTCCCTGCGGATTTTCTCGATTCCTTCTGCAGCCTGTTCTAACAGAGGAGCTAATGCCTCCAATTCAGTCGGCTGGATCCGGCCCTTCCCCAGCATATTGGACACGTCCAAAGAAAAGCCTGATGGCAAAATGATTTTCTGCTGCATAGAATATCCGATGCTCCTTTGTCTGTTGACTAGTGTCAGTTCATATAAAAAGTATGATATCATGTTCCTGCGGGAAGCGCAACCAGAAAAGACCTTCTGCCTGCCAGAAGCTGGAAATCTGGGGCCATCTGAGGAACCCATGGTTCTGTCAGCATCCAGTGACAAATACAAAGGGTGTGAAAAAATTCACATCCCCGGTCCCCGGTCACTGGTCTCTTGTCACCGGTCACTGGCCGGTGGAAAGAACCCGTGGCTGACGGGTTCTTTCGAATAAAAACTAGGACCATGCTTTTCTTTTCATCCATTGCTTGTCTGGAGTTGTTCTGGAAAGGCAAGGACAAACCAAAAGCGCGTCAAAGCCAGCATCATACAATGAAAGGCAGCCGCAGCTCGGCTGCCTTCCTTCGTCCAGTGACCAGTGACCGTTGACCAGTGACAAAAAGGACTGGGAAGAAATGGATTTCTCATTTCTTCCCAGTCCTTTTCTCCTAACCGGCAGCTCCCTATCCTCCCGGACCGTTTCCAGTCGAGTACTTTCGGCGTATAAGGGCTTAACTG
>SFHH01000020.1 GCA_004555735.1 Acidaminococcus fermentans
GGGACGTCTGTCTCCTGGACAGCGTGTCCCTGGAGACCCTCAGCCAGGGAGATGGGGACCAGGTCAGGCTCTCGTTCCGCCAGGGCACGGTAGAGGAATCCGCCAGCCACTCCGCTGCGGATCAGCTGGATCTTGGTATAGAGCTGGGTGGTGGACCACTGGACCCGGGGGGTGCAGCGCTCCTGGTGGAATCGTTCCAGGATGGTTTCCCGGAAATTTTGGCTGCCTTCGATTTCTACCAGATCTTCTTGGGCCACTTGGGCAAGGGAAAGAGATCTTTCTTGGGCATAAGGATGATTCCGGCTGACACAGTAGACGATTTCACTTTTCTTCATAGGCTGGGATCCTACTGTGCCTGGATTGATATTCCTGCCACTGACGATGGCGATGTCGATCCGATTGTCTTGGAGGGCTTTCCGCAGGGTCAGGGAAGTCCCATGATGGAGTTCCAGGCGGATCTCTGGATGTTCTTTATGGAACTGGGCCAGCATAGGGATTTCCTGGGCCTCGATCATGGGAGGGAGCCCCACCCGGATGGATGTATTCTTTTTCTGCAAACGGGTCATATCATCTGTGATCTGCTTGGCCCGCTGGAGCAGTTCTTCTACTTCCAGGGAAAAGTATGACCCTTCCGTGGTCAGGATCAGTTTCTTATGGGAACGTTTGAACAGCTTCAGCCCGAACTCCTCTTCCAGCTCCCGGATGGCCGCTGAAACAGCAGGTTGGGAAATGTGGAGTTCTTCGGCCGCCTTGGTAATGCTGTGCTGGCGGCAAACCTCCTGAAAATAGCGCAGTTGATGTAATTTCATGGATTTTCCTCCCAAACCTGGGGATCTTCCGCTAGCATCGGAGAATCCCGATTTTCCCTTTATAAATGTCTTGTCTTTTATACATTATATAAAAAACGTCCGAAAAAAATAACAACAGGTTCAATTATGATGAAAATAAGAAAAAATTATAATAACTGAAACTTTCTCCAGAGTTCGCAAAACAACGGTAGAACTGGCGCAATTCTGTTATAATAGGAACAAAAATCAAGAAGCTTGATCCGAAAGGAAAATCTTTTCAGGAGGAAACGATGCAGACAACTCATACTCCTTTGGCTCTTTGTGGCCTTTTTACGGCTCTCATGGCGGTGGGGGCCTTGATCCATATCATGGTCCCTTTGGGGATCTGGCAGGTGACCATTTCCCTGCAGATCTTTGTAGCCGTATTGGCAGGCCTGTTCCTAGGCCGGCGGCTGGGCTTTCTCAGCGTCCTGGCTTATCTGGTCCTGGGGCTGGCGGGACTGCCGGTCTTCGCCCATGGCGGGGGACTGGGCTATCTGATGAAACCCACTTTTGGCTTTCTGCTGGGGTTTCCCTGTGCCGCCTGGATGACCGGTCTGCTGGCGGGCAATCCGGCCCGAGCCGGGCTGAAACGGCTGCTGACAGCGGCTCTAGGGGGCGAAATGGTTTATTACGGATGCGGGCTGGTCTATTATGACCTGATGTTCAACTGGGTGCTGCAGAATACGGGAGGCATTGGATTGGTACGGCTGTTGGAAGTCTGGTTCCTGAGTACGGTCTTGCCGGATTACGCCCTTTGTGCCCTGGCTGTCCTGGTCTATCGAAAAGTGGCACCCAGGGTAATAAGGAGATAAGATGAAAAAACTGATTGCAGCAACTCGGGGCAGCCGTCTTGCCCTGGCACAGACCTATATCGTATGCCGGCTGTTGGAGGAAGCAGGGGTGGAAACGGAAATCCGGACGATTACGACTGCCGGGGATCGGGACCGGATCCATGCCCTGGTGAAAATCGGCGGCCGAGGGATCTTTGTCCGGGAAATCGAGCGGGAACTGTTATGCGGCGAAGCGGATATCGCTGTCCACAGTGCCAAGGATCTTCCCTATCAGCTGGCAGATGGACTGCTCATCGCAGGTACCCCTAAAGCAGCAGATCCTCGGGACGCCTTGATCCTTCCAGCTGGGAAGAGCCTAGAACCAGGGATGGCCGTGGGGACCGGAAGTCCCCGCCGGATCCAGGAAATCGGGCAGCTGTATCCGGATCTGGTCTTTCGGGATATCCGGGGCAATGTGACGACCCGGCTCCATAAACTGGAACGGGGAGAATATGACGCCATCGTCCTGGCGATGGCCGGGATCCAACGCATGGATCTGGACCTGTCCCGGTATCAGGTCCTGCCGCTTCCTGTGGAACAAGTGATGCCTGCTGGATGTCAGGGCATCATCGGGATCGAATGTCGGAGAGGGGATCGGGATCTGGTCCGGCTCCTGCAGCGGATCTCTGATCCGGAGACCTGGCGCCGGTTCCAATGGGAGCGGGAATTATTCTGTTCGATGAAGGTGGACTGTTCCTGTCCCGTAGGGATCCACTGCCGACTGCTGGACCAGGGCCGGATGGAACTCTTGGCTATGGTGGACGGGAAACGAGCCCGGCGGCTGGGTTTGGAGAAAGAGGGGAAGGCACTGTGCGCTTCCCTGAAGGAGGAACTCTATGACTGGAGATAAAGCCCGAAGGGGCGAAGTCTGGCTGGTAGGAGCCGGCTGCGGTGCCGGGCTCTTGACACTGGAGGGAAGAAAGATCCTGGCCCAGGCTGAAACGGTGCTGTACGATGCCCTGGTGCCCCCTGAAGTGCTCCGAGAGGTCCGCCCTGAGGCGGAACGGCTGCCGGTAGGCAAACGCAGCGGGCGCCACAGCATGGCCCAGGAGGCCATCAATCAGCTGCTGCTCCAAAAGGCCCGGGAAGGGAAACGGGTGGTGCGGCTCAAGGGCGGAGACAGTTTTGTCTTTGGCCGAGGCGGAGAAGAAGCACTGGCACTCCAGGCGGCGGGAATCCCCTGGCATGTGGTGCCGGGAATCAGTTCCGCGATCGCGGTGCCGGAACATTTCGGTATCCCAGTGACCCACCGGGGATTGGCCCGTTCCTTTACCGTGGTCACTGGACATACCCAGGATGGACTGGGAGAAGATTGGAAAGCCCTGGCCCAGCTGCAAGGGACTCTGGTATTCCTCATGGGAGTAGAGCGTCTGGAGACCATTTGCCGGTGCTTGGTCCAGGCAGGGAAGCCACCGGATACCCCGACCAGCGTCCTTTGCGGGGGATACAGCCCTCAGGAAATCCGCATTGACGGGACACTTTCCAACCTTCCGGGAAAGGCCAAGGAACAGGGGGCCTTTGCGCCGGCCATCATCCTGGTAGGGCCCGTGGCTGACCTGGGACTGCAGCCGTCTTGGGAAGGGAATCTGGAGGGGATCCTGGTCACCGGGACCCCGGTGTTCTGCCAGGAAGTGGCAGGTGCTCTGGAAGCGGCTGGAAAGACGGTCACGGAACTTCCGATCCTGGATCTGGAACCGCTGTTCCAGAATATCCCGGAAGATTTTGACCGGTATGACTGGCTGGTCTTTACCAGCCGGAACGGGGTCCGCCTGTTCTTCCAATGGTTCCGAGCGGCTCGGCAGGATTTCCGGCGGCTGGGGCAGGTGCGGTTTGCCTGCATCGGCCGGGGAACGGCTGAGGAACTAGCCCACCAAGGATTCCAGGCGGATCTGGTGCCGGAGACTTTTACAGCAGAAGCTTTAGGCAGGGCCTTGGGAGGAAAAATGGATCCCCGAGACCGCTGTCTCCTGCTCCGGGCAGAAGAAGGGTCCCCGGATCTGGTCCGGGAACTGGAAAAGGCAGGGCTGAACTATCAGGATGCGTCCATTTATCGGGTCCGTTCCTTGGAGGACAAAGGGGGGACGCACCGCCTGCTTTCGCCAAGGATCATGATCTTTGGCAGCGGCAGGGGGGTCCATGCTTTTTTCCGGCAGTTCACCCTGGCACCGGAGACCCGGATCCTCTGTATCGGTCCAGTTACGGCCCGGGCTGCCTGGGAAGAAGGCTGCAAGCATGTGGAAACAGCCAGGATCCATTCCGTATCCGGCATCCGGGAAGCTCTGGAAAGAAAGGAAGTGCGGGAATGAGTTATTTCCCCTTGATGGTCCAGCTGGAACAGCAGCCGGTCCTTTTGGTGGGAGGCGGGCGGACCGCGCTCCACAAAGCCCGGATCCTGCTGGAATTCGGAGCCCGAATCCAGGTAGTGGCTCCCGTCCTTATACCCGGATTCCATGCCCTGCCGGTCCAAATAGCAGAAAGGAATTTCAGCCAAGAGGACATCTTACGGGAAAAATGGCAGATGGTCGTGGCTGCGACCAATGAAAGAGCGGTCAATGAAAGGATCAGCCGTCTTTGTCAGGAACAGAAAATCCCAGTGAATGTAGTAGATGATCCGGCGCTGTGTTCCTTCATCTTTCCGGCCCTGCTGAAAGAGGGAGAAGTGATCTGTGCTGTCAGCAGCGGCGGCAGGAGCCCCCTGGTGGCACAGTATGTGAAAAGCCGGATCCAACAAGTCCTGCCGCAGGGATTAGGTGCCCTCAATGAACAGATGGGAGGATACCGGCAGCAGTTGAGACAGGAAGAAAAAGATCCCCAAAAACGGAAAGAGAGGCTGAAGGAGAGGCTCCAGCAGCTCTTGGACAGGTTCTCATAAAAAAACATATCAAATGGAAAAATATTTTCCAAAAAGACTTGCATTATTTTAAGAGTCTGTTATAATAATAACCGTAAGAGATAATTAATATTAATAAATACAAAATCTTGTAAACTGTGTAAATCAGGGGAGGCAATATCATGAAAAAGTTCATTTGCAGAGTGTGCGGTTATGTCTATGAAGGCGAAGAAGCTCCGGAAAAGTGCCCGCAGTGTGGCGCTCCCAAAGATAAATTCGATGAACTGAAAGAAGGCGTCAAGGAATACGCTGATGAACATGTGGTCGGCGTTGCCAAAGGCGTGGATGAACGGGTACTGGAAGGCCTGCGTCAGCACTTCACCGGCGAATGTTCCGAAGTAGGCATGTATCTGGCCATGAGCCGGGTGGCTGACCGGGAAGGCTATCCGGAAGTGGCGGAAGCCTACAAACGGATCGCTTTCGAGGAAGCAGAGCATGCAGCCAAATTCGCAGAACTGCTGGGTGAAGTAGTCACCGACAGCACCCAAAAGAACCTGGAGATGCGGGCTGCTGCTGAACAGGGTGCTTGCGCTGGCAAGAAGGAAATCGCTACCCTGGCCAAACAGCTGGGCTACGATGCCATCCATGATACCGTCCATGAAATGGCCAAGGACGAAGCCCGTCATGGCCGCGTATTCGATGGCCTGCTGGCCCGTTACTTTGCAAAATAAGAGAGCCCGGTAACTGTATTCAGATACTGGTGCGGGGAAAAAAGGCTGTACAAGATTGCCGACAGATCGATGTCGGCGGTCTGTACAGCCTTTTTTTGCCAGGAAAGATCTTAGTTGGCGGACCAACGCAGCCCAACCCTTTTTTGTGATATAATGGGGTGACTTTAAAACCAGAAGGAGACAAATGATGTCTGATTATTTGGAACAGGAAGGGATCCGGCGGGATGCCAATCTGGATTATACCTGTGTGATGTTTGACAGCGACTATCAGGCCATTGCTACCGGCAGCTGTTTTGGCAATACCCTGCGCTGTATGGCAGTGGATCATCGGCATCAGGGCGAAGGGCTGATGAACGAAATCGTTTCCCATCTGGTCCAGATCCAGTATGAAAGGGGCCATCTCCATCTATTCCTCTATACCAAGTGCAGCTCGGCCAAATTCTTTGGAGATCTGGGCTTCTATGAAATTGCCCGGATCGAAGACCAGATCGTGTTCATGGAAAATCGGAAAGATGGGTTTTCCAGTTATCTGGATCAGCTGGCCCAAAGCCGGATCGATGCACCGAAAGTGGCAGCCATCGTGATGAATGCCAATCCTTTTACCCTGGGGCATCAGTATCTGGTGGAAAAGGCTGCTGGGGAAAATGATGCAGTACATCTTTTCATGGTCAGCGAAGATGCCAGCCTGTTTCCCTATGCGGTGCGGAAAAAACTCATCCTGGAGGGGACCCGTCATCTGACCAACATCCGGTACCATGACAGCGGGCCCTATATCATCAGTCAGGCTACATTCCCCAGCTATTTCCAGAAGGATGCAGAAGCCGTGATCGCCAGCCATGCCAACCTGGATCTGGCCATCTTTACGAAAATCGCCCATCGGCTGGGCATTACTTCCCGGTATGTGGGGGAAGAACCTACTAGCGTAGTCACTGGCCTCTACAACCAGGTGATGCAGCAGCGTCTGCCGGATGCTGGGATCCAATGCATCGTAGTCCCCCGCCGGGCGGAACAGGGGGAAGTGGTCAGCGCCTCCACCGTACGGAAAGCCATCCAGGAAGGCAACTGGGAACGGGTCCGGGAGCAGGTGCCTCCTACGACTTGGGACTTCCTCCAGAGTGAGGCAGCCCGTCCCATCTTGGCAAAGATCCAGAAAGAGCAGGATGTGGTCCATTATTGAGTGGGTCCATCTTGTGTTTTGCTACTGTATCTGTTATAATTACAAAGCAAAATCACATATTGCTCATCAAGAGTGGCGGAGGGAATGGCCCAATGAAGCCACAGCAACCATGGCCTTGGGCCAACGGTGCTAATTCCTGCAATGCGGTCTGTCGATTGTAAGATGAGAGTCCTATAGGTACTCTCATGTTTGAGAGTATTTTTTTTGTAAGGAGGAAAAAATGAAGAAAGTTTTTACGTCTGAATCAGTTACGGAAGGCCATCCTGATAAAATCGCCGATCAGATCTCTGATGCGGTACTGGATGCCATCCTGGAACAGGACACGGATGCCCGAGTCGCCTGCGAAACCCTGGTGGCTACCGGCCAAATCCATATTGTAGGAGAAATCTCCACCAGCTGCTATGTGGATATTGCCAAGATCGCCCGGCAGACGGTGATCGATATCGGCTACGACCGCGCCAAATATGGCTTTGATGGTTCCACCTGCGGAGTGCTGATTTCCATCGATGAACAGTCTCCGGATATTGCCCAGGGTGTGGATGAATCTGATGAATCCAAACAGGGTGCCCAGGATGAAACGGAAAGAATCGGTGCCGGGGACCAGGGCATGATGTTCGGCTATGCCACGGACGAGACGCCGGAATATATGCCGCTGCCCATTTCCTTGGCCCATAAGCTGGCCCGTCGGCTGGCTCAGGTGCGCAAGGACGGGACCCTGCCCTATCTCCGTCCGGACGGCAAGACCCAGGTGACCGTGGAATACGACGGGGACAAACCGGTCCGGGTGGATACCATCGTGGTCTCAGCTCAGCACAGTCCGGATGTTTCCATGGAACAGCTGCGGAAGGATATCCTGGAACAGGTCATCCGGCCGGTGGTGCCAGCGAATCTCTTGGATGGAGCGACCATCTATCATATCAATCCTACCGGCCGGTTCGTCATCGGCGGCCCCCAAGGGGATTCCGGCTTGACAGGACGGAAAATCATCGTGGATACCTACGGGGGCATGGCCCGGCATGGAGGCGGGGCCTTCTCCGGGAAGGATCCCACCAAGGTGGACCGGAGTGCCGCCTATGCAGCCCGGTATGTGGCCAAGAATGTGGTGGCTGCCGGTCTGGCCAAAAAGTGCGAGATTCAGCTGGCTTATGCCATCGGGGTGGCCCGTCCTGTATCCATCAGTGTGAATACTTTTGGCACGGCGGCCATTCCCGAAGACAAGATCGTGGAATTGATCGAAAAGAACTTCTCCCTGACCCCGGCGGGTATCATCAAGAGCCTGGATCTGCGCCGGCCCATTTACCGGCAGACGGCGGCCTATGGCCATTTCGGCCGGACCGATGTGGATCTGCCCTGGGAACGGCTGGATAAAGTGGACGTGCTGAAAAAAGCACTGGAATAAGATGGAATACGCAAAGGTTGCCATCAATCTGCCGGCCAAAAACATCTTTCGGCAGTTCACCTACCATGTCCCGGAAACCCTGGATTTCCTGGACCAGGGCTGGCGGGTGGTGGTGCCTTTCGGCCAGCAGCTGCTGGAAGGGTTCATCGTGGAAGAGGACCGGGAACCAGACTGTACCCGGGAGCTGAAAGACATCGCCGATGTGGTAGGGACGGAGCCTTGGTTCGACCACGAGATGCTGGCTACAGCTTATTGGCTGTCCCGATATTATCTGTGTGCGCTGGCCGAAGCCCTGCGCCTGTTCATCCCAGGTAAACGCAGTTTGGCAGCAGTGGGGAAATATGTGACCGTACCTGGAGCAGCCGGACTTTCCCCGGCAGAACAGGAGTTGTATGACTTCCTGACGCTGAAGGGACCTCTGCCCAGGAAAGCCATCCGCCAGCTGCCTGGAGGAGAAGATGCCCTGAAAGGGCTGATCACCCGGCAGGCTGTTGTCCTGTCCTATGACGTAAAATATAAATTGCGGGAGAAAACCGAACGGACCTTTGCCATAACACCGGAAGGGCTGGCGGCAAATGGGAACGGAGAGGTCCGGGGCAAAAGCCAGAAGGCTGCCCTGGGCCTTTTGCCATGGGGGAAAGAGCTGAGTGCTGGAGCATTGGAACAACAGGGCATCTCGGCGGAGGTATTGCGGAACCTGGTCCGGAAGGGATGGCTCTCGGAAGGGCGCCGGCGGATCCTCCGGGACAGCTACCAGGGACTGGAAGCTCCTAAAGAAATCCTGGAATTGACAGAAGAGCAGCAGGCTGCCATCCAGGCAGTAGAGGCGGCAGAGGAAAAGCGGGAAGCCAGGACATTTCTCCTCCAGGGGATCACTGGCAGCGGCAAGACGGAAGTCTATCTGCGTCTCACGGCTAAGGCCCTCCAGGAAGGTCGGCAGGTCCTGGTCTTGGTGCCGGAAATCGCCCTGACCGGGCAAGTGGTCAAACGCTTCAAAGCCTGGTTCGGGGCGGCCGTGGCTGTGGCACACAGCCGGCTTTCCTCTGGGGAACGGGCGGATGTATGGTGCCGGATGCGTTCTGGACAGGCCCGGGTGCTGATCGGAGTGCGGTCTGCGGTGTTCTGTCCCTTTTCTGCACTGGGTCTGATCCTCATCGATGAAGAACACGAGGGAGCCTACAAACAGGAGGAACGGCCCAGTTACCATGCCCGGCTGGTGGCCCAGTACCGGGCCCATCAGTGGAAGGTCCCGGTGGTCCTGGGGTCTGCCACACCGGACCTGGAATCCTATTATCTGGCGGAAAAAGACATCTACACCCATCTGCGGCTGACCCATCGGGCCAAAGCTGGAAGCCATCTTCCCCAAGTATCCATTGTGGATATGCGGGAAGAGCTGCAGCGGGGGAACCGGAGCGTCCTTTCCGATGTCCTGCGTTCCCGGTTGGAGACTACGGTGGGAAAGGGCGAACAGGCCATCATCCTCCTGAATCGGCGGGGATTCTCGACCTTTGTCCTATGCCGGGACTGCGGAGAAGCTCTTAGCTGTCCCAATTGCGCGGTATCTCTGGTCTACCATGCCAGGGAACAGCTGATGGAGTGCCATTACTGCGGCCATACGGAACCGGTCCCCACCCGCTGCCCTCATTGCGGCAGTCCCCGGATCCGGTTCTTTGGGACCGGGACGGAAAAAGCAGAGACGGAGATCCGGGCACTGTGTCCGGGAGTGAAGCCTCTGCGCATGGACCAGGATTCTACTGGAAAAAAATTCGCCCATGACCGGATCCTCCAGGCGTTCCGCAGCGGGGACTATAATGTGCTGCTGGGGACCCAGATGGTGGCCAAGGGCCATGATATCCCCAACGTGACGCTGGTGGGGGTGCTCAGTGCCGATTCTCAGCTGAATCTGCCGGATTTCCGCAGCGGAGAACGCTGTTTCGCCCTGCTCACCCAGGCTGCTGGGCGGGCTGGACGGGGAGATAGACCGGGTCAGGTGATCTTCCAAGCCTATGACGCGGAGAATCCCATCCTCCAGATGGCGGCCCGGCAGGATTATGATGGCTTTGCCCAAAGGGAACTGGCACTGCGGAAGGAATTGCAGTATCCGCCTTTTGTCCGGATGCTGAAGGTCACAGTACTCCACAAAAAGGAAGAGGAAGCCCTGGCTACCGCCCAGCGCCTGGTGAACGCCCTGGAGGCCTGGAAAATGGAAAGTGGGCATCCGTTGGAGATCCTGGGACCTTTTCCGGCCATCGTGGCACGGGTGAACCAGATCTACCGGATCAATGTGCTGCTGAAGAGCCCCCGGATGAAGCCGGTGAAAGAATGGCTCTGGCAGTCAGAATACCGGGAAATGGCCAATGTGTATTTCGATGTGGATCCTATGAGTGTGGTGTAGGGGGAGCTGTTGCATGGGCAACAGCTTGTCATAAGTCATAGGTCATACGCTGATGGAAGCCAGCTTTGCTGGCTCCGAATTTAGGAAAACCAGTTGGAGCCTGAAACAGGTTTTGAAATTTCATGATCAATTTGAAAAATTGATTTCCAAAAGCGTATGACGTATGACGTATGACGTCTGACCTATGACGGAAGGTTGCCGTATATGTGCGATTTTCACACATGCGGCAACTTTTTTTTATGTCCTATGGTATAATAGAGAGTAAAATTGTGATAGGAGTCGATGAAATATGGCAATCTATGATATTGTAAAAGTGGGGGCTCCGATCCTCCGGGAAAAGGCAGCCCCTGTCACTCGTTTCGATAAAAAACTGGGCCGTCTGCTGAAGGATATGGCAGAAACCATGTATGCAGCCAATGGCTGCGGTTTGGCTGCGCCTCAGATCGGTCTCAGCAAACGGCTGGTGGTCATCGATGCCGGAGATGGGGCAGGCATCCGGGAATTCGTGAATCCGGTACTGACGGATCCAGTAGGAGAAGCTGTGGATTCCGAAGGCTGCCTCAGCGTTCCTTCTTACGAAGGAGAAGTCAAGCGAGCGGCCCAGATCACCGTCCATTTCCAGGACCGGAAGGGAGATCATTACCGGCTGACGGCAGAAGGGCTCCTGGCCCGGGCTCTCCAGCACGAATGCGATCATCTGGAGGGGATCCTGTTCATTGACAAGGCCCTCAGCCTCTCTGCAAAACCAAAGGAAGAAAACGTATGAAAATCGTATTTATGGGAACACCGGAATTTGCTGCGGCCAGCCTGCAAGCCCTGGTAAGAGCCGGTCTCTATGAAATCGCGGCAGTAGTCACCCAGCCGGATCGTCCCAAAGGGCGGGGCCATAAGGTCATGATGAGCCCTGTGAAGGAATATGCTCTTTCCCAGGGCCTTCCGGTGCTCCAGCCAGAACGGGTGAAAACTCCGGAATTCCAGGCGGAGATGGAAAAAATCCGTCCAGAATTGATCGTAGTCGCTGCTTTTGGACAGTTCCTGCCCAAAGCCTTGCTGGAACTGCCCCGGTATGGTTGCATCAATGTCCATGCTTCCCTGCTGCCGAAGTACCGGGGGGCAGCACCCATCCACTATGCCATCTTAAAGGGAGAAAAAGAAGCCGGTGTGACCATCATGCAGATGGACGTGGGGATGGATACAGGTGCCATGCTCAGTAAAGTATCTGTGCCAGTGGGGCCGGAAATGACCCAGGGAGAACTCCATGATATCCTGAAGGAAAAGGGGGCGCAGCTGCTCCTGGACACCATCCCTCGTTTGGTGAAGGGAAACATCCAGGCAGTTCCCCAGCCGGAAGAAGAAGCTACCTATGCTTCCCTCATTACCCGGGATATGGAAAAGCTGGATTGGAGCAGGACGGCAGAAGGACTCCACGATCAAATCCGGGCTTTTGATCCCTGGCCGGGCTCTTTTACCCTGCTGCCTGATGGGAAACGGCTGAAAGTCTGGAAGAGCCGCGTGCTGGAAACCTGCAGCCAGGAGGTTCCAGGGACCGTGCTCCAAGCAGATCCCAAAGGGTTCCGGGTGGCCTGTGGCAAGGGCAGTCTGGAAATCCTGGAATGTCAGCCGGAGGGAAAGAAACGGATGGCAGCCGCTCCTTTTGTCAACGGCAAGCACGTCAAACCAGGGGATAGGCTGGCATAGATCATGGGTATGGGATTTCGGCCGAAGAAACGGCTTTTCATGGCACTGGCTTCTCTGGCCGTCCTTTTGGCGGCCGGCGCAGCCTATGGTTTGTGGCAGATCATGGTGCCAGGACTGACCCAGCTCCATCCCTGGCTGCCCCAGGTCATAGGCTGGGTGCTGCTTTTGCTCATCCTGGCCCTTTGTTCCGGGATCGTGGGAATCGTCTTGGCCATCCTGGGCTTTCCTACCATCCGGTTCTTTTATTTCTGGGCGTGGCATATCATCAATTTTGTATATCCCTTAGCCATTTTCCTGGGGAAGATGATGGGTATTTCCAAACGGAGGGTGGAACAGTCCTTCATTGAAGTGAGCAACCATCTGGTCCGGCGCCAGCATATCCGGGTGCCGGCCAGCCGTCTGCTGATCCTGACACCCCACTGCATCCAGCTGGATATCTGTCCTTATAAAGTGACCCGGGATATCAACAACTGCCATCAATGCGGCCGCTGCGGAGTGGGGCAGCTTTTGGCTCTGTCACAGAAGTATGGGGTCCATGTGGCCATCGCTACAGGGGGGACTCTGGCCCGGCAGGCTGTGAAAAAGGCCCGTCCTAAAGCCATCCTGGCAGTGGCCTGTGAACGGGATCTGACCAGCGGGATCCAAGATGTGTTTCCCCTGCCGGTCATCGGGGTACTGAATGAACGGCCGAATGGCCCTTGTTTCAATACCCGGGCGGATATGGGAAAAATCGAAGAGGCCATACGGTCTTTTATTTTGGAAGAGGAAGGATCATGAAAGAAACTGGAAAGAATCCAAGAGAAACTGCGCTGTTGATCTTAGAACAGATCTTTCTCAAGGGAGCTTATGCAAATCTGGCATTGGCCCAGGGCCTGCGCAGGGCTTCCCTGTCTCTCCTTGACCGGAAACTGGCTACAGAGCTGGTCTATGGAACGGTCAAGACCCTGGGGACCCTGGACTGGTACCTGGCCAAGGTGGTGAACCGTCCTCTGCGGAAACTGGATCCTTTGGTCCTGGTGATCCTGCGTCTGGGAGCCTATCAGCTGCTGTATCTGGACCGGATCCCGGTTTCTGCAGCCTGCAATGAAAGTGTGGAACTGGCCAAGAAATGGGTCCATGAAGGGGCCGCGAAACTGGTGAACGGTGCCCTGCGGCAGCTGGCTCGGACCAAAGACCAGTGGAAATTCCCTCAGGGACCGGAAAAGGAATTGGAACGGATCGCCCTGGAATATTACCACCCAAAATGGCTAGTACGGCGGTGGAAATTCCGCTACGGGTTGGCTGAAGCCATCAAGATCTGTGAATTCGATAATGCCCGTCCGGCTTTTTCCTTCCGGGTCAATACGCTCCGGGATAGCCGGGATGGTCTCCAAGAAAAAATGGCGGAAAAGGGCATCGGGACCCGTCCTTCCTGCTGGTCTCCGGACGGTCTCATCTGTGACAGCCTGCCTTCCCTGGATACTCTGGTGGAGTCCTTCGGACCGGATATCTACATCCAAGATGAAAGCTCGATGCTGGATGCGGCAGTCCTGGATCCCCAGCCTGGGGACCGGGTCCTGGATCTGTGCAGCGCTCCGGGAGGGAAGACCACCCATCTGGCCCAGAAGATGCAGGACCGGGGAGAGATCCTGGCCCTGGATCTGTACGATCATAAGCTGGAACTGGTCCGGGAGAATGCCCGAAGGCTGGGGATCCAGTGCATCCGGACAGAAAAACAGGACGGGACCGTCTTCGTACCGGATTGGGAAGAGTCAGCGGACCGAGTCCTGGTGGATGCTCCCTGCAGCGGACTGGGTGTGCTGAATCGGCGGGCAGAAGCCCGGTGGACCAAGGACGAACGGTCTCTCAGCCAATTCCCGCCCCTGCAGAAAAAAATCCTGGAAAATGGGGCCCGGTATGTAAAACCAGGCGGACGGCTGCTCTACAGCACCTGTACCCTGGAACAGGATGAAAATACCCGGGTGCGGAAGTGGTTCCTGGAAAATCATCCAGAATTCGTCCCTGTGCCCTTTTCCCATCCGGTGACCGGAGAGAGCTTGGAAGAACTCCAGATCCTGCCCCAGAGGGATGGCATCAACGGGTTCTATCTTTGTCTTTTTGCCAAACGAAAGTGAGAACACACCATGTGTAAAAAAGAAATCATGGGCCTGACACGGGAGGAGCTCCAAGGGGAACTGGCCAGCCTGGGCATGAAGAAATTCCGGGCGGAGCAGGTGTTCCGCTGGCTGTATGAAAAGGCTGCGGTGGATTTTGCCCAGATGAGCAACTTGAGCAAGGAAGCCCGGCAGCAGCTGGCAGACCGGTATACCATTGCCACGGCCCAGGTGAAGGTCCTGAAAGAATACAAGTCCCAGGATGGACTGACCCACAAAGTACTCCTGGAACTGACGGACGGCGCCACGGTGGAAACGGTGCTGATGCACCATGACTATGGCTACAGCGTGTGCCTGTCGTCCCAGGTGGGTTGTGCGATGAACTGTGCTTTCTGTGCCAGCGGGCTCCATGGCTTTGTCCGGAACCTGACGGCGGCAGAAATCCTGGCCCAGCTCTACTTCTTCCAGAGCAGGCTCCAGCCCCAGGGAGAACGGGTGAGCCGGGTGGTGGTCATGGGCAGCGGAGAACCTATGCTGAACTTGGAAAACGTGCTCAAGGCCCTGGATATCCTCCACAGTGACCGGGGCCAGTGCATCGGCTATCGGAATATGACAGTTTCCACTTGCGGGGTGGTGCCGGGGATCAAGGAACTGACGGCACAGGGCCGAAACATCAACCTGGCCATTTCTCTGCATGGAGCTTCCCAGGAACTGCGGAACCGGCTGATGCCCATCAATCGGAAATATCCCTATCCGGACGTGATCCAGGCAGCGGATGCCTATGAAAAGAGCAATGGCCGCCAGGTCATGTATGAATATATCCTCCTGGCAGGGATCAATGACCGGCCAGAAGATGCCCGGCGTCTGGCAGATGCCCTGGAGCACAAGGAATGTGTCATCAACCTGATCCCGGCCAATCCAGTCCCGGAAAAGGGGTTTGCCCGTCCCAGCGATGGGGCCGTGGACCGGTTCTTTCAGCTGCTGAAGAAACGCAGGCTGAATGTGACCGTCCGGAAAGAAATGGGAAAGGACATCAATGCGGCCTGCGGCCAGCTGCGGGCCAGTGCATTAAAGGAGGCACAGGAATAAATGATAGCAGTGAGCCGGACCAACCGGGGAATGGTGCGTCCCAATAATGAGGACAGCATCCTGGTACGGGAACCGGATCTGTATGCCATTGCCGATGGCATGGGCGGAGCAGATGCGGGGGAAGTAGCCAGCTATGAAGCGGTCCACCAGCTGAGCCGTCTGGATTTGTCAGGACTGCAGAGAAAGGAAATCCTTCCATTTTTGGAACGGAGCATCCAGAATATCAATAAAAAAATCTGGGGACTTTCCCAGGAAAAGGAAAATTTCACCGGGATGGGGACGACCTTGACGGCAGTCTATCTGCCCACGCCCCACAGTGCTTTTGTGGCCCATGTGGGAGACAGCCGGATCTACGTATGGCAGGAGGGGACGCTGCGCCAGGTGACCAGTGACCACAGTTATGTGGCAGAATTGGTGCGGCAGAAACAGATGACCCCAGAAGAAGCGGAAGCCTCTTCCCAGAAGCACATGATCACCCGGGCCATCGGAGTGGATCCTCAGGTCCAAGTGGATACCTTTGAGATCCTGTTGGACGGAGCCCAGAAGCTCCTGATCTGTTCCGATGGACTGACCAATATGATCTCCGAAGCGGAAATCGAACGGATCCTGGGAGACCGGAACCTGGAAAGAATGGCGGATGGACTGATGAACGGAGCCATGACCGCTGGCGGCGACGATAATATCTCATTCATTGTCATTGATCTGGAGGCTGCAGAATGGAAGGTAGAATAACACTGAATGGCCGCTATGAAATCATTGACAAAATCGGCGGAGGCGGCATGGCCGAAGTGTTCCATGGCTATGATACGGTCCTCCATCGGGATGTGGGCATCAAGATCCTCCGGGATCAGTTCATCCAGGATAAGCAGTTCGTAGCCCGGTTCCGTCAGGAAGCCTGCAATGCAGCCTGCCTGTCCCACCCCAATATCGTCAATATCTATGACAGCGGCAATGAAAATGACATTTACTATATCGTCATGGAATATGTGGTGGGCCGTTCCCTGAAGGAAGTGATCGAAGAGAACGGAGCCCTGGACTATAAGACAGCGGTCCGGTATGCGATCGGCATCGCTTCCGCCTTGAAGCAGGCCCATGACCATTCCATCGTCCACTGCGATGTGAAGAGCCAGAATATCCTCATCGATACCAAAGGAGTACCGAAGATCACGGATTTCGGGATTGCTCGGGCTTTCGGGCAGCCCAGCAATGCATCTGAAAAAAATGTCATCGGCTCGGTCTATTATCTTTCGCCGGAACAGGCTGCAGGACAGCCTGTGACCCCCCAATCGGATCTGTATTCCCTGGGGGTGGTGCTGTTCGAGATGCTCACGGGGAAGCTGCCCTATGACGGGGATACCCCCTTGGAAGTAGCCCGGATGCACCTGGAGTCCTCCACGCCGTCAGCCCGTCGGTACGATCCGGATATCCCCTATTATCTGGATAATATCATCACCAAGGCCCTGGCCAAGAATCCTCGGCTGCGGTATGCTACGGCGGATGATTTCCTGATGGATCTGAAGCATGCCCAGACCCATCTCCTGGGGGATACGGGGCTGGATGAGGATGCCTGGACACAGCCTCGGAAGAAGCCTGTCAGCGATGAAACCATGGTCATCAGCAAAAGCGATATGCTGGATGGGCTGCTCCAGTCCCAGAATGCGGAAGCAGCGGGGCACCATCCCGGGGAAGGACCCGGAAAGCGGGAACATGGGGAAACACCGGAGAAGGAGACATGGCTGGACCGGTATGGAAAAAAGAAACTGCTGGCCTTCTTCCTGGCGGCCATCGTAGTCCTCAGCGGGGTCATCTATGCCATCTTGAGCTATACCAGCGGAGATGTGACGGTCCCGGATCTGAAGGGCAAGACCATCGTAGAGGCAGAGGCCATCTTGACCAAGGACAAACTGGGCTACACCCTGACGGAGGAATACGACGCCAAGGCGACCCCGGGGGTGATCATCAAACAGAATCCTGCCGCCCACAGCCGGGTCAAGGCCGGACGGAAGATCCATCTGGTGGTCAGCAAGGGCCCGGAACCCGGTGTGGTGCCGGATTTAAAGAAAAAGACGCTGACGGAAGCTACTGCCATGCTGGAAAAAGCCAAACTGAAAGTGGGGAGCGTTACGGTGAAGTATGAAGCAGGAGCCCCCAAAGGGACCGTGCTGTCCCAGAGCATAGCGCCCAAACAGAAAGTCAGCGAAGGGACCAGCGTGGACCTGGTGGTGAATATCAGCGGGAACCAGACGGTGGTGCCCAGCCTGGACGGGATGAGTTTGACGGAAGCCAGGAACCAGCTGAATCATATGGGCCTGACGATTGGCAGCATCCAGACGGCAGAAAGCGACAAGGCAAAGGATACGGTCCTGTCCAGCGATCCCGGCAGCGGGTCCGTACTGGATAAGGGATCCGCCGTGAGTCTGGTGGTTTCTGCTGGCAAGAAGGAAGAAAAGAAAAATCGGAGCACTTCCGGCAGCAGCGGAGGCAGTACCCGGACCATCGGCTATACTGTCCCCGGCAGCGGCAGTGCAAAGAATGTCAAGATCATCGTTTCTGATGACAGCAGTACCCGGACCATCTTCTCGGATGCGGTAGCCCCTGGGACCCGGATCACCCGGACGGTGAATGTGGGATCCGGAGCCAGCGTCCAGATCTATGTGAACGGTGAATTGGCGGAGGATAAAGCCCTGTGAGTACAGCAACTGGGAGAATCATCAAGACCTATAACGGGTATTATTATGTAGCCGGAGACGACGGGCAGCTTTATACCTGCAAGGTGAAAGGGCGGATGAAGCAGAGACGGTTCATCATGGCAGCCGGGGACCGGGTGGAACTGGAGACCCAGGGTACGGAGGGGATGATCCGGGAAATCCTGCCCCGGCAGAATCTGCTCCAGCGGCCCCTGGTGGCCAATCTGGACTGTCTGATGGCGGTCTTTGCCTGCGGAGACCCTGATCCCAGCTTCCTGTTGGTGGACAAACTGCTGGCTCTGGCTGAAGCCGCCGGTATTCCGGCTGCCCTGGTCCTCAATAAGGAAGACCTGGCCCCGGAAGGCTTGCTGGAACAGTTCCAATCCATCTATGGGGCCTTGGGATACTCGGTATTTCCCATCCAGGCTCGAGAGGGATTGGGACTGGAACCGATCCTGGAACAGATCCAGGGGAAGACGGTGGCTTTCGGGGGTCCCTCCGGGGCAGGGAAATCTACCTTGCTGAACCATCTGGACCCGTCCCTCACCTTGAAGACCGGCCATGTGAGCAGTAAAATCGGCCGTGGACGCCATACCACCCGGTTTGCCGAACTGCTGCCTTTTGCCGGGGGCTACATTGTGGATACCCCGGGTTTTGGGAATATCGACCTGTCGGAATTGGACATGGCATCGGCGGCAGACGGGTTCCGGGAAATCCGGGCTCGGGAAGGCCATTGCCGGTTTACCGGATGTTCCCATACCCATGAACCCGACTGTGAAGTCAAAGCGGCGGTGGAACGGGGCGAAATCGCTTCCAGCCGCTATGCTTCCTATTGTACGATCCGTCAAGAACTGGCGGATGCCAAGAAAAGAGGAAAGAGATCATGACCATCATTGCACCTTCTATTTTGTCTTCTGACTTTTCCCGCCTGGGAGAAGAAGTGGCCCGTATCCAGGATGCGGGGGCTGACTGGTGCCATATCGATGTAATGGACGGTCAGTTCGTCCCCAACCTGACATTTGGGGCACCTGTCGTCAAATGCCTGCGGAAACGGACGGAGATGTTCTTTGACTGCCATCTGATGGTGGAGAATCCGGAGAACTATGTGGACAGTTTTGCCACGGCAGGAGCTGACCTGCTCTGTGTCCATGCGGAAGCCACCCATCATCTCCACCGGCTGATCCAGACTATCCACAGCAAGGGAATCCAGGCCGGCGTGGCACTGAATCCGGCTACCCCCCTGTGCCAGATCGAGGAAATCCTGCCTGATGCAGATATGATCCTGATCATGAGTGTGAACCCCGGCTTCGGCGGCCAGAAATTCATCCCAGCTAGTGTAGATAAGATCCGCCGGCTGAAGCAGATGATCCGGGAACGGGATCTGAAAACGCTGATCGAAGTAGACGGCGGGGTCAACGGTGAAACTGCCAAAGCCTGCCGGGAAGCGGGCGCTGATGTACTGGTGGCGGGATCCTTTGTCTTTGGGGCCCCGGATATGCAGGAAGCGGTCACTGCCCTGCGGTAAGACCATGAGAGCCTATCTGCAGAAACACCGGGGAAAAATCAAAGGTGCCCTGCTCTGCGTACTGGCCAGCGTCCTAGTGATGGCGTGGCTGGCCTATATTGCCAGTATCCACGCGGCCCAGATCTTCAACCGGGAAATGGCCAAACAGCATTTCTTTGACGGGACCATTACCGTGGAGCGGCTGACGGCTACACCCCTGGGACATGTGCGCTTTGAAAACTTGGAATGGAAGGGCAGCCATGACGGGAACCGCGTGTTCATTCCCAGCGGGTCTTTCCAGGTGAAACCGTTGGATATTGTCTTGAAGCAAATCAGCACTCGGACCATCCAGGAACTGGAATTGAATGAGGCTGAAATCAATGTGACTTTCACGGAACATATGCATATCCGAGGAATCCGGGCAGCAGAGCTGCCTCAGCCGGCGGCCCAGAAGGGGAAAAAGAAAAAGTTCGACATCAAGCTGAAAAATGTGGATGCCCGAGTAAAGCTGAACCACTGCCGGATGACCGCACACTACAGACAGCGGATCCATACCTTCCAAGATGTGAATGCGGACCTTCGCTACAACAGCAGCGACCGGCTGACCATTGATTTTTCCACCGGGGAACTGGGAGGGACCCTGGAAGGGAAAGGAGTGGACATCCAGGGCAGTGTGGATCTGAAGCCTCCGGTTTCTACCTATGACCTGAAACTGGGCATCAAGGAACTGAATCCTTCTTCCTTGGGGACGGGACTGAATATCCGGGAACGGGTGACAGCCAGTGCCAGTGTAACGGGAGACTTGCCTGCACCAGTGATCGTGGGTGAGCTGTACATGCCAGATCTGAATCTGCCGGGACTGAAATTCACGAATGTCAAAGGGAATTTCAAATACGAAGACGGGTACATCGATGCCCAGAATGTGACGGCGGATATCTTTGAGGGCAAATGCGATGCCCGGGGTGGATTCAATATCGATACCAAAGCCTATACTGTCAATGTCATGGGCCATGATCTCCACAGCGAAGACGCCACCAACATCCCTTATTTCCGGACGCTGGTGCAGCTGGATTTGAAAATGCTCTGTGATGGAGACAACCGGTCCACCCTGACCTACGGGTCTTTTTATTCGGGCAAGGGAATCTACGCCATCATCAAATTCAACTCCATCAAGGGGACGTTTTCCAACCAGTACAAGCAGCTGAAGTTCAGTGATGTGGAAATCAAATCGGATGGGGGCGATATCGTGGCACCTCATTTCGAATTGGTGGATGGAAAACTGCGGATGGGAGATCTGTATTATGTGGCCCCGGGAGGGGGACGAGCAAGGATTCACTTTTTCAGTTGAACCAGGGGGCTGTTGCCTGCGCAACAGTCTGTCATAAGCGTATGATGACTGACGTATGGCGAAAGGGTGTTGCAGGTCACGTGCAACACCCCCTTTTTTGAGGTCAAAAGGAGGACGACGATGAAATTGCTGCGGATCCTGGGGATCCTGCTTCTGCTGCTGGCTGCCGGCTGTGGAAGGGCAGCTCCGGAACCGGGAGGCTATACGGTGGAGGATGTGCGGGGGAAGAGGGTCCAGCTGACCCGGCCGCCTCAAAAGATCTTGACCGATTCCCTCCATCTGGATGAAACCCTGCTGACGCTGGTTCCTGCCGAAAAAATGGCGGGAGTATATTATCTGGACCGGGAACCGGGGATCTCCTTTGTGGCGGAAGAGACCAGGGGGATGGAGCCCGTGCTGCAAGATTATACGCCGGAAACGGTGGCCCGTGTGAAGCCGGATCTGTTCCTGGCTTCTTCCTGGTCCGATCCTGGTCTGATCCAGAAAGTAGAAGAACTGGGGATCCCGGTGGTAGTCTGCTATGGGCCGGAGAACCTGGAACAGGTACAGAAAAATGTCAGGCTCATAGCGCGGGCTGTGGGAAACCCAGAAGCCGGGGAGCGGGTGACGGCTCAGATGGAGGAGCGGCTGCAATCCATAGAAACGGTCCTTTCCGGCCTCCAGGAACCGGAACCCGTAGGGATGCTAGTTTCTCTCATGAGCCGCTATGGAGGCAGCGGTTCGCTGTATGATGACCTGTGCCACCGAGCTCATATCCGCAATGGGTTGGCAGAAGCCGGCCTGAAGAATGGACAGCTCCTTACCCGCGAAGCCATTCTCCAGGCCAATCCGGATTTCTTCTTGGTTTCCCTGCCTTACGGAGAGGAACAGGAGGCTTATGAGAGATTCCAAACCCAGTTTTTCGGAGACCCTTCCCTCCAGACGGTCAAAGGATATGACCGCCGGGTGGCATTGCCGGACCGGTATGTCTATGACGCATCTCCTATGGCTGTCTATGGCATCCAAGCCCTGGCCAACGGGGCTTACGGAAGGACGCTGTTCGAACGGGGGCCGGAACCGCTGCTGAAAGGATATTGAAATGGAACTGACGATGGAAAAAGGACGGGTGGGATATGGGAAGCAGGTCATCCTGGCGGACTTGGATCTTTCTCTGGAGCCAGGGACCTGCATCGGATTGATCGGTCCTAATGGAGCGGGGAAAAGCACCCTGCTGAGGACCCTAGCCGGAGTCCAGCCGTGTTTGGGAGGTAAACTGCTGCTGGATGGACAGCCCATAGGGGCACTGCCTCGTTCAGCCGTGAGCCGGAAGGTTGCCTATCTGCCCCAGGACAGGGAGCTGCCTTTTGGGTATACGGCTGGGGAAGTGGTCCTGATGGGACGGTATCCCCATCTGGCCTGGTACCAGCAGGAAAATAAACAGGAACGAGAACTGGCCCAGGCATGTCTCACGGTCTTGGGAATGGAGAAAGAGGCGGAACGGCCCGTGACCGCTCTTTCTGGGGGGCAGCGCCAGCGGGTCCTGCTGGCTCGGATCCTGATCCAGCAGACCCCGGTGATCCTTTTGGACGAACCTACAGCGGAACTGGATCCGGTCTATGAAGCCGTGGTATTGCAGCTGTGCCGGATGCTGGCACAGGGCGGCCGGACTGTCCTGCTGTCCCTCCATGATCTGGAGCTGGCAGCCCGCTGCTGTGACCGGCTGCTCCTCGTAGGCGGAGGGAGGCTGCTGGGGCAGGGGACGCCTGGGGAGGTCCTGGAGAGAACCCTTCTGGAACGGGCTTACGGCGCTCCTTTCTGCGTCAGGCGGGAGGAGGGAAGTATCCAGGTGGCAGCTTGTCCAGAACGGGATGCCCAAAGGGAAGAACTGGTGAAAAAAATCTTGGAAAATAGGGAGGAACCATAAAATGATCGATTGGCTGCAGCATGGCTGGAGTTATTTTGTACGGGGAGGGCTGGTCATGTGGCCGCTATTGCTGTGTTCCCTGGTGTCCCTGACCATCATCCTGGAACGGTGGTCTTTTTTTCGTAAGGAGGATTCTGGCCGGCGCTATGTCCGGGATTTTTGTCAGCTGGTCCGGCAGCAGCACTGGGAGAAACTCCTCCAAGAGAGCCGGCAGGCTCCTGGTGCCCAGGCTAGGCTGGGGGTAAGGCTGCTGACGGCGCCTAGGGCGGCTCGTGAAAAGGAAAGCTATGTCCTGGGGGAAGGCCAGCAGCTGGTGGACCAATTTGAAAAAGGCCTGAACTATCTTTCCGCGATTGTGACACTGGCGCCGATCTTAGGCCTTTTAGGGACCATTACTGGCATGATGGCTTCTTTCCAGGCCTTGGGCGACCGGTGGGACAATCCGCTGGGAGTCACCGCTGGGGTGTCGGAAGCCATGATCACCACCGTATTCGGCCTCTTGATCGCCATCGGGACCATTTGTTTCCATACGTATTTCTCCCAGCGTGCAGACAGGGTACTGGGCGATGTGGAACAGATGGGCAATGCGTTCATGGAAAATGCCGGGACAATGCCCTGGGAGGAAGGAGACAGATCATGATCCGTCTGCACCGCTCCAAGGAGGGGAAAAGACCTTCGCTCCAGATTTCCCCTA
>SFHH01000021.1 GCA_004555735.1 Acidaminococcus fermentans
GGCGCTGCATTTTCCATAGCGGCTTTCAACTGTGCCACGTTCACCGCATCTGTATCCGCATAACCTGCTGCCACATGGGTGATTTGCCGGGTATGGGCACTGTCCCCCACGGATACGGCCGCCCAGGAGGATTTCCAGAGAGGAGAATCCAGGGTGCTTGCCTGCTGCGTCCCAGGGTCCCAGCCAAAGATTCCTGCCTTCGTGTCGGCAAGGGAGCCGGCGCCCAGAGCCACACTGCCATCAAAAGAGGCATTGGCCTTGAAACCCAGGATGACCGTTTCTTTATTAGAAGTCGTCAGCGGCGACTTTTCTTCTCCATTGCCTACGATCACATTATTGGTCTGGTTTTCTGCCACGATACGATAATCGCCGATCACCGTATTGGAATCGGCTCCTTTATTGATTGTGACGCTCTGTCCCAGCACCTTCACATGGCTGGCATCAGTAATGGAACTGTTGAACCCATCCAGATAATTATACTGTACTTTCTTGGAAGTCGTAGATTTCATGGAGTTCCCTACACCCATGATTTGAGAATTCTGGGTCTTTTCAGCACTGTTGGCGCCGCCGATGACCAAGGTGGCACCACCTGCGCTTTTGGCAACGCCATCCATTAAAGCTTTCTGCATATCTGCAGCAGAATCAAAGTGCTTACTGTAAGGAGAGGCATCAATATAACTGCTTGATTCTTTTACACTGTTTCCGGCACCCATGACAATGGCGCCATTGCTGTTCGTCACTTTATTGGCAGTGCCTGCAATCATATTCGCGACACCGCTGCTGCTGCTACCGGTCATGGATTCATTGGAATTGAAGGTCCCGACAACCGTAGCAAATGCATTTTTCGTTGCATTGCCCAAGGTATCCCCATGATCTTTTGCTTCATACTGGCTGCTTTGCACATTATAGCTGCCAAGGGTGGTCGCAAAGCCTCCGCCTGCATAAGAATTGGTTCCCAGCGTGGTAGAGGCTACGCCAAACTGCCTCAGCCGGTCAGCTGTAGTATCACCAATGGCGATTTTATTCTCGGCTAAGGTATGGGCTCCGATTTCAATAGCCCCTGTGCGGGCATAAGAATTCGTCCCGATGGCAATGGCTTCCGGCAGATTCTGTTTAGCATGGGCGTTATCATGGATGTGCATACTCAAGAAACCTTGATGGACTTTCTCTCCGAACGAAAGCATAGACTCCTGGGTCCCGCCGCCGATAAAGACTTTGGCGTTCTTGCCGATGGCGATATTGGTCCCGTCGTTGGCCGGGCTGATATCGTAAGCAATGGGCTGGGCGCCTTTTTCCACAATATCCTTTTCTGCCCCTATGGCAGTCCCAGTCATGCCGGTTGCCAGGATCACCGCAGCAAGAAAGGCGGCCTTTTCTTTTAACGTCCCCCCCCCGCGGACTTTTTCTGATAAAACAGATTATTTCGTTTCCCTTTTCTATATTTCTTTCCCATCCGACTTCCTCCTTACTGTATTCTGCATTGCCATTTTAATCCACTATTTTATTATTTTTTGTTTAAATTTTATCATTATTTTATTTTTTTGTAAAGCTATTGACTTTATGCAAAATATGTTCCTTTTGATATATGTCCATCATAAAAAGACAATCCTAAGGCAAGGTTTCCCTCAGATCAGGCTGATTGTTAGTTAGCTACCGTGCAAAAAGGAAAACATCCGATTTCTGCTTGGCTAGAAACGAAAAAAAGCTGTAGAAGCACTCCGCCAGACACTGGCGTTGATCTTCCACAGCTTTTTTATCCCCAGTCAGAACTACGAATGCAGACTGCTCTCAGCCTCTGGCTGCTGCCGACGGACTGTTGGCAGAGCTGCTACACAGAAGTCCTCTTATTTCATCACCAGCTGGCTCAGGTCGGCCACCTGGTTCACTTGTTTCTTGACCTGGTTCAGCAGAGCCAGACGATTGTTCTTCACCTTTTCGTCCTTGTCCATGACCATGACCGCATCGAAGAAGGCGTTCACCGGGGCAGCCAGTCCATCATTGGCCGCCAGCAGGTCGGCATATTTCCGTTCGGCAGCCAGAGGAGCCGTTTCCCCAGCCACTTTTTCCACCGCTTCATACAGGGCCTTTTCTGCAGCATCCTGGAACAGAGCGGCATCCACAGGGGCTTCCACCACATTGTTCTTGCTGATGTTTTCCACCCGGGTGAATGCCTGGATGCTGTCAGCGGCTTTTTCCGTTTCCAGATAAGCACTGAGGGCGTCGGCCCGGACAAAGATGTCCGCCAGGTCGTCCAGCCCCGGAGCAGCCAGTACCGCATCCACCACGTCATACCGGACGCCCTTATCCAGCAGCATATTCTTGGCTCGCTGGGCGAAGAAATCAGCCACTTCATCCAGCAGCTTGGCTTCGTTTTCCACTTCCACCGGCAGGTTCTTGAGGGTTTCCGCCAGCACGGCCCGCAGCGGGAAGTGCACATCCCCATCGGCCACGATGTTCAGGATACCCAGAGCCTGACGGCGCAGGGCGTAGGGATCCTGGGACCCGGTGGGAGCCATGCCCCGGCTGAAGGTGGCCACGATGTTGTCCAGTTTGTCCGCCACGGCCAGGATCCGGCCTTCATTGCTCTGGGGCAGTCCGTCTCCGGCAAACCGGGGCATGTACTGTTCCCCGATGGCCTGGGCCACTTTCTCCCCTTCGTTGTCCAGCAAGGCATATTCTTTGCCCATGGTGCCCTGGAGTTCGGTGAATTCCGTCACCATGCCGGTGACCAGATCCGCCTTGGACAGGAGGGCAGCCCGTTCCACGGCCTTGGCATCCGCATCCAGGCCCGTGGCTTTCACCAGTTCGTCGCAGAGTTTCTGGAGCCGTTCCGTCTTGTCGTACATGTTCCCCAGGCCATGCTGGAAGGCCACTTCGTGGAGCCCTTCCCGGTGCTGGGCCAGGGATTTCTTCCGATCATTGTCGAAGAAGAACACCGCGTCATCCAGACGGGCCCGGAGCACCCGTTCATTCCCGTGGGTCACGATGTCCAGATGTTCCTTGCCCCCGTTCCGGACGGTGATGAATTTAGGCATCAGTTTCCCGTCTTTGTCGAACATGGGGAAATACCGCTGATGGTCCCGCATGGGGGTGATGATGGCGCAGTCCGGCAGGCGCAGGTACTTGTCATCGATATGGCCGCACAGGGCAGTAGGATATTCCACCAGGAAGGTGACTTCTTCCAGCAGATCCGGAGAAATGGCGGCTTTGCCCCCTTCGGCTACAGCCAGGTCTTCGATCTGTTTCCGGATGGTTTCCCGCCGTTTGTCCACATCCACCATGACGAAGTTGTCTTCCATGGTCTTTTCGTAAGCAGCCGCATCAGGGATGGTGATCAGATGGTTGCTCAGGAACCGGTGGCCCCGGGCTTCTCTTCCGCTCTTCACATCGTTGGCTTCCACCGGGATCACCTGGTCATCCAGGAGAGCCACCATCCAGCGGAAGGGACGGACGAAACCGAAATCATAGTCGGCCCACCGCATGGTCTTGGGGAAGTTCAGGGAATGGAGGATATCATCCAGGATCCCCGGCAGCAGATCGATGGTCTTCCGGCCTTCCAGATGCTTGACGGCGTACACATAGCCGTCCTTCTGGACCAGGTCCTTCACATCCACACCCTGGCCCCGGGCAAAGCCCTGGGCGGCACGGGTGGGGTTCCCGTCCTTGTCGAAAGCGATTTTCAGGGAAGGTCCCTTGCTTTCCACATTGGAATCTTCCTGTTTTTCCGCTACCCCTTCTGCCCGGAATGCCATCCGGCGGGGAGTCCCATACACTTTCACCGTGCTGTAGGGAATCCGGGCTTCAGCCAGTTTCTTTCCGGCCAGTTCCTGGTATTCCTTCAGGATGCCGGGCATGTATTGGGCCGGCATTTCTTCTGTTCCGATTTCATATAATAAATTTGCCATATCCATTACCCTCTCTTCAGCATAGGGAATCCCAGTTTTTCCCGTTGTTCCACATAGGCTGCCGCACACAGCCGGGCCAGTGCCCGCACCCGGGAGATATAGTTGGTCCGTTCGCTGACGCTGATAGCGCCCCGGGCGTCCAGCAGGTTGAAAGTGTGGGAGCATTTCAGCACATAGTCATAGGCCGGGCGGATGTTGCCGGTGAGGATGACCCGTTTGGCTTCTTTTTCGTACTTGTCGAACAGGTCGAACAGCAGGTCGATGTCGGCGATGTCAAAGCTGTACCGGGACTGTTCCACTTCGTTGGTATGGAACACATCCCCGTAGGTCACATTCCCCACCCACTGCAGGTCGTAAACGTTTTCCACGCCCTGGATGTACATGGCCAGCCGTTCCAGGCCGTACGTGATTTCCACGGCCACCGGTTTGATGTCGATAGAGCCCACCTGCTGGAAATAGGTGAACTGGGTGATTTCCATCCCGTCCAGCCAGACTTCCCAACCCATGCCCCAGGCCCCCAGGGTGGGGGATTCCCAGTTGTCTTCCACGAACCGGATATCATGTTCTTCCGGATGGATGCCCAGTTCCCGCAGGCTTTCCAGGTACAGTTCCTGGATGTTGCTGGGGGACGGCTGCATGATTACCTGGAACTGGTGATGCTGATACAGACGGTTGGGATTATCCCCGTACCGGCCGTCAGCAGGACGGCGGGAAGGTTCCACATAGCACACGTTCCAGGGTTCCGGCCCTAGTACCCGCAGGAAAGTGGACGGGTTCATGGTCCCGGCGCCCTTTTCCACGTCATAAGGCTGAGCCATGATGCAGCCCTGGTTGGCCCAGTACTTCTGCAGGTTCAAAATGATGGTCTGAAAATCCATTTTCTCTCCTCCTATACAAAAACTCCCGTCTCTGTAATATAGACAGGATACTCTACATTACAGGGACGGGAGGTTGTTCCGCGGTTCCACCCTGTTTGCCGCCCGAAAGCGGCCTCTCTTGTGAAGCGAACGCTCAGGGATGCCAACCCCCTCATTGCGTGATTACAGAGGAACTATAACAAATCAGGCGGAACTTGTCAAGGTGCTTCTCTTTTCCCTTTTCATCGGATTTTCAATAGGTATCTTTTTATGATTTTTTTACCATCCTCTAAAAGCTTTTCTAGAATCCGGATTTCATCCGGGCTGAATCTAGGAATATAGGGAGCCGTCGCTTTCCGCTTCAGCAAGTTGCAGCCATGGAACAATTTGTTATATATTTTGTTGATTATAGGACTCTTTCGGTTGCCGATGAAATTGACTCCGACTGTTTTGGTAATGTCACTTGTTAAATTCCAGAAGTCCAAGATATCCGCCAGTCTGCTGCTGCCAATCTGCAGGTGATCCATTTCACATATATATCCATTTTTTGTATCAACCTTGATTCCTTTGGAAAGTGCATACTGCTGCATTGCAAATTGGCTGTCAAAGGTCAGGATAGCCTGCTTTCCATCACAATAGATCCTGTCCTTGTGATCCGTCATCCAAATGCAGTATTTCCTGATATGGTGATATTTGAATCCAAGAAGATAATACTCCATATTCTGCCGTCCTTTTCCATGGCGAATCAAAAAAAAACTCCCCCTGCCCTGATACAGCGTCAGGACCGGGGGAGTTCCCACAGTGTTGCAGTTGGTGGGCCCACAAGGATTCGAACCTTGGACCAACCGGTTATGAGCCGGGGGCTCTACCGCTGAGCTATAGGCCCAATGCAGAAATTATATACCACGAAACCGATTTCTGTCAATTCTCTCCCAGAATGCTGTTAGGCTACTTTGGTCAATTCTCTAAAAAAATCCGCTTTAAGCCAAATCCAGGAAATTTTTCATGATCCGGCTCCCTTCCTGCGTCAGGAAAGATTCCGGGTGGAACTGGATTCCGAAGGTGCTGCTGTTTCCGGCCTGGACCCCCATCACTTCTCCGTCTGATGCCCTGGCAATGATTCGGAATCCTTCCGGAATTTCTTTTTCGGGCACCGTCATGGAATGATAACGCATGCCCTGGATCTCTCTGGGCAGTCCTTTGAAGAGAGGACAGTCCGTGTCCAGAGCAACCTGGGAAGCTCGCCCCTGCATGATTTCATCCAGATAGCTCATGGAAGCACCATAGGCACTGAGGAGTGCTCGATAGCCCAAGCAGATTCCCAGGGTTGGCACCTGGCCATTGAGTTTCCTGACCATCTCCCGGACCATACCTGTATCTTCTGGCTGGCTACCTCCTCCGGAAATCACGATGTGGTCGGGCTGCAGGGCTTGGAGCTCCGCCACGGTCATCCGATCATTGCGGATAATCCGGATGTCTCTGCGGTAATGGCCGATGAGCTGGAACAGGTTGAATACACAGCCATCATAATTGTCGATTAATGCAATCATTTCTCCGCCCCTCCTTTATCCAGTTCGCTGGCTTCATACAGAGCCCCTTCCATGGCCATGGCCTTGTTCAAACATTCCTGGTGTTCATCTTCCGGGACACTGTCAATGACGATACCGCCTCCGGAACGAACGGTGACCTTTCCATTTTTCAGAAAGGCAGAGTGGATGAATACGCAGAAATCTGCATCTCCTGTCAAGCTAATCTGCCCCAAGGTGCTGCCATAGATTCCCCGCCGGTTCTTCTCGATAGCGTTGATCAGTTCGCAACCGTGGATTTTAGGAGAACCGGACACAACGCCGGCAGGCACCGTCATATCGATCACATCAAGGGCGGTCTTGTCACTCCGCAGCCGGCCTGTCACCGTAGTACCGATATGCATAACACGGGCGCAGCGGACGACCTTCAGATAATCCCGGATGCCGATGGAATCGAAATCACAGACAGCACCGAATTCGTTCCGAGCATCATCCACCAGCATATTGTGTTCATCCAGGGATTTTTGATCCGCCAGCAGTTCCCGCTCATTCTTCAAATCTTCCTCTTTGGTTTTGCCCCGGGCCGCCGTCCCAGCCAGGGGATTCATATAAAGCTGCCCTTGCTGCAGTGTGATGGTGGCTTCCGGAGAAGCGATGGCACATTCAGCATCATCGCTGCTGAAATAGCACATATAGCGGGTAGGATCATTTTTCCGCAGCACCCGGTAAGCACTCAGGAGGCTGCCCCGGGCCGGAGCTGTCACTGCATTGGACAGTACGATCTGGCAGGTCTCTCCTCTGCGGATGTCTTTCCGAGCCTGGTCCACCATCCGGATATAATCCTGGAGCTGGAACATGGGCTGGAAGCTACCGGTGATAGCAAAAGGCGGCACTCCATCCCGAGGAGCCTTCCCGAGCATAGTTTCCATTTCATCCAGCATGAACAGGGCTTTCCGGTAATTCTCTTCCAAATGGTCAATTCCAATATCCACAATAAGGAGGATTTCCTGCTGCTGCCGGTCCAAGACAAAAAGTTTATCGAAAAAGAACAGGTCCATATCTTTGAACTGCTCAGGATTCTCCTCGTTCCACTGGATTTCCGGCTCCGCATATTTGATATATTCATAGGCAAAATAGCCAGCCAATCCCCCAATGAACGGAGGCAAACCTTCCACATAAGGCGCCTTATGGGCTGCAAGAACTCCAGCCAACACCTGGGACGGATCCGTGCAGGGATAGGAAACCGCTGTGCCTCCCTGATCCACTGTCATGATTCCATCCGTGCAGGAAAATTCCAGTGCCGGTGCAAAACCGATCACTGCATACCGTTCCCAGCGGATTTCTTTTCCAGTATCCACCGTATGGTCCATCACATAGACCTGTTTGCTGAGACTCCGGGCCATTTCAGCCAAGTCCTCTACTGTAAGTCCTCCGGCCGGCACCCGCTTCACCACCGGGACCATGCCATAACCAGGAGCCATCTTTCTACATTCTTCCAAAGAAGTTGTCATATCTTCCCTTCCCCTTTCTTACAACATACCTGCCATAAAGACGGAAGCCAAAGGATATCCGATGACTGCTGCCAAGACAGCCGACAGAACGACAACCAGATAGCCGTATTTCAGGAGCATATCCTGCCGCACAAACCCCTGCCCGATGCCAATGGCCACAAGGGGCTGAGCAGAAGGTGTCGCCACGGCAAAAGCTCCGGCATAGCTTACAAGAGCTGCCAATGCCGCGCCGTTCATGGTACCTCCGGAAGCCACAAAGAGAGGCAGTCCGATGGACAGTACCAGGGTGATGGAAACCAGGTTCGAGCAGATGTTAGTCATCAATGCACATAACAAAATCAGGAAGAACACACAAACTAAAGGTGATACTCCTGCAATAATCGGTTTCACGGCCGTCCCGATATATGTGGTGAAACCAATCTGGCTGTTAGAAAGGGCACTAGACAAAGCCAGAACGGCAGCTGACATGATGACACAGACCCAAGATACCCCATGGGCTAGGGCATCAGAATAATCCATCAGTGGCTTTCCTTCTTCATCGGTGAGGATGCACAGGACGATGGTCCCCAGAAGGGGCGGCATGGTAATGCCAAAACTGCTGATCCACTTGGAAATCCCAGGAAGGAGGGACATGGTCAGGCTAGGCAGCACCCACAGGGCTACTACGCACAGGAATACCCCGCAGACGATGGATTCTTTCCGGCCCATCGGAGGCATGCCTTCTGTCAGTTTGTTGATATCCAGATTGGCCAAAGGACTCATATCCGGTTTCAAAAGGAAGCGGAACACAGCCAGCATCAAAAAGAACACCAGGATTCCCACCGGCATGCAGGCGCCCATGTAACTAGTGTAACTGATGGTCTGCCCTGTAGCCGCTTCATACAATCCCAGTCCCAGGATAGGACCATCGTGGGCAATGGGTGTCATGCCAGATCCCAGACAGCAAGCCATGGTCTGACCCACCATGATCATGGAGGCCAGCCGGCTTCCCTTTTCCAAATGGAGCATAGCAAATATTTCTTCACTGATGGCAATATAGGTCACAAAAAGAACAGTCGGCGACATGATCCAGGCTGCCACCATCATGGACATGAAATAAAAAGTACAGAACCACCAAGGGCTGCGCCGCGCCAGCTTCCGAGTAATGAACCAAACTGCCACCCGCTTCATAAAAGGAGTCCTGGCCAGGGTATAAGAACACATGAACGTAAAAATCAGGAAGGTAACGATCTGGGACCCCACAGATCCAGCCAAGATTTTACTGAAGTTCAGTTCTGGAATGAAGGCCAGAGCGCCCAGGCACAGGGCGCTGGGCCAGTGGACCCCGATGTTCAGCCAAAGAATCAGCGTCCCGATGAACAGCAGGAATACCTGCATGGCAGAAGCCGGCATACCCACCGGTCGGGGGAAGACTCTCCCCAAAAAGATCAGTACCAGTGACAGGAGGATCACTCCTGCCCGTTTTCCATTTTTCCCATCCAATCTCAACACCTCCTATAAACTACCTTGCTACCTATTGTGGCGGGAAAAGTATAGTATATAAGAAGAGTATAGGCTCCCCATAAGAGAAAGTAAATATTTCTCGGACATTTTCTATGTTTTTCCAGTTCTTAAAAGTTTTTTCTGTTAACACAATTAAAAAAGGCTGCTGCACACGAAGTACAGCAGCCTTTTCAATTGTATTACAATGATTTATTCCAAGAATTCCTTCAGTGGTTTGCTCCGTTTGGGGCTCCGGAGTTTCCGCAGGGCTTTGGCCTCGATCTGCCGGATCCGTTCACGGGTCACGCCGAAGTACTGGCCCACTTCTTCCAGGGTCCGGGTACGGCCGTCCAGCAGACCGAACCGCAGTTCCAGCACCCGGCGTTCCCGGGCGCTGAGATGCTCCTGGAGCACCTTGCCCAGCTGTTCCTGGAGCAGGGTGTAGGAAGCAGCATCTGCCGGTGAAGGGGCTTCCTGATCCTCGATGAAGTCTCCCAAATGGGAATCTTCCTCTTCCCCGATAGGAGTTTCCAGAGAAACCGGTTCCTGGGCGATCTTCTGGATTTCCCGGACCCGTTCCACAGGCACATCCATTTCCTTGGCGATTTCTTCCGGTGTCGGTTCCCGTCCCAGCTCCTGGAGCAGCTGCCGGGATACCCGCACCAGTTTATTGATGGTTTCCACCATATGCACCGGGATCCGGATGGTCCGGGCCTGGTCGGCGATGGCACGGGTAATGGCCTGCCGGATCCACCAAGTAGCATACGTACTGAATTTGAATCCTTTGTTGTAATCGAACTTTTCAACAGCCTTGATCAGCCCCAGATTCCCTTCCTGGATCAAATCCAGGAACAGCATCCCACGGCCCACATACCGTTTGGCAATGCTGACCACCAGCCGGAGGTTGGCTTCCGACAGGCATTTCTTGGCATTGTCTCCACAGAATTCCATCCGGTGGAGCAGCCGGTTGAACCGTTTCTCCTCCGTTTCGATCTGCTGCCGGGTCTCGTCATCCACTTTTTGGTGGCTGACTTTTTCGTCGACCACCGCAAAGAGCTCCTGCAGCGTCCCCAGGCAGCTGTTTTCAGCTTCTTCTCCCGTTGGATCCGGAGCATTCTTCTGCACATGGGCGATCTTATACTTGTTTTCCTGCAGTAGCCGATGGAGCCGCTTCTTTTCATCCATGGTAAAGGCGCTGATCAGCTTCTGATACTGGTCAAACTCCAGCACATGGCCGTCGCCAGCCAATTCCTGGGCCTTCCGGTAGGTCAGGGAGACGCTCCGGTTGTCCACCCAGATGCTTTCCTTGGTCAACAGTTCATTGGCCTCTTCCAGCAGTTTCCCGATGGAAAGCCGTTTGTTCACCGGCTCGAATTCTCCCTCCGGCTTTTCTCCCTTCAGGATGGCCTTGGCCTGGTTGCCTTTGTCAGCCCGTTTGGCCAGCTTGATTTCATCGTCCCCGGCCAAAAGAGGCACCCGGCCGATTTCCTTCAGATACATGCGGACCGGGTCATCCACGATGACCCCTTCCGGAACGGACAGGTTGGCCAGTTCCGTTTCATCCACCTTCAGCTCTTCTTCATCGATGGTCTCCGGTTCTTCATCTTCGGACCCGTCATCGATCACTTCAATGTTCTTCTCTGCCAGTTTGGAATAGATAGCATCCATCTCATCCACAGAGACAGCATCTTCGTTCTGCAGCCGGTCCTGAATCTCCTTATAGGTGAGAACGCCATGATTCTTTTTGGCCAGCGCTTCGAATTCCGCTAAGTACTCCGCCGCGGTTTTGGGCTTATCTTTCTTGCCTGCCTTACTCTTGCTTTTCGTTCCTGAACCCGCCTTTCCCGTGGTTTTTGCCGCCTTCTTCTTTTTGGGAGCAGCCTTGGCTTTCTCCACTGCCGTGGGCTGGGCCTCACTCTGTCCTTTCTTTGCTGCTGCCGTGGCAGTCAGCTGCGGCTCCAATTCTTTCTTTTCTTTTTCAGTCATTGGGGCGTTCCCTCCTTTCCTGCAAATGAGGAAAATCCTCCTGTTCCGGATTTATACCGGAGCTGTTAATTTTCCTATCTCCAATTTTATTCGCCGGCATTCCTCTAATTCCTGCAAAAATTTTTCATTTCCCTCTTTTTCATACTTTTCCGCCAGTTGGCTGTGTTTTTCATATTCCCGGTCCAGGGCCGCAATCTGCAGCCGGTTGAGGCAGTCCGTCAGGATGGAAGGCAACGTGCTCTCCTGGACATTCAGGCTCAGGATCCCTGTCAATTCTGCCGCTCCCGGTCCGTCCAGGCGGGAAAAGAGATCCCGGGGATCCTGGAAAGTCCCGTTCTGGACCATCTGCAGGAATACCGTGAAGATTTCCTGCCGGGCCGGCGTGGTAAAGGAATCCACATGGGCGATCCCCTCCTGTCCCGGCTGGGGCGGTATCCCCTGGAGGAACGCACGGAGCACCAGCCGTTCTGCCTGTTCCGTAGGACTGGACACTTTCACGGTCCGCTGGGTCAGCCATTCTGGGTTGTACTTTTTCCCCGTTTCCTGATGGGTCAGTTTCCGGTATTCACTCTGGATCAGCCCCTCCTCGATGGACAGGCGGCGGGAAAGATCCCGGATCCGTTCCCCCACTTCTACATCGCTCTGGCAGTCCAGGAAGAAGGGCAGCACCCGGTCCACGGCCTCCACTTTGCCTCCCAGGGTTTCTGTGTCACATTCCCCCAGCACCGTATCCACCTGGTAATCCATCCCCGGACGGGCGTTCCGCATCAGCTCTTCAAAAGCTTCCCGGCCTTCCTTCCGGATGAATTCATCCGGATCCTTCCCGTCCGTCACATGCATCACCCGGCATTTGAGCCCGGCCCGAAGGGCTAGGGGGATGGCCCGCATGGCAGCCGCCCGGCCGGCCCGGTCACTGTCGAAGCAGAAGATCACTTCCGGTGCCAGCCGTTTCAAAAGAGCCGCCTGGTGTTCCGTAAAGGCCGTCCCCATGGAAGCCACCGCCCAGTCGATTCCTGCAGCATGGAGGCTGATGGCATCCATATGGCCTTCTACGATCAGGGCCTGCTGCCGTTTCCGGATGGCGGCAGAAGCCCGGTCCAGGCCAAAGAGCAGATTCCCCTTGTGGAACCAGGCTGTTTCTCCCGTATTCATGTATTTGGCCGGAGATGCATCCTTATCCAGGATCCGTCCAGTGAAGCCCACCACCTTGCCCCGAGGATTCCGGATGGGGATCATCACCCTAGCCCGGAATTTATCATAAATGCCATTTCCCCGCTGCCGCTGGCTCACCAGCCCAGCCTTGAGCAGCACGGCCTCCGAGACACCTCTTTTTTCCAGGGCCTGAGATAAGGTATGGAAATCCGGAGGCGCCATCCCCAGATCAAAGGAATCGATGATGTCCCTTCCGATTCCCCGGCCGGCCAGATACTTGAGTCCTTTTTCCCCGTACCGGGTATTCACCAGGCAGGAATGGAAGAAACGGGAAGCCAGATCGTTGGCTGCCATGACTTCCTTTGTTTCCTTTTCCCGGGCGATTTCCTGGGCCGATTTGGCCCGTTCCGGGACCGGGATCCCGTACTTTTCCGCCAATTGTTTCATGGCATCGAAAAAGGACAGGTTATCCCGTTTCATCACATAGGAAAACACATCTCCCCCTGCGCCGCAGCCGAAACAGTGGTACAGCCCTCGGGCCGGATCCACCGTAAAGGAAGGTGTCTTTTCTCCGTGAAAGGGACAGCAGCCCCAGTACCGGCTGCCCTTCCGCTTCAGGTCCACGGTTTCCGAGACGATGCTTACGATGTCCGCCGCCTGGCGCACCTGCTCTTTGAAATTGGCAAATTTCTCTTTCATATCATCCATGGAACTCATCCTTATTCTTTCCTGCAATACTGTATCTATTCGACAAAAAAGAAGGAATTCCTGCTTTTACAGGAATTCCCCTTGACAGATTCAATTTTCAGGATTCATAGTCAAAGCGTTTCCGCAGATATTCCAGGATCAGGCTGGCGGTTTCTTCGATGGCCCGGTTGGACACATTGATGATCATGCAGTGGAGCTGCTGCATGATGGCCCGGGCGTATTCCAGTTCTTCCTGGATCCGGTGGATGTCCGCATAGTTGGCTCCATCGGTGAGCCCCATGGCCTTCAAGCGGGCACAGCGGATCTCATTGAGCTTGTAGGGATCGATCAGAAGGCCGATGATCCGGCTGGAAGGCACCTTGAACAGTTCCTCCGGCGGGGGGATCTCCGGCACTAGGGGGACATTGGCCACTTTCAGCTGTTTATTGGCCAGGTACATGGAAAGCGGCGTCTTGGACGTCCGGGAAACGCCGATGATGACCAGATCCGCTTTGGCCAGGCCCCAGGGATTCTTGCCGTCATCATATTTGATGGCGAATTCCACTGCCGCCACCCGTTTGAAATACTCATGGTCCAGGGCATGGATCAGACCGGGCTGGTTCTTGGGCAGCAGGCCGGAAGTCTTTTCGATGGCCTTCAGCACGGGCCCCAGGATGTCCACCACTTCCACGTCCAGTTCTATGGCTTTCTGGGCCACCGCTTCCCGCATTTCCGGAGAAACGATGGTGTAGCAGACAATGGCATTCTGTTCCTTGGCTTCGGTAAGGATCTTGTCGATCTGTTCCACACTCTTCACATAGGGAACTCGGATGATATCGAATTTTTCCTGGACAAACTGGCTGGTGGTGGCTTTCACCACCGATTCCGAAGTTTCTCCGATGGAATCTGAAATGGCATAGATGATCGGTGCTTTAGCTATGATAACTCCCTCCTTTTCCTTCCGCCAATTCTACCAGGAGCCGGGTAAAATTGGTCTTGGTCACCCGGCCCACCAGCTGGAGCCGCCTGTGTTCCTCATCCAGAGGCCGCACCACCGGCAGGCAGTCGATTTCGTGATCCACCAGCCGCCGGGCAGCTGAGGCAGCCGGTTCTTCCGGGCTGGCCGTGACGATTTTGCTCAGCGGCGTCATCACCATGGCAATGGGCAGTTTGTGGAGATCGGACCCGGGATTGAGGGCCGCTTTCAGCAGGTCCTTCCGGGAAACGATCCCGTGGAGCAGCCCTTCCGGCCCTTCCACCACAAATACCGTCCCCACATCTTCCAGGAACATGGTGATGGCTGCATCATAAGCGCTTTTGTCACTGCCCACCACAATGGGCACGGACTTGATGTCTTCCACGGTAATGGAGGACAGTTCTTCCTGCAAAAGCCCCAGGGTATTTTTCCCCGTGTAATAATACCCAACCCGGGGACGGGCATCCAGGATCCCGCTCATGGTCAGGATGGCCAGGTCCGAACGCAGGGCAGCCCGGCTGAGCCCCAGTTCCCGGGCAATGGCTTCCCCTGCCACAGGCCCCGCCTGTCGGACGATTTCCGCAATCTTTTTTTGTCTCTCGCTGAGAGGAATGGGACTCATCTCCCTTCCAATGGATTCATGGCTTCATTATAGAAGAAAAAACGTTCGGGTGCAAGAAGGGGTGCCGCACATGCAGCACCCCTGTCATCAGCCATAGAGCAAAGGATCCTTTTACCAGGCCAATTCTTCCTCGTGGAGGTTCCGGCCCCGTCCGGTGAGTTTGTCCAAGATCAGACGCTGTTCCACCTGGGCCACCATCTTCCGGGTGAACTTCACGGCATCCGGGTTCACGGACATGCTGTCGATGCCGCTCTGGACCAAGAAGGCGGCGAACTCTGGATACACGCTGGCAGCCTGTCCGCAGAGAGATACCGTCTTGCCATCTTTATGGGCCACTTCGATCAGATGGCGGATGGCCCGTTTCACGGCCAGGTTCCGTTCATCGAACAGATGGGAGATCACGTCATTGTCCCGGTCGCAGCCCAGGGTCAGCATGGTCAGATCATTGGATCCGATGGAATAGCCGTCCACGAACTGGTTGAACTGGTCCGCCAAGATGATGTTGGCAGGGATCTCCGCCATGAGCCATACCTTGAAATCCGGTCCTCTGTGGAGTCCTTCCTCCGCCATGATCTCCACCACTTTCCGGGCTTCGTCCACCGTACGGCAGAAGGGGATCATCACGTTCAGGTTCTTCAGCCCGTATTCTTCCCGTACTTTCCGGACCGCAGCGATTTCCAGCCGGAAAGCGGCGGTGTACTTGGGATCATAATACCGGGAAGCCCCTCTCCAGCCCAGGAGAGCACTGGGTTCATGGGGTTCGAATTCTTCTCCGCCCTTCAGATCCCGGTATTCACTGGATTTGAAATCGCTGAACCGGAGGGTCACCGGCCGGGGAGCCATGGCGGCACAGACTTTCCGGAAGCCGTCTGCCAGGGCATCCACCACCTTTTCTGGATGGCCGGATTTGATCAGATACAGCGGATGTTCATGGATGTAGGTGGTCCAGATGAATTCTTCCCGCATCAGGCCGATACCATCGCAGGGCAGGCTGCTGTATTTTTCCGCCAGGGCCGGATCGCCCAAGTTCATGTAGATCTTGGTGCCGGTGACCGGGAAGGTTTCCTGGGCCACGATTTGGGTCTGAGGTGCAGCAGCTGCAGCGGCTTTCTTCACCTGCAAGTTGCCGGCGAACACCACTCCGTTGGAAGCATCCACGGTGATTTCATCTCCAGTATGGAGCAGGCTGGTAGCTGCCGTACCCCGGCTCTTGGTCCCGACGATGCAGGGGATGCCCAATTCCCGGGAAACGATGGAGGCATGGCATGTCATACCGCCGCTGTCCGTAACGATGGCCTGGGCTTTTTTCATGGCCGGCACCCAATCCGGAGCGGTCATTTCCGTGACCAGGATTTCCCCATCCTTGAATTCATCGATATCGGAAGGATCCTTGATCACATGGACTTTGCCATAGCCCATGCCCGGGCTGGCTGGCAGTCCTTTGACCAGTACCTTTGCACTCTTTGCATCCTGTTCTTCCATCTTTTCCTCCGCCTTCTTTTCCTTGTTTCTCCGAGACCATACGGTTTCCGGCCGAGCCTGGAGGATCCAGATCTTCCCGTCCCGTTCATCGATGCCCCATTCCATATCCATATAGCAGCCGTAATGGGCTTCGATTTTCTTGGCATATCCGGCCAGTTCCAAGATCTGCTGGTTGGTCAGGGTCTGATGCTTCCGGTCCGCTTCCGGCACCGGCACTTCTTCCGTATCCCCGCCCTTCTTCCGGACCAGCATCACATCCTGTTCATTGACGGTAGCGGAGAGGATCTTCATGTCTTCTTTGGAAACGATGTAGGTATCCGGGGTGACGATGCCGCCCACTACATATTCGCCCAAGCCCCAGGCCCCTTCGATCATGATGTTCTTATCGTCCCCGTTGGCCACGTTCACGGTGAACATGACCCCGGCGGCCTTGGAGAACACCATCATCTGGACCACGGCAGAAAGAGCCAGGGACAGATGGTCATAGCCCTGCTTTTCCCGGTAATACACGGCCCGGTCCGTAAAGCAGGAAGCGTAGCATTCCTTCACCTTGGCGATTACGCTGTCGGCTCCCTGGACGTTCAGATAGGTATCCTGCTGTCCGGCAAAGCTGGCATCGGGCAGATCCTCCGCCGTAGCGCTGGAGCGGACGGCCACATAAGGCTGAGCTTCACCCACCTTGGCAGCCAGTTCCCCGTAGGCTTTCCGGATGGCATCCTGGAGATCCTGGGGCATTTCCTGTTCCATGATGGCAGCCCGCAGCTGGCCGCACACCGTACTCAGCTGTTCATTGTCCTCCACATCGGTAAGGCTGGCCAGCAGGCTGCGCATTTTTTCTTCCAGCCCGGTGGCTTTGATGAAATAGCGGTACGCGTAAGCCGTGGTGGCAAAGCCATAGGGAACCGGCACATCGGTCTTGGAAGTCATTTCTCCCAAAGAAGAAGATTTCCCTCCCACAATATCCACGTCTTTCCGTTCCAGCTGTTCGAACCACAACAAATATGCTTTGGACTTATCCATGGTATACGCTCCTTTGCTCTACGCTATTGGCGGATATTTCTTTAATATAGTGTATACTATATCACTATGATGTAGCATAATCAAGAGAAAATTTGGGGGGTGTGAAAAGATTCACACCCCCGGTCGCGGGTCCGAGTCACGGGTCGCGAGCCGTGACCGAAAAAATTATTTTATTTCTCCCGGCGCTTTCGTGTGGGCGAATGCCTTGCCCACTGCTTTTTCCGCCACCAGATAGGTGTGGTTCACTGGATCCAGCACCAAAGGACGGAGCTTGGCCGGGTCGATTTTCCCATCCGTCAGGATGCTTTCGTCGGCGCTGACGTTGAGGATCTCACCTACCAGCCGTTCGCTTTCCTCATCGTAGCTCTTGACCCGGCATTCCAGCACCATGGGCAGTTCGGCGATCACCGGTGCGTTTACCCGGCTGGATTTTTCCACATGGAAGCCAGCCCGGGCCACTTTATCCGGCACCTTGTTTCCGGAAACCAGCCCCAGGTAATCACAGGCCGC
>SFHH01000216.1 GCA_004555735.1 Acidaminococcus fermentans
AGAACTTTGCGGAAACAGTGAAGATCTACCAGCAGTACAAGAAATACTACGATGCGCTGAAATCCGTGAACAACCTGGTGAAGGATGCCCGCAAGGTCAGTGAAATCATCCTGATGGTCGGCGATGTGTCGGAAATCTATGTGACGAACTTCCGGAAGATGCTGGGCGACGAGAATTTTTCCCCGCAGGAACTGGACGCCATCGCCTTCGGGTACACCCGGCTGCTGGAAGAGAGCAACGGCGTGCTGCAGGACCTGAGACAGGTCATCAATGTCAGTACCCTCTCGATGACGGACAAGGACCGGATGGATGTGGTGGACGGCTGTCATGCCAGCATGCGCCGCTACCGCAACCTGGTGAACTATTATACGAACCGGAACATTGCCGTGAGTATCCTCCGTGCCCGGAAGAAGAACGATCTGGACCGCGTACTGGCACTCTACGGAAGTGAAACCTCCAAATACTGGTAGCCTATGGTTTTGTTATCCGTTGATTTTTCCAATCTCCATACCATACTGGAAAGCCTGTATCAGGAGATGATGCCCTTGTGCGGGGACATGATGGCGGTAGGTAAAGGTCTGGCCGGACTCGGTGCCCTGTTCTATGTGGCCGTGCGGGTCTGGCAGTCACTCGCCCGTGCCGAACCCGTGGATGTCTATCCGCTGCTACGTCCGTTTGCCATCGGCATCTGCATCATGCTCTTCCCGACGCTGGTGCTCGGAACGATGAATACGGTACTGAGTCCGATCGTGCAGGGAACCCACAGGATGCTGGAGGGGCAGACGATAGACATGCAGCAGTACCGGGAACAGAAGGACCGGCTGGAACGGGAAGCCATGCTGCGGAATCCGGAAACGGCCTACCTGGTGAGCGATGAGGAGTTCGACCGTCAGATAGACGAACTCGGCTGGTCTCCCGATGCCATGGCCACCCGGATGGGCATGTACATGGAAGTGGGCATGTACAGTCTGGAAAAGAGCATCCGCGACGGCTTCCGCAGCCTGCTTGAGCTGCTGTTTGCAGCTGCTTCCCTGCTGATAGACACGATCCGTACCTTCTTTCTGGTGGTTCTCTCCATCCTCGGTCCGGTGGCTTTCGCCTTCAGCGTGTGGGACGGCTTCCAGTCCACGCTCAGCCAGTGGTTCACCCGTTACATATCCGTCTATCTGTGGCTCCCGGTGAGTGACCTGTTCAGCTGCATGCTGGCCAAGATACAGGTGCTGATGCTTCAGAACGACATCCTGGAGCTCCAGAACAATCCCAACTATTCGCTGGACAACTCCAATTCCGTGTATGTGATCTTCATGCTCATCGGCATCATCGGCTACTTTACCGTACCGACCGTGGCCGGCTGGATTGTACAGGCCGGTGGAGCGGGCAACTACAGCCGCAACATCAACCGTACCGCAACCAAGGCCGGAGGATTTGCCGCAGGCGCAGCCGGCTCAGCATTGGGCAACATCGGAGGACGCCTGCGTGGAAAATAACCGAAAAACAATCATGAACAGATGGAATTCAAGTCATTGACCAATATCGAAAGCAGTTTCAGACGGATACGTCTGATGCTGGCAGCCTTTGTAGCATGTTGCACGCTCGTGACCGTCTTCGCCCTGTGGCACTCCTACCGCTTTGCGGAGAAGCAGCGCGAGAAGATCTATGTGCTGGACGGCGGCAAGTCGCTCATGCTGGCCCTCTCGCAGGATCTGGCGCAGAACCGTCCGGCCGAAGCCCGGGAGCATGTGCGCAGGTTCCATGAACTCTTCTTCGGCCTGTCACCGCAGAAAGACGCCATCGAGCACAACATCAACCGTGCACTCCAGCTGGCCGACAAGAGTGCCTACCACTATTATGTGGATTTTGCCGAAAAGGGGTATTACAACCGCCTTATATCCGGCAACATCAACCAGGCGGTGCGGGTGGACAGCGTCCTCTGTGACTTTTCCGCCTACCCCTACAAGGCCCGTACCTATGCCCGGCAGATGATCATCCGGCAGAGCAACGTGACGGAGCGTTCGCTGGTCACCGAGTGCCAGCTCCAGAACACTTCCCGTTCGGATGACAACCCCAATGGATTCATCATCGAGCACCTGACCATTCTAGAAAACAAGGACCTGAGGAGTGTGGAGCGATGAGAAGGAATCCGATCAGGCAGGCAGACCTGGCACTCAGACTGTTC
>SFHH01000217.1 GCA_004555735.1 Acidaminococcus fermentans
CCATCAGGTCCGTCAGATCCCGGGAAACGAACTTCCCGTAGGTCAGGTTGTTACTGTACAGAGCCGTAGGGAACGGGCAGACCTGGTGCCCCATGGCGGACAGCACAGGTATGGCCGCCGTCAAGGAACAGCGCCCAAAAGAACAAAGGTCATGGATGGCCAATACACGTTTGATTTTCATGGAAATACCACCTTTCAGATGCAGAAAATTGGACACGGGCAAATGGTCAGCATTACTTGTATTGTACCCCATATGGGCCAGAGATGCTAGGGAAAGTGCTGCACACGCAACACTCTTTGAACGCATATTCTCCCTCGGCTGGTCACTGCTCTCCCAATTGTTGTACTGACAACGGATTTTCCCGCTTATCCACGGTATACTTGAACCATAGAAAAAACAGGCTGCTGCCAAAGGAGAGGTTTCACATGGGAAAGAAAATTACGGATAAAGTCACCTGGGTTGGGAAAATCGACTGGGAACTGACAGAGTTCCATGGCCATGAATACTCCACGGAAAAAGGGTCCTCCTATAATTCCTATCTGATCCGGGGGGATCAAAAAACGGTGCTAATGGACACGGTCTGGAAGCCCTTTGATGAGGAATTTGTGGCCAACCTGAAACAGGAGATCGACCTGAAGGCCATTGATTATATCGTGATGAACCACAATGAAAACGACCACAGCGGTGCCCTGCCGGCTCTCATGCGAGAAATCCCCGATACCCCCATCTACTGCACCCAAAAAGGGGAAGCCATCCTCCGGGGTCTGTACCACCAGGACTGGAACTTCGTCACTGTGAAGACCGGGGACACCCTGGACCTGGGGGGCAGCCAGCTGGTGTTCATCGAAGCCCCCATGCTCCACTGGCCGGACACCATGTTCACCTATATGACCGGAGAGAACATCCTGTTCAGCAACGACGGCTTCGGCCAGCATTACGCCAGCGAAACCCTGTTCAATGATGCGGTGGACAAGGCCGAACTGTACCGGGAAGCCATGAAGTATTACGCCAACATCCTGAACCTGTACAGCCCCATGGTCATCCGGAAGATCGCCGAAATCCTCAAGATGGATGTACCGGTGACAATGATCTGTCCCAGCCACGGGGTGATCTGGCGGGATGATCCGCTGCAGATCGTCAAAGCCTATCAGGAATGGGCCCAGAATTACCAAGAAAACCAGGTGACCCTGATTTACGACACCATGTGGAATTCCACCCGGCGGATGGCGGAATGCATCGCCGAAGGCTTGATGCAGGCGGACCCCACCCTGACGGTGAAGATCTACAACTCTGCGGTGGATGACAAAAACGACATCGTGACGGAAGTGTTCAAATCCAAAGCCATCCTGGTGGGCTCCCCCACCATCAACTACGGGTTCCTGTATTCCATCGGAGGCATCATGGAGATGATCCGGGGCCTGAAGTTCAAGAATAAAAAAGTCGCCGCCTTCGGCAGCTACGGCTGGAGCGGGGAAGCCGTGAAACAGATTACGGAGCTCCTCAGCGGGGCCGGGTTCCAGGTGGTCAACGAAGGGCTCCGGTGCCAGTGGGCCCCGGACCAGGCCAGCCAGGAACTATGCCGGAAGTATGGGGAAGAATTTGCAGAAGCGTTGAAGTGAGAAAAGGGGGTGCTGCCCACAGCGTGCAGCACCCCCTTTTCTGTCCGTGGAGCTTGCTTTATAATTATAAGTAAAGTATGTATAAGGAGGCTTCCGCTGTGAATCTATCAAGGTTCCAAAAAGACAAATTGGCCGGTTTCCTGGCCCTATCTGTGTTCTTGCTGGGGGCTGCAGGAGGTGCCCTGGTCTGGGCCTTCCTCAAGATCCTGGGAATGGGCATGGGATTTTTCTGGGAAACCCTTCCCCAGCACCTGGGAGCGGGTTCCTGGTACATCCCGTTCCTGTGTCTTACCGGCGGGCTGGCCATGGGTCTGTTCCAGCAAAAATTTGGGATACTCCCGGACACCATGGCCGAAGTCATAGCCAAAGTGAAACGGGACGGCACCTACGATTATCACCGGCTGCCCGCCATTTTCACCGCCGTGCTGCTGCCTCTTTTTGCCGGAGGTTCATTGGGCCCGGAAGCCGGGCTGACAGGGATCATCACCTCCCTGTGTTTCGCTGTAAGGGATCGGATCCGCCAAATCGTCTTCCAGGTCCGTGCGCTTGTGC
>SFHH01000218.1 GCA_004555735.1 Acidaminococcus fermentans
AGGTGAAATGTAGCTTAGATATGTCTTTATTTTATCGTAAGACAAGGGGTCTTGTGAACAGGAGTGTCCACAAGACCCCAACATTTATTATAGAACCAAAAAAGTGGGGCTGCCGCATACGCACAGCCCCTTCTCCATTGCCAGTCAGACTTCCCTATGATTCTTTTCCCACAGTTCCCTGATCCTCTCCAGCCTGTCATCGGTAGCAGGGTGGTCAGAAAGCATCTTCCCGAAAAATCCCAGCTGGGGATTGTGGTACAGGGTATCTAGTTTGGCCAATCCGCTGTATAGTTCCGGCCCCAGGCCCAACTGACAGGCATAGGCATCAGCAGCATATTCATCCTGTCGGGCGCAGTAGCGGTTGAACAGGGTAAGCGGCCACCCCAGCAGCCAATTCCCCACTTGGAGGATGAGATTCATCACCATGCAGAAAAACACCAGGATGAATCCCAGGAGCGGGATGAACTGGAGCACCATCAAAAAAGCCAGGAACAGCCGATACAGCCGGAAACAGGCCCGGTTGGCCGTGCTCATACCGCAGAGCAGCAGAAGCTTCCAGGTATGCCCCTTCTGGAGATGGCCCATTTCGTGGGCCAGGATGCCGGACAGCTCATCCACCGTAAAATATTGGAACATGGGCGCATTGACGATGATGTTATTGTCTCCCAGGGCACAGGCATTCAGGGATTTTTCCGGGTTGATGTACAGATGGAATCTTTCCCCTTCCAGCCCGCCTCGGCGAATCACCGGATCCAGCGCCTGTTCCAGTACCTCCTGATAGGGTCCCCGGGCTTTTTTCCAGCCGCTGGTGAAGATCATCATCCGTTGGAAAAGCGGGAACTGCATCAAAAGGCCCGGCAGAAGGACCATCACTGTCAAGAGCCAGTTTTCCCATCCAGGATTGGCGTCCAGGGTCCGAAGGGTATCCGGCGGCAGGAAAAAAGCCGCCAGGAGCAGGACGAAAGGGCCCCATAGGGATAGGAGCAGATAGTTGACAAAAAAGGAAACGATCAGTAAAAGGGCGCTCAACGTGCTCCCTCCTCTTTACTGTTACTTTTTATATTCCTCCGCCAGTTTCTTGAACAGAGGCAGGGATTTCTTGATGGTATCGTAACTGATGCAGTACGAAGCGCGGAAATAGCCCGGACAGCCGAAATCCGTCCCCGGCACCAGGAGCAGGTCATACTTTTTGGCCCGTTCGCAAAAAGCATAATCATCCTCTTCCAGGCATTTGGGGAACAGGTAGAAGGCCCCCTGGGGCTTCAATACGGTGAAGCCAGCCTCTTTGAGGCCCTGGTAGAGCAGATTCCCATTCCGTTCATAGGGAGCGATATCGGAAGGTCTCCCAGCACATCGGGCCACCACCAGCTGCCACAGAGAAGGAGCGTTCACATGGCATTCCACCCGGGCAGCCCCGGCGATGGCTCCGAACACCTTCGCGAAATCCGCCACTTCACTGGGCACCACGATATACCCGATCCGTTCCCCGGGCAGGGAAAAGGATTTGCTGTACGAATAGCACACCAGGGTATTCTTATAGTAGAGAGGAATGTAGGGCACCTGGATGTCCCCATAGACGATTTCCCGATAGGGCTCATCGGAGATGATGAAGATGGGGTGACCATATTCCTGTTCTTTCTTTTCCAGGAGAGCCGTCAGGGTCCGGATGGTCTCTTCCGAATAGACGACACCGCTGGGATTGTTGGGGGAATTGACGATGACCCCTTTGGTATGGGGCGTCAGCAGTTTTTCAAAAGCCTGGAAATCGATCTGGAAATCTTCCGTCCGGGCCGGCACCACCTTCAGGCTGGCCCCAGTGGATTCCACGAAGCAGCGGTATTCCGGAAAGAAAGGTGCAAAAACGATGAATTCGTCCCCTTCTTCCGCCAAAGCCTTGAAGCAGATGGTGATGGCCGCTGCAGCGCCTCCCACCATGAAGAGATTGGCCCCGGTGAAATGGGTGCCGAATCGACGGTTGATATCCTTGGCCAGGGTCTCCCGGACTTCCGGTTTCCCCGGTGCCACCGTATAGCTGTGGATAGCCTGGGGCGGCAGTTCCTCCATGATGTCCAGGACCGCTTCTTTGATGTAATCAGGCGCCGGCACATTGGGATTGCCCAGGCTGAAGTCGCAGATATTCTCAGCCCCTACTTCTTT
>SFHH01000022.1 GCA_004555735.1 Acidaminococcus fermentans
GGAAAAAAGAAGGCAGACACGGCCCAGAGGGCCTTGAGACGTCAGACGTCAGCTTTTGTTCGGTTAAGCAGCAGGTCCGATTTGCTTATCGCAGGTCAATCTGACGTCTGACTTCTGAAAGGCCCGCAAGGGCCGGTCTGACGTCTTAAATCTGCCTTCTTCCTGAAAAGTCTTTTCACACCCGCCTTCCCTATTACGGAAAAAATGAATTTATGTTACAATAAAACCAAGAAAAGACAAACTTATCCGAAATGGAGGGAAGACGTATGGCTGCTGAATTCCTGAAACTGACCAAACTGACCATCTATGTAGGCGAAGATTTCTTTTACAAGGACAAACCTTTTTACAAAGCAATCTTTGACATTGCCGGGAAATACAAGATCGCTGGCTGTACGGTGCTCCGGGGGACCCAGGGCTATGGGAGCCGGGTGCGGGGGAAGGAACGGAGACTGTTCATCAGCGTCTCCGAGGCCATCAACCTGCCGGTGATCATCACCATGATCGACAAAAAGGAACAGATCGAACTGCTGTATCCCTTCCTGGAAGAAAACCTGCGCCACGGGGTGGCCACGGTGGAAGACATCGACATGCTGGCCACCAATTTCGTCAAGGAAGAGTACCAGAAAAAAATTGCCAACCGGGACAACCCGGCGCTGCAGAAGTGAGGATAGGGGTTGTTGCACGTGTATGATTTTTACATGTGCAACAACCCCATGCTATTGGAGGTATACAAATGGAAAAAGTCATCATCGAAAGCTTCACCCTGGACCACACCAAGGTCAAGGCGCCCTATGTGCGGCTGATCGGTCAGGAGACCGGGGAACACGGGGATATCGTTTCCAACTTCGACATCCGGCTCTGCCAGCCCAACCAGCAGGAAATCCCTACGGGCGGGATGCACACTCTGGAGCATCTGCTGGCCCTGTACCTGCGGCCCCGGATCAAAGGGTATCTGGACTGCTCTCCCTTCGGCTGCCGCACCGGGTTCCATCTCCTGTGCTGGGGCGTCCATGATCCCAAAGACGTGGCCAAGGCCCTGAAGGAAGCCTTGGAACTGGTGGTCAAGACTACCTGGGACCAGGTGCCTGGGACGAAGGAGAAGGAGTGCGGGAATTACAAGGATCATTCCCTGTTCTGTGCCCAGGAATGGGCCAAAGAAATCCTGGCCAAAGGGATCAGCAGTGATCCTTATGAGAGGAAGATTGTTTAGCCGCGGCTCGCGACCGGGGGTGTGAGTTTTTTCACACCCTTTTTTTGTTGTCGGTACACAACTGGTTTTGTGGATGTCCGGCGGCTTTTGGTTACTGCCGGAGTGTTTCTCCGGCTGCTTTTTTCCACAGTGCAACAAATGCGGATGCGGCTTTGGTAAGATATCGCTTTTTGTTTGTCAGCAGATAGAATGTCCGGCGCAGGCTTGGGTGATCAATCTTATAGATGTGCATTGCCTTGGGCTTTCGATGCCTGAGCATCTGTTCTCCCACAAAGGCAGCACCAATTCCTGCACAGGCCAACTGAAGGGAAGTTTCCTGCTGTTCTGCTTGCAGAACGATATGGGGCTGGCGATGGGCATCTGCATAAGCATTCCTGACACAGACCTGGAGATTGGAAGGTGCCGCCAGAAGGATGATGGGAAGCTGGAACAAGGCATCTGAAAGGGGAATGGATTTTGGTTCTGACCAAGGCGGACCCTCTAAATCCAGTTCCCATGGCAGCCAGTCCGGCTGATTATAGGCATCTGGAACGGCGAGATAAATTTGATCCTGGAAGAGAGGGACTTTTTTAAAATCTGGAATATCTATCGTGCCTGCATTGCAGCAGAAGTCGATTTTTCCTTTCGCAAGATCGGTGAGGTTTTTACTGGGCTCCTGTTCTTTCAGCTGGATGTCGATCTTGGGATATCTTTGGATGAACTGTGCTATGACAGGGGGGAGGATACAGGAATTGATGTATTGGGTGCCTCCAATCCGTACGGCCCCAGTTTCCAATCGTTCGATGTCACGGATTTCGGCTTGCAGGTCGGTTTCAATCAACATCATTTTTTCGATACTTTTAATATAGAGCTTGCCTACAGGAGTCAAAGTGACGGATTTGCCCTCCCGATAAAAAAGAGGCATATGCAAATGATCCTCTACTTTTTTTATGGCCATGCTGAGGGTAGGCTGGGTAACGTAGAGCTTTTCGGCAGCCTTGGTAAAACTGCCTAGTTTATAAGCGGCATAAATATATTTGTAATAGTTTTCCATGTTCTCTACTTTCTCCATCAAAAAAATTGATGAAAATATAAAATACATCAAGTAGATTTTAGCATTATCTGAATATATAATCAACATAACGAAACTTTCCGATTGGCCAGCGGGAGAATAGTACAGGAGAGCGAGGAGAAAGTTATGGAGCAAAGTACGATTGCTATCGTCATCTTAGTGATGACCATGTTACTGGTTATGAATGATCGGATTCCCTTGGCGGTGACTTCCATGTTGGCTGCACTGGCGATGTCGCTGACTGGAATCCAGCCTTTAGGAAAGGCATATGCTTATTTTGGGAATACCACGATTGTTTTTTGTGGGGCGACGATGATCATATGCAATGGGTTGTTTGAAACAGGTGCAATCCAAAAGGTCAGTGATTTGCTGTTCCGGAAGATGGCCCAAAAAAGTGAGCGTGCGCTGGTTGCAGCGATTTCTCTTTTTACAGGGATGATTACTGGTTTTACGACCAATTCCGCCATTGCCGCGACTATGGTGCCTGTTGCCCGGTCTATTGCCATGGAATCCCACGGCAAGGTCAAAGCCAAAAATCTGTTGATGCCTGTGGGGATGATGAGCACCATCGGATCGCCTTTGTCTCTGTCAGGAGCTGCCGCTGTTTCCATGGCTGGGGCTATGGTCAATGAAGCGGGAGGAAATCTGGGATTTTTTTCGATGGCACCGATTACACTGATCCTTTTGGCCGTCAGTACGCTCTACTTTGCTACGGCAGGATATTGGATTATGAAGAAAAGTTTTGATTTTGAAGATCCGGTGGTGGAACTCCCTGCTGTAAATATGAAGCAGGTCCCCAGATGGAAACCGATTTTGAACCTTGTAGTATTTTTCTTGATGATTGCAGGCTTCATTTCTGGGATCTGGAATGTCGCCATTGTTTCGCTGCTGTGTGTGGCTGTTCTCTGCCTGACCCACTGTATCTCGATGAAAGCGGCGATCCGTTCTTGTGATTGGAACGTGCTGATCGTCATGGCAGGAGTCACTTCGATGGCCAATGGGCTGGATACCAGTGGTGCCGGGAAAGTCATTGCCCATGCGTTCTTGCAGTTGATGGGCGGCAGCGAGGCCAGTCTTCCCATGATGATGGTCGCAATGGGTCTGGTCGGCTGGTTCCTTTCCCAATTCATGAGCAACACTGCGGCCAATGCCATTGTCATCCCCATTGCACTTTCGCTGGGTATGGCAATGAATATCAATGTACTCTATTTTTGCGTCCCGGTCATTATTGGGACAGCCATTGCCATTACTACGCCCCTGGCATCTCCGACAACCGTAATCGTCATGCAGGGAGGGTTTCGCTTTAAAGATTTCGTCAAAGTAGGGATTCCACTCAGCATCATATTACTGCTCATCATGTTTCTGCTTTCGCCTCTGTTTTTTCCCGCCTGAAAAAAAAGAATCTGCTTGAAGGCTGGCAACAACAGAGAGGAAATCAAGAATAAATCATAAGGAGAAAAATATGGATATCAATGAGAAATATTTTGCAGGTTTTGAACACCGGATCATCGATACCGGGGAAGTGAAAATCCATGCTTGGTGTGGGGGAAGTGGGCATGAGGCTGTATTGCTGCTGCACGGGCACCCGGAAAGCCATCTGACTTGGTATGCTGTAGCCTCCCGTCTGGCGGAGAGATACCGTGTGGTCATACCGGATATGAGAGGTTATGGAGAAAGCAGCAAGCCCCATGGATTGCCTGACCATTCTACATATTCCAAGAGGGCGATGGCTAGGGATCAGGTATTTGTCATGGAAAAATTGGGGTATCAGAAATTCCATATTGCCGGACACGACCGTGGCGGGCGTGTATGTCACCGTATGATGCTGGACTATCCGGAGAAAATCAAATCCTGCCTATTGCTGGATATCATCCCTACCCTTGATGTTTATAACAGGACGGACCGGGAAATCGCCACGAAGTATTGGCACTGGTTCTTTTATATTCAGCCGGAGCCTTTTCCAGAAACTTTCTTGGGTGCAGAACCTGCCTATTTCATCCGCAGCAATATCCGCAAGAAAACCATTCCGGGAACTATTGGAAAGCAGCAATTCCCGGAAGATATCGTACGCGAGTATATCCGGTATTATTCTAAACCGGCTACAGTCCATGCCATTGCCGAGGATTATCGGGCAAGTGCCACCATCGATTGGAAGCTGGATATGGCAGATTTGGGACGTACCATTCAAACCCCCATCTGTTGTTTGTGGGGATCCAATGGAAATATCTGCAAGTATTGGGATGTATTGGGTATCTGGAAGAAGCTGGCCAATCATGTAACTGGTTATGGAATCCCAGGCTGTGGGCATTTTGTACCGGAAGAAAAACCGGAAACTGTCATCCAGGAACTAGAAAAAATGATTGAGGCCAACCGCTGAAAGGAGAACAGCTATTATGCATGCCATTGAAAAAGTCTTTGCAAAGAATGCCGGCAAAAAGACGGTAGAAACCGGTGAAATCGTGATGGCCAAGGTGGACTTTGCAGAAATCAATGATCTGTATCTGCAGACGGTCTACTCTTTTTATGAGATGGGAGGGGAAAAGGTCTGGGACAATACCCGCTGCGCTTTTGTCTTCGACCATTATGCTCCCTGTCCTACCATCAAGAGTGCCCAGAACCACAAGGAAATGCGGGAATTTGCCCAGAAGAACAACCTGAAATACCATTTTGATACCAACAGCGGGGTCTGCCATCAGGTGATGCCGGAAGCCGGGCTGATCTATCCTGGGATGATCGTGGTAGCTACGGACAGCCATACGACTACCCATGGTGCTTTTGGTGCGGTAGGGACCGGATGTGGGGCTACGGATATGGCTACCATCCTGATGACGGGGGAACTGTGGTTCCGGATCCCTGAAATCATCGAAGTGCGGCTGGAAGGGGAAGCCCCCAAAGGGGTATTCCCGAAGGATGTGATCCTGGCCGTCTTGGGGAAGATCCGGGCTGATGGTGCTGTGTACAAAGCCATTGATTTCACTGGCAGCTATGTAGAGAACCTGAATGTGGCTGGACGGATGACCATCTGCAATATGGCAGTAGAAATGGGCGCCAAGACCGCCTATATGCAGCCGAATCAAGCGGTCTTGGATTATGTAAAGGCCCGTGCCGTCCGCCCCTTTGAAGTCCAGTATACTGATCCAGGGTATACTTACGCCGAAAGCTATACTTTCGATGTTTCCCAATTGGAACCGGAATTGTCCTGCCCCAGCAGTGTGGAAAATGTCCATTCTCTCTCCAGTGTAGTGGCTCAGGGACCGGTGAAGCTGAACCAAGGATATATCGGATCCTGCACGGGGGGACGGGAAGAAGACATTGCCATTGCCGCCAAGATCCTGAAAGGAAGACATATCCCGGAATATACCCGCTTGGTAGTGATTCCGGCTTCCAATGAAGTGATGCAGAAATGCCTGGAAAAAGGGTATATCCAGGATCTGATCAAAGCTGGAGCGACCATTTCCACCCCTGGGTGCGGAGCTTGCCTGGGAGCTCATGAAGGGATGCTGACCGCCGGAGAGGTATGCATCACTAGTACCAACCGGAATTTCCCGGGACGGATGGGATCCACGGATGCCCTGATGTACCTGGCCAGCCCGGCTACAGTGGCCGCCAGCATGGTGACCGGATATATCACAGATCCTCGGAAGTATCTGTAAGGTGAGGGAGGAAGCAAAGATGGAAACAAAGGTAACGGGAAAAATCATCGTAGTGGGAGACAATATCGATACGGATCAAATCTATCCGGGGCGGTATCTGGATATCGTAGACCCTCAAGAAATCGGCAGCCACTGCCTGTGCGGCGTGGACGAAAACATCGCGGCCAATTTTCCCAAAGGAGGTATGGTAGTTGCTGGCCGGAATTTCGGCTGTGGATCTTCCCGGGAACATGCTCCCATTGCGCTGCTGAACATGGGTGCCAAAGCCATACTGGCAGACTCTTTTGCCCGGATCTTTTTCCGGAATGCCATCAATCTCGGCCTCCTGCCCATTATCTGCAAAGGATTGAAGGATAAAGTGAAAGATGGGATGACCCTGACCTTGGACCTGGAAAAGTATCAGGTGACGGTGCAGGAAACTGGGGAAACCTATCCCTGCGAGAAACTAGGGCCCCAGGCTATGAAAATCTTGGAAGCCGGAGGCATCAAACCTTTGATGCGTAGGAAGATAAGGGATCAGCAGTGAGCCCTATGAGCGGAAGATCGTGTAAGGTGCGTCAGAGACGCACCGGTCTCGAGTCTTGAGTCTCATGTCTCGAGCCGAATGAAAAATTTGCAGGCAAATTTTAGAATGTATAAAATCAGTTTCGACAACGATAAGGCAATCGTTTCTTTATCCAGCCCGATTCTGGTTTTGCACTTTCAAAAGAACCTGGCCGCAGGACGGGTTCTTTCCAACGGCCAGAGACTCATGACGCGGGACTCGAGACCCAAATAGGGGACTGTCGCATAAGCGGCAGCCCCCTATTTTCATACTCCCGGCAGCTGGACTTCTATGGTGGTCCCTTCATTCACTCGGCTGGTGAGTCTGATCTTGCCCCGGTGCTGTTCTACGATGTGCTTCACGATGGATAGGCCCAGGCCACTGCCTCCGCTTTGCTTGCTCCGGCTCCCTTCCACCCGGTAGAACCGTTCGAAGACCCGTTCCTGGACGTCTTCCGGGATGCCGATGCCGGTATCTTTCACGGTGAGGATCACCTGGTCCCCAGCCCGCTCCATGGTCACGTACACATGGCCCCCAGGCCGGTTGTACTTGACTCCGTTGTCGATCAGGTTCATGGCCATTTCCCGGAGCATGCTGCTGCTGCCCCGGACTTTGTCTTCGATGAGCTGGCAGTGGATGGTCACCTGCTTGTCCTGACAGACCGGTTCCATGAATTCTACCACGGATTGGATCAGGCCGCCCAGGGGTACTTCTTCCTGGAGGGCCTCAGCAGGCATCTCTTCGATCCGGGAGAGGAAGATGATGCTGTTGATCATTTCCAGCAGCCGGCCGGCTTCTTTCCGGATCAGCTGTCCGAAATGGGTAATATCTTCTTTCTTCTGGTACAGCCCGGCCGCCATCAATTCCGCAAAGCCGCTGATGGAAGTCAGGGGAGTCTTCAGCTCATGGGTCACGTTGGCGGTGAAGTCCCTCCGCAGCTGTTCCCGTTCCCGGGCTTCCGTGATATCCTGGATGATCAGCATCCGAGTGGCCCGTCCCTGGGGCGGATCCAATGGCTGGAGAGCCAGTTGATACTGGCGGCTCCGGTATTTCACGGTCTGGTTCCACAGGTGCCCCTCTTTGAGCTGGTCCAGAGGGATCCGGGCTTCTGGCGGCAGGAAGGGCATGAGGAATTTCCCCAGGAGCCGGGGCCGTCCGGCGGTAGGGCGTTCTTCCTGCTGGAGCAGCTGGAAGCCCCAGGCGTTGATCCATTGGATCCGCATCTGGTCGTCTAGGAGGATGACCCCTTCCTTCAGGCTGTCGGTGATCCGTTTCATGGTATTCCGTTCCTGTTCCAGGTTCCGCAGGCTCTGGTCCAGCTGTTTCCCCTGGCGGTCGATGGTGGCCAGGAAGGGGATCAGTTCCGGATAGGAGGTATGGAACAGCTGCCGTTCTTCTTCCGAGGTGTCCCCCTGTCCGATCTGGGACAGATACCGGGTAGCCTGTTCCAACGGATCCAGGAGCCCTTGGGTGAGCCGGCGCACGGTGAACTGGCAGATGAGGATCAGGAGCAGAAGGGAAATGATCCACCAGGGCAGCAGGGCTTCCAGGGGACGGAACAGTTCCGTCTGGGTCCGGGCCACCCGGAGCACACTGCCGTTGGAGAGCCTCTGGGCAGCGTATAGGGTGACTTCCTGGAGAGTGGAGGAACGGCGGGCATCACTGCCCTGGCCTTCTCCCAGGGCTTCAGCGATCTCCGGCCGTTCCCGGTGGTTGGGCATCCGGGAAGCCTCTTCGTAGGAATCGTAAAGCACGGTACCATGGGGATCCACCCAGGTAAAGCGCAGATCGGAAGAAGAACGGCTGGAACGCTGGAGAAAGACATAGGGATCGCTGTAGTGCTCCATTTCTGTCCCCATGACCTGGGCTACCTGCCGGAGATCGGCCAGGGTCTGCTGTTTGGCCGTCTGCCAGAAGGCAAAGGCACAGACCAGGGCGGTGACCAGGATACAGGCCAGACCCACCAGGAACAGATGGAGATAGATCTGTTTTTTCATAGGAGGCTCCCTGTTTTACTGGATCCGGTAGCCCACGCCCCGGACCGTCTGGATGATCCGGCCGGCTTTCCCCAGCTTCTGCCGCAGGCTCCGGATGTGCATGTCGATGGTGCGGCTCTCTCCTGCATAGGAGAAGGACCAGACTGCTTCCATGATCTGGTCCCGGCTCAGGACAATGCCAGCATTGGCCATCAGGTAGTGGAGCAGATCGAATTCTTTGACGGTGAGTTCGCAGGGCTGTCCCAAGGTGGTGACTTGGTGCTTCTTCAGGTCCAGGGTGATGTCTCCGCAGACCAGGATATCCTGGTCCTGGGGCTTTTGGAGGCTCCCGCGGCGGAGGACGGCCTTGACCCGGCTCAGCAGTTCCATGATCCCGAAGGGTTTGGAGATATAATCGTCCGCCCCGGCATCCAGTCCGGTGACCACGTCGTATTCACTGGTCCGGGCCGTGAGCAGGATGATGGGAAGAGACGCTGTGTCACTCTGTTCCCGGAGCTTTTTCAGGATGTCCAGGCCGTTTTCTCCCGGCAGCATGATATCCAGGAGGACCAGGTCGGGCTTTTTGTCTTCCAGGGCTTTCCAGAACGCCTGGCCGTCGGGAAAGGCTTCTGCCTGGAAATTCTGGCTGCATAGCGCATAGCGGACCAGTTCCCGGATATTTTCATCGTCTTCTACGCAATAAATCAGCGACATACCATTGCTCCTTCCGTTGCTTTTCTTTTCCCTCCATTATAGCCCACTTTCCGGGATTCCAACAGAGGGGGAACGGTTATAGCCAGAGGCGCAGAAGATGGGACTAAACGAACATATATTCATAAAACCCTTGCATAAACGAACAAAAGATGATATCATACAAATAACGAACAAAAGTTCGAATGGAGGGAGAGAAAATGAAAAAAGTTTTACTGGGTCTGGTATTGCTTTTGTTTGGAGTTTCCGGGTATGGGGTGCTGCAGATGGAGGCGGCACCTACCAGTTATCATACAGAACAGGTGATCGTGATGCGGGGGGACAGCCTGTGGGGAATCGCCCGGCGGTACACCCATCCGGAAGAAGATGTCCGGGAAGTCATCGACCGGATCGCCAAAGCCAATCACCTGGACCTGCGGCGGTCCATCCAGCCAGGGCAGAAGCTGACGGTGCCGGTAAAACAGAACAAAACGGAAAAGCTGGTGGCCAGCCGCAATTGACGGTCTCCATGGCCGCCATCCGGGGGCTGTTGCGTGTGCAACAGGCCTGTCATGAAGTGTATGACGTCTGACCTATGACGAAGGGGGGTTGCACGTGTGCGGTTTTCACACGTGCAACCCCTCCCGTTTTGTTGTACAATGGAAAGGAATTGACAAGTCAAGATACAGGGGAATGATCAGTATGGTAGAAGGGGTTTCCCCGGGGGCAGGAAAAGCCTGCCGGGGAGAAAAGACAAGCAATTATTACATCGGAGTGCTGCGGAACCTGGAACAGGGGCTGATCCCGGACGAAGGATGGATGGCCCGGGCCCGGGAATGGGTGGTGCGGGCTTCCCAGGACTGGCTCAGTTACAGCATGGCCGCCCTGGTCTTCTGGTTCTGTGATGATCCGGGGTCTGCCCAAAAGGCCCTGGACCGGGCCTTGGGGCTCCAGGAGGAAAAGACCTCTCTTTTCTTCCTGCTGACGGCCGCCTGGCAGCAGAGGGGTGCTATGGAAGACCGGTGGATGGAACGGTACATCCGGAACCAGAACCAGCTCCAGGTGACCGGAGATTTCCGGTTCCTGCTGGAACTCTGGATCCGGAAGGCCTTGACGCCGGGGGGAGACAAGAAACTGGAGACGGTGCTGTCCGGCTGGGAGGAAGACCTGTCCCAGTCGGCAGAGACCGAAGGACGCCAGGTGGATCTGTGGCGCCGGTATTTCCGGGATCTGCGGAAGGCCATTTCCCTGCCCCAAACGGATCAGTACCAGTATCTCCGGAATCTGCCCGGGACCACGGCGGGAGCCCTCCTCCAGGGAGCGCTCCTGGCCCGTCCGGTGGGCCAGTTCCTGGACCGGCATCAGAGCCGGCCGGAAACCTGGCAGGAGCCTAGGGGAGCCTGCCGGATACTGTTGGAAGATTTCCTCCGGTCAGAGTGCCTGCAGCTGCCAGCGGCTATCTGGAAAGGGACCTTCAGCGATTTCCTGACCTTTTCCCTCCGGCAGACGGAAGAGGGGCAGGAGGGGCAGCCCAGTCCCCAGGCGGAACGGTTCCTTTTGGCTCATTCGGCCCGCTGGCTGCATCAGGCCTTCGATGATGTGACCGGGGAAACGGCCCGGCTGGTACCGGGGTCCATCAGATATAATTTCAATTATTCCTTCCATCGGCAGGACCACTGCTTCAGCTGTGACATCCAGGACGGGATGGAAGAGGCGGCGGTGGTCCGGCAGTGCCAGCAGGATATGGATGCGGCTTTGGCACCAGAACAGCAGGCTGCAGACTGGCGGCGAGCGGCTTTGAAAATCACCCTGCCCTGGGCCCTGGTCGGGCTGTATCTATACGGGAATGGAGCTAAGCTCATGGCGCAGCACAGTGTGCTCTTTCCTTTGGGCCTGGGGATCTTTTCCTTCTTCATGGCGAAAAAATCCTTCAGCTTCTTCTTTGCCATGATGGGGTCCATGGTGATCTTGGCCCTTTTCCACTTGGCCCTGCCCCATGTCCAGGCTCCGCTCTTTGGCCTCCTGGTCTTCCTGGGACTCCTGGCTTTCTGGCAGTACTGGAAGAAGCGGCCCCTGGCCAGGCTGTTCGCCCAGGACCGGGCGCAGCTGTGGCAGTCCCTGGAAGAACTGGTCCGGGGGTCCTGCGCGGAGACTGCTGATTTCCGGGATCATTACCGGGCCTATACCCAGGAGCAGGAAGGGATCCGGGATCGCTTGGCCCAGCTGGAAAAAGAAGCAGAGATGACACAGAAGCGGCGGATCCGCCATATCTAAAGGAGGAACCAGGAAATGGAACAAGAACAGAACGGGAGCCCTTTTGCTCCTTTTGGGTCCTCGGATGGGACGCAGCAGGAAAACCAGCAGAAACGCCAGAGCCACCGGTTCCCGACATGGGACCTGATGCCGCCTCGGATGCCGGTACGGGGAGGGGATAAGGGATGATGAAACCTCCGGAAATTTACGGAGAATGGATCCCCCTGCTGGAACGGTTCGCAGAGGGGAAGGATGACCGGGAAGTGCTGCCTGCCATGCAGGCGGGGAAGTTGCCCTGTTTCAGGATCGTATTGGAGCGGTTCACCGCCCGGCTGGACGCCGCTATGGAAAAGCGGTTCGAACGTCTGGTGGGAGAATTCCAGGCCCAGGGGGCCATGCAGACGCCGGATCAGGCCGAACAGATGATCCGGGGGCTCCGGGACGGCCTGGGACAGCTGAAGTCAGCCGTCACCCTGCCCTGTCTGCCGGAATCCCTCCGGAACCAGTTCCCAGCAGAGATCCAGAAAGGGGCGGACCGGGTCCAGGCCAGCCTGGAAGCTTCGGCTGCCCAGAATCACAGCGGGGTGCTGCAGCATTTCCTGCAGCTGTATCCGGTGAACCGATGGGAGGAAAGACATGAGCAATCGTAAGGAAGCCAAACAGCTGCTGCGGCAGTATCTCATAGCACGGATTCCCTTCATCGTGCTCCAGACCATCGAAGTGCCCCGGGCCCTGGAACTTTTGCGGGAAATCGCCCTGGAATTGGACCAGGAGCATTGGCTGGATCAACAGAGCTTCTTTGCCCACACCCTGAGCAAAGGGGTCTATGAACTGTGCACCAACCGGAGCGTGGAAGAAAATGCCAAATCCGTGCTGGGAGCGGGGGATTTCCTCATTGGGAAGATGCGCCAGGAAAAGAAAGAATACCAGACCCTGATCCTGACGGAGATCCCGGATATCAGCGAGGACAACAGCGAATCCCAGCGGATGCTGGACCTGGTCTCCCTGGCTTCGGAGATGTACGGGACCCTGGTGGTGCTCAGCCACCGGCCAGTCTGGAACAATCTCCAGCGCCATGGACTCATCGTGACCCTGGATATGCCCGATGAAGAGGAAATGGTCCAGCTGATCCATTCCCAGCTGGATGTGAACCGAGATGAAGTAGAGATCCAGTGGGATGAAGGAGATATCCGGGAAGCGGCGGCCACCCTGGCTGGGGTGAGCCAGATCGAAGCCACCAATGTGCTGTCGGCTCTTTTGGCTAAAGGAAAGGTGACCAAAGAGGACATGGGGGAAGTGCGGAATGCCAAGAACCGTCTGTTCTCCAATATCTCCGGCCTGGAAAAGATCCAGGTAGACCCGACCATGAAGGAAGTGGGTGGACTCCAGGGCCTCCAGGACTGGCTGGAGGAAAAGAAGGCCCTGCTCAAGCCGGAAAAGAAGGAACTGATGCGCCGGCTCCATCTCCAACCGCCCCGGGGCATCCTCCTGGTAGGGGTGCCGGGTTGCGGAAAGTCCCTGTCTGCTAAGGCCATCGCCGCCAGCTGGGAGCTGCCCTTGTATCGGCTGGATTTCGCTACGGTCCAAGGCAGCTATGTGGGCCAGTCGGAACGGCAGCTGCGGGATGCTCTGGCTACGGCGGAAAATGTGTCCCCCTGCATCCTTTGGATCGACGAAATCGAAAAAGGCCTGGCAGGAGCCGGTTCGTCCAACGACGGCGGGGTCTCCACTCGGATGGTGGGACAATTCCTGTTCTGGCTCCAGGAATGCCGGAAAGCGGTGTTCGTGGTGGCTACGGCCAACGATGTATCCCGGCTGCCTTCGGAACTCCTCCGCCGTGGCCGGTTCGATGAACTGTTCTTCGTGGACTTGCCCACGGAAGAGGAACGGGAGGATATCCTCCGGCTGTATTTCCAGCGGTACCTTCAAGTGGACATCCATTCCAATGAGGGATTCGCCCGGCAGCTGGTGACCTTGACCGACGGGTTCACTGGGGCGGATCTGGAATCGGCTGTGCGGGAATTGGCTTACCGGAAGGTGGCGGAACCGGACCATGATCTGACCCGGAGCGAGATCTTGTCCTCCTTCCAGAATGTAGTGCCCCTTTCCCAGACCAGCCCGGAAAAGATCGACCAGATCCGCAGCTGGGGGAAAGAACGGGCGGTACCGGCTTCTGGACGGCCCATCGGGGAAGAGAAACTGCCTTCCCATACAGGGAACTTGGCACGGAGAGTGCTGGTACGGAGAAAGGGGGAATCGCCATGTTCATGAGCAGGCAGAAACGGCAGGAAGCCCTGGCCCGGAGCGGGACGGATTTCCGGACCCAAGGAGGAGATACGGAAACGGGGACCCTCACCGGGGAAAATGCCCGGCTCCTGCGGGAGACCCGGACGCCCGCCTATGTGGACTTATTGGGGAAACTGGATGCGGGAGAAGGGAAGCTGGACCCTCACTTCGCAGCCCGGGTGTCAGAGGAGATCCGGAAGGATTTCCCGGCTGTCCGGTGCCTGGGGAAATTGCTAGGCGTCCTGGCGAGGTGTTATATCGATGATACCTATGATGTGCATACCCTGGATTACCAGCTGGAGTTCCTCCATCATTACCACCAGGGGGAAGCCCTGCCGGATGGCTTGGCCAAGGGGCGGAATCTGGCCCTTTACGGGGGATATGCGTTCGTGGAAGTCTATACGGACTGCTGCCGGGGGGTGTTCGCCGACGGCCGGGTGGCTGTGATCCCGGACTGAGCGGCCGTTTGTGACACTTTTCTGATACCTTCCCCCAAAGCCTGACGGGGTGGGGGAAATATGCTATACTTACGGTAGAAAGATGGATATCCGCAAAGCATGTGCTGTGGACAATGACTGGAGGGATCTTTATGACAGAAGAAATGGATAAACGGGACGCTGTGGAACAGGACCAGGAGACAATCGAAGCCGAAGTCCGTCCTATGGACGGAGCGGAGGATACGGAAGAGAACCTGGGACCAGAGGATATCGCCCGGGAATCGGAACGGATCATCCGCTGGGGAGCGGCTCGGGCCAGTGTCATTGTCATGACGCCCTTCCTGGGCAGCCTGGCCCTGATGGCCAATGAAGTCTACATGATCACCCGCCTCTGCGACCTCCGGGGGGTGGAACTGGAAACCGGTGCCATTGCCGGGCTGATCGGTTCCCTGGGGGCTTCCTTCGTGGGGCAGACCGTGTTCACTTTCATCCCCTTCCCGCCCCTCCAGGTCCCCATGGCCGTAGGTATCACCTATGCAGTGGGGAAAGCGGCCAATGCCTGGCTGGATGCAGGCCGGCCTGATGATCTGAGCCAGTTCAAGGAAATGTACGAACAGGCCCGGAAGGAGGGCATGGAAAGATTCCGGGAATTCACCAAGAATAAGGACAAAAACCTGCCCTTGGGGGATGAACGGAAAAAAGTGGCAGAGAAGGCGAAACCGCTCTTCGACAAACTGAAGGGCAAGGCGGATGAAGCCGCCGGCCGTCTGGGCGAAGTGGCGGAGAACATGGGCACCTATGTGGACGATTTCAATGTGCTGGTGGCTCCCTTCAAGGAAGCGGTGAGCCGCTGGGTGAATGCCCAGACCTTCGAGCAGCTGCGCCGGGGAGAACTGGTGATCCCTTACACCGATCTGGCCAAGGGATTGGGAGAAGCCATGAAGGACAGTGAATTCCAATTCCGGGAATGTCGGTACCAGGGTGAGAACCAGCTGGCAGTCACGGTGGACCATGAAAAATACGGCTCCCTGACGGCGGATGTGGAAATCGAAGCCCTGGCCCTGAACAACACGGCCTCCTATGCCCGGTTCCGGATCCACGATTTCTCCATCGCAGACAACAAGCTGGGCGAACTGCTGGTGCGCCTCCTGGGGACCCGGATCATCATGAGCCTGGTGAATGCCATCTTCAATATGACGGTGGTGAACCGGGACGACCTGATCTGTACTTTCAGCGACAAGAGCCTGACCGTGGACTTTACGGAAGTGATCAAGAAGAGCCGGCTGGCCCAGCTGAAGGTGAAAGGCTTCAATCTCTTCGACCTGGTGCGGCTCACCGGGCTGGTACCGGAAGCGGACGGTCTCCATGTCCTTAGCAGCTGGGGTCTGAAAAAATAAGTACTGTCTGTGTCTACTGATAAACCGACAGTTGTTTCTTATAAGGGGGAGGGTGATACACCTTCCTCCTTATTTAACGTAATTTAGTAAATATACACAGAATTACCACAATTCATATGGATTTTTTGTTGGAGAAGGATTATAATGGACCCGACAGTGAAACTTGCGGATTGAAGGGGTCCGCAGAAGGGGGTTTATTCAATGATTAGCTTCTTTGTGTGTCTTGCTATCTTAATTGGTGGTTATTTCATCTATGGCGGATACGTAGAAAGCTGCTTCCGTCCTCCGATCGATGACAGAAAGACTCCTGCCTATCGTCTGGAAGATGGGGTTGACTACGTACCTATGGAAAACTGGCGGGTTTTCTTGATCCAGCTGCTGAACATCGCAGGTCTGGGGCCTATCTTCGGTGCCTTGGCTGGTGCTATGTGGGGTCCTGCTGTATTCCTGTGGATCACTTTCGGTACCGTCTTTGCTGGCGGTGTCCATGACTTCATCTCCGGCGTGCTGTCCGAACGGAACGATGGGGCTTCTATTTCTGAACTGTGCGGCAAATACCTGGGGCCGACCATGAGACATATCATGCGTGGGTTCTCCGTGGTGCTGCTGATCCTGGTTGGTGTTGCTTTCACCACGGGCCCTGCCGGCCTGCTGACCAAGATCACTCCCATGAGCTACAACTTCTGGCTGGTCATCTTACTGATCTATTATTTCTGTGCTACCTTCCTGCCAGTAGATAAACTCATCGGGAAACTGTATCCGTTCTTCGGATTCTGCCTGATCTTCATGGCTGTAGGTGTGGGGACCATGCTGTTTGTGGATGGGTACCATATCCCTGAAATCGCTCTGACCAATATGCATCCGAAAGGAACCCCGATCTGGCCGATCATGTTCATCACTGTAGCCTGCGGGGCTGTTTCCGGATTTCATTCCACCCAGTCCCCGATCATGGCCCGCTGCATCAAGAGTGAACGGGACTGCCACAAGATCTTCTACGGAGCCATGGTCTGCGAAGGAATCATCGCTCTGATCTGGGCGGCTGCCGGTGTTTCTTTCTACAATGGTACGCCCGGCTTGAGCGAAGCTTTTGTGAAATACCATGGTGCCGGCGGTGTTGTGTACGACATCTGCTCCGGTCTGATGGGCTACCTGGGCACCGTCATTGCTATGGTCGGCGTCATCGCCTGCCCAGTATCTTCTGCTGATACCGCTTTCCGGTCCGCCCGGTATACCTTGGTCGACTGGTTCAAGATCGATCAGCACACCCTGGCTTCCCGCCTGAAACTGGCTGTGCCCATCATCGGTGTGGGCGGCATCCTGACCCAGGTGGACGTGACCATCCTGTGGAGATACTTCTCCTGGACCAACCAGACCCTGGCCATGCTGGTGCTCTGGTCCGGTGCCATGTACCTGTATGCCAATAAAGGCAATGCTTGGATCGCGATCATCCCGGCAACCTTCATGAGTGCCGTAGCTAGCACCTACATCCTGGTTGCTAAGGAAGGGCTGCAGATGAGCACTTCCGTGGCTTACCCAATCGGTATCGCCTTCGCCATCGTCGCCTTCTGCCTGTTCTGGAAACGGGCCAAGAAAGTGGACCGGGGCGAACTGGATATTGCCGACAAACCTGTCCAAGGCTGATTCCTTGTCAAAAATCCATTTCCCTTCAAAGAAACCTCGAGAGCATGCTCTCGGGGTTTCTTTTTTTGCAGACGGAATGTTCAAACAGCCATTGATTTCTCGGGAAAACAGAAATGGATCAAACGACATGGTCTGCGTGTTCAACACGGACAAGGAAGCCTTTGCCCTGCCTAATAAGATCCTGAAGGCCGGGATCGATCCTACTTCCATCGAGTACATGGGCAATTCCGCTATCGATATGACCTGCAAGTATCTGGATAATATGGATATGCCCCATGTAAAGGAAGGCTGCTGCTACGTGA
>SFHH01000023.1 GCA_004555735.1 Acidaminococcus fermentans
GAGGTGAAATGTAGCTTAGATATGTCTTTATTTTATCGTAAGACAAGGGGTCTTGTGAACAGGAATGTCCACAAGACCCCAACATTTATTATAGAACCTAAAAAAAGGGGGTGTGAATTCTTTCACACCCCCTTTTCTTGACCCCATGCCCAAAACATAGTATCATAAAGTATCTGCAGGAACATGCTCTCCGGGCATACCGGACTGGGGAGCCGCTCGTTTTTGAGGGGGAGCGGGCTGAAGGGATTTCTGCAAATCTTAGAGCGCAGGTGCCAGGCTCCGGCCTGGCCGACGAGGAAGAGGTCCATCGAGCCGTCAGCGGATGCCTCTCGGTAAGCTGCAGACCGTAAGCTGTCCTACAAACCCCTCTGGCAACAGGGGGATACAGAAGGGGCGGCGGCAGACGGTAACTACAAAGAATCGCAGGAGGGCACAACTATGTGCGGAATCGTAGGATATATCGGACGCCATCAGGCGACTCCCTTTTTGATGGAAGGCCTGAGCAAATTAGAATACAGAGGGTATGACTCTGCCGGCATCGCCGTCTACAACGACGGGAAGATCGACGTGGAAAAATGCGTGGGCCGGCTGGATGCCCTGCGGCAGAAAATCGTAGGCCATGAACCGGCGGGCACGGTGGGCATCGGCCATACCCGCTGGGCCACCCATGGGAAACCCAGCGATATCAACGCCCATCCCCATACGGACGAAAGCGGCCAGTTCGCCGTGGTCCACAACGGGATCATCGAGAACTACATGCCCCTGAAACAGGATCTCCTGAAGAAGGGCCATCATTTCCGTTCGGAAACGGATACGGAAATCGTCGCCCATCTCATGGCGGACCTGTGGGACGGAGATTTCGAAAGCACGGTCCGGAAGGTGCTCCATACCATCCGGGGGTCTTATTCTCTGGTGTTCCTCTGCGCCAAGGATCCCAGCAAGCTGATCTGCGCCAAGAAGAATAACCCGCTGGTCATCGGCCTGGGCAAAGGCGAGAACTATATCGCTTCCGACATCCCGGCCATTATCAGCAAGACCCGGGATACCTATATCCTCAGCGATGGGGAAATGGCCATCGTAGAACCGGATCGGGTCACTGTCAAAGACCTGGAAGGAAAGAAACTCGACAAAAAAGTCTTCCGGGTCACCTGGAATGCAGAAGCAGCAGAAAAAGGCGGCTTCGAACATTTCATGCTGAAAGAGATCTACGAACAGCCCAAGGCCGTCCGGGATACCCTCCGGGGCCGGGTGGACAAGGATAGCGACAAAGTGGTGTTCAGTGAACTGAACTGGACTGCGGAGACCCTGAAAGATATCCGGAAGATCTTCATCGTAGCCTGCGGCACTGCCTACCATGCAGGCATCGTGGGCAAATACTATATCGAGAAGATGGCCCGGATCCCGGTGGAAGTGGATATCGCTTCGGAATTCCGGTATCGGGATCCCATCATCGATGAAAGCTGCCTGTGCATCGTGATCAGCCAGTCCGGGGAAACCAGCGATACCCTGGAAGCCCTGAAAGAAGCCAAGCGCCGGGGAGCTAAGACCATGGCTGTCACCAATGTAGTAGGGTCTTCCATCGCCCGGGAAGCCGACCAGGTGGTCTACACCTATGCGGGACCGGAAATCGCCGTAGCTTCCACCAAAGCCTACACCACCCAGCTGATCGTCATGCTGCTGCTGAGCATGTATGTGTCCCACCTCAAAGGGAAGATCAGCGATGAACGGCTCCATGAATTGATCCAGAGCGTCCTGGCGGTACCGGAACAGATGCATGATATCCTGGACCATGTGGATCAGATCAAAGTCTATGCCACCAATTATGCCAACCGGGAAGACGCCTTCTTCCTGGGCCGGAGCCTGGATTATGCAGTAGCTCTGGAAGGGGCACTGAAGCTGAAGGAAATCTCCTACATCCATGCGGAAGCTTATGCTGCAGGAGAACTGAAGCACGGGACCCTGGCGCTTATCACGGAAGGGGTGCCGGTGATCGTCCTGGCTACCCAGTCCAACATCTATGACAAGACCATCAGCAACCTCCAGGAAGTGAAGACCCGGGGGGCCATCGTGATCGGCATCGGTATGGAAGGGGATACGGAATTGGCCAAACATGCCAACAATGTAATCATCATTCCCAAAGCCGATGAAGATCTGGCGCCCATCCTGGCTGTCATCCCTCTGCAGCTGCTGGCTTATTACGCGGCCCTGGCCAGAGGCTGCGACGTGGATAAACCTCGGAACCTGGCCAAGAGCGTGACGGTGGAATAAGTTCATAAGGATAAAATGCTCCCTCCAGGGAGCATTTTTTAATGGAAAAGGTCACAGGTCGTGAGTCGCGACTCGCGATATCCTTGCACTTTCTTCCAAAATCGGCTACAATGGATTCATTGCATTATCTATTGACATCTACTGACATGACAATAAAAGAAAAATCGTGTATAATGTACCCAAAACTGAAGGGGATGCTGCCTGTGCAGCAGCCCCTTTTCCCCAAAGGAGACCTGATCTATGGAAGACTTGTTCGATGCCATCACCCGTCTGAAAAAAGAACGGAATGCTGTGATTTTAGCCCATGTATACCAGCCGGAGGAAATCCAGGAAATCGCCGATTTTTGCGGAGATTCCTTTGCCCTGTCCCAGCAGGCCGCCCAGACCGATGCGGATGTGATCGTATTCTGCGGGGTCCGGTTCATGGCAGAGACGGCCAATATCCTTTCTCCTGATAAGATCACCCTGCTGCCGGCCATCGATGCCGGCTGCCGGATGTTCGACGATACCCTGGAAGCCCGGGTCAAGGCATTCCTGTCTGAGCATCCGGGATACAAGGTGGTTTCTTATGTGAATACCCCGGCCAGCGTCAAGGCCCTCAGTGAGATCTGCTGTACTTCTTCCAACGCTGTGAAGGTGATCGAAAGCCTGCCGGCAGAGGAACCCATCCTCTTTGTCCCGGATCAGAACCTAGCCACCTTTACCGCCGAAAAGACCCATCACACCATCCTGCCCTGGCGGGGTGCCTGTCCCACCCACTATGCTCTCAGCGTGGAGGAAGTGGCAGCGGTCAAAAAAGAGCACCCGGCGGCCAAAGTGCTCATGCATCCGGAATGTCGGCCGGAAGTCCGGGCCCTGGCGGATTATGTGGGCAGCACCATGGGGATCGTCCATTATGCGGAACAGAGCCCGGAGGAAGAATTCATCATCGCCACGGAATGCGGTGTGCTGACCCAGCTGGCGTGGAGATGCCCTCACAAGAAGTTCTACATGGCCGGCGGCAATCTGCTGTGTCCCAACATGAAAAAGACCACCCTGGAACTGGTGAAACGGTCCCTGGAGACCCTGGAACCCCGGATCGTGGTGCCGGAAGAGATCCGGACAAAGGCCCGGACGGCCCTGGAACGGATGCTGGCAGTGAAGTGATACTGGCTGTCAATGATCAGTTGTCAATAGCCGGAGGAAGCCTGCTCCGCAGGCATTGAATGGAAACGCAGCTGACGCTGCTAACCCACCACCAGCCTTCGGCTGGTCCCCCGCCCTTGGAAAGGGCGGATAATGAGTACGCGGGCATTTGCCCTGGTACCCGCCAAAAGCAATGGGCCGAAGGCCCGAGCGTATATCCGCCCTTGAAAAGGGCGTATAACATATGACAGGCTGCTGCCCAAGCGGCAGCCCCTTAGCAAAGGAGGATTCCTCATGGAAACCTATTGGACGAGTTTTGATACGGCGGATGCGCCGGTGATACAGACGGATATCCTGGTGATCGGGTCCGGAGCTGCCGGGCTCCAGACGGCTTGGTCCCTGGCGGAAGCGGGCCGGGAAGTGCTGGTGGCTGTCCGGGATGAGCTCCAGGACAGCAATACGGCCAAAGCCCAAGGCGGCATCGCAGCGGCTCTGGGCAAAGATGATGATCCCTGTCTCCATTATCAGGATACCCTGGTGGCGGGGGCCGGGCTCACCGATGAAACCATGGCAAAGATCGTAGTGACGGAAGGGCCCCAGGCGGTGCTGGATCTGCTCCACCATGGAGCCCAGTTCGATAAAAATCCCGATGGTACCCTCTCTTTGGGCCGGGAAGGCTGCCACAGCCGGAACCGGATCGTCCATGCCAACGGGGACAGTACTGGGGCAGAAGTCTCCCGGGCCCTCCGGGCGATCACCGGCCGGGAAAAACGGATCCGCACCCTGGAGCACTGCTATGTAACGGACCTTTTGATGCAGGACGGCATCTGCAGGGGTGCTATGGCCCTTCATCAGGGGCAGATGATCCATATCCAGGCCCGGGGCACGGTACTGGCTACCGGCGGGGTAGGCCGTCTCTTTGCCCATACCACCAATCCCGAAGGGGCAGTGGGCAGCGGACTGGCCCTGGCCTACCGGGCTGGGGCTGAATTGATGGATATGGAATTCGTCCAGTTCCATCCTACGGCCCTGGCTCTTCCCGGCTGCCCCAGCTTCCTGGTCTCGGAGGCGGTCCGGGGAGCCGGAGCCCTTTTGTACAATACTAAGGGAGAACGGTTCATGCCGGGGTACCATCCCATGAAGGAGCTGGCGCCCCGGGATGTGGTGGCCCGGGCCATCGCTACAGAGATGAAGCGCTGCGGCAGTGACCATGTGCTGCTGGATGCCACGGGAATCGATAAAGTAGAAGAGAAGTTCCCTATGATTTTCCAGACCCTGGGGGAATATGGAGTGGATATGCGGAAGGAACGGATCCCCATCGCGCCGGCGGCCCATTATATGATGGGTGGCATCCGCACCGATGCCTGGGGCCATACCAGCATCGCCCATCTGTATGCCTGCGGGGAAGCGGCCTGTACCGGTCTCCAGGGAGCCAACCGTCTGGCCAGCAATTCCCTGCTGGAAGGACTGGTGTTCGGCCGGAGAGCGGCCCAGGCTCTGTGCAGGGACCTTCCGGAGCAGGAAGTGCCAGCGGCGGAAGGAAGCTGGGAGTCTCGGCTCCAGCCCTGGACCGTCTCTCTGGAGACTTTGGCTGCAGACCGGAAAGCCCTCCAGGACATCATGAGCCGCCAGTTGGGCATCGCCCGGGACCGGGACTCTATCGAAAAGGCTCTAGAAGCCATGGAGGCGATCGGCCGAAAATATAGAGGCATAGCCGCCATCGACAGCGATCAGCTGGATATGAAAGCCCAGATCTTGGTTTCCCAGCTCATCGCCCAGGCGGCCCTCCGGCGAGAAGAGAGCCGGGGGGCTCATTACCGTCTGGATTTCCCAGAACCCCGGGATTGCTGGAAGCATCACAGCATCGAAGAAAACGAAGGAGGCCGTATCCATGTACAGCAGAATGTTGGCTAAGCAGCTGGAGGAATGGCTGGCGGAAGATATCGGCAGCGGGGATCTGACCAGTGAAGCACTGCTTCCTCCAGATGCGGTGACCACGGGGATCATCCATGCCAAAGATACAGGGATCCTGTGCGGAGTGGACGTGGCCCGGCAGGTATTCCAGGTGCTGGATCCCAGCCTGACCTTTGAAGCCCTGGCCCAGGACGGGGAGGCGCTGGAACCGGGGACCCTCATCGCCAGGATCACCGGCTGCGCCCGGAGCGTGCTGACCGGGGAGCGCCTGGCCCTGAACCTGCTCCAGCATCTGTCCGGCATCGCCACCCGGACCCACAGACTGGCGGAACTGGCCCGTCCTTACGGCACCCGGGTGGTGGATACCCGGAAGACCACGCCGGGGCTGCGGCTCCTGGAAAAATATGCAGTGCGTACCGGGGGCGGCCATAACCATCGGCTGGGCCTCTATGACGCCATCCTGATCAAGGACAACCATATCGCCGTAGCCGGCGGGGTGAAGGAAGCCCTGGCCCGGGCCCAAGCCTACGCCAGCCATATGACCAAGATCGAGATCGAAGTGGAAAGCCTGGCCCAGGCCAGGGAGGCAGTGGAAGGGGGCGCCGACGTGATCATGCTGGACAACATGGCACCGGAAGCCATGAAGGAATGTGTGGAAATGATCCAGCACCGGGCTGTAGTGGAGGCGTCCGGGGGCATCGACGAGCACAACCTGGAAGCCGCTGCAGCCGCCGGAGTGGACGTGATCAGCATCGGAGCCCTGACCCACAGCGTAAAGGCCCTGGATATCAGCCTGGATGTGGGGGAAATCAAATAAGGCCTATTAGAAGGTACCGGTTCCCTGGATGTGTCCTCCAACCCCATTGACTCCTTTTTCCTGGGGGAGTATACTAAATATCACTACACAACTAGGAATTAAACCAGGGAAGGACGATAGATATGGCTGATTTATCTTCACGGACGGCGACTTTTACGGATTCAGTGATCCGCCGGATGACCCGGATCTCTTTGCAGTACCAGGCGGTGAACCTGAGCCAGGGGTTCCCGGATTGGGATCCTCCGAAGGAAATGGAGGAACGGCTGAGCCAGGTGGCTTTCACAGGACCTCATCAATATGCGGTGACCTGGGGAGCCCCGAATTTCCGTCAGGCCCTGGCGGCCAAACAGAAGCATTTTACTGGGCTGGACATCGACCCGGAAACGGAGATTGTCACCACCTGCGGCAGCACGGAAGCCATGATGGTGGCGGTGATGACGGTGACGGATCCGGGGGACAAGGTGATCGTATTTTCCCCCTTCTATGAAAACTACGGGGCTGTGCCATCCTCAGCGGGGCAGAGCCCATTTATGTACCGCTGGTGCCCCCGGACTACCGGTTCGACCCGGAAGTACTGGAGGCGGCCTTCCGGCAGCATCCCAAGGCACTGATCCTCTGCAACCCCTCCAACCCCTGCGGCAAGGTATTCACCCGGCAGGAGCTCCAGACCATCGCGGACCTGGCGGAAAAATACGATGTGTGGGTGATCACCGATGAAGTGTACGAACACATTGTCTACAAACCCTATGAGCACATCTATTTTTCTACGCTGCCCCGGATGTGGGAGCGGACCCTGTCCTGTAGTTCCCTGTCCAAGACCTATTCCATTACCGGTTGGCGGCTGGGGTATATCATCGCTCCGCCGAAGGTCATCGAAGAAGCCCGGAAATTCCATGATTACTTGACAGTGGGAGCGGCATCCCCTCTCCAGGAAGCGGCGGTGACCGGGCTCCGGTTCGGGGATGGGTATTACACCTGGCTCCGGGACCTGTACACGGACCGGCGGGATCTGATGCTCAAGGGACTCCGGGATATCGGCCTGCGGCACACGGAACCCCAGGGGGCCTATTACATCATGGTGGATATTTCGGATTTCGGCTACGCCAGCGATACGGAATTATGCGAGGATCTGGCCAAATATGTGGGAGTGGGGGCTGTCCCCGGGTCGGCTTTCTTCCATGAAAACATCACCCAGTATATGCGGCTCCACTTCGCCAAGAACCGGGAGACCCTGGAAGAAGCCCTGGAACGGCTCCAGGGTATCTATCAGAAGATGCCGGTGAGGAAGTAAAAGTCAGACACGGCCCTGACGGGCCTTAAGATGTCAGATTTGCACAGCGCTATTTTTAAAAAGTTTAACTTTTCCTGCTCTCCCGTACTGTATACTAATAGAGAGAATACAGCACGGGGGGCATTTTTTTATGTTTGAAGGCAGAATCCGGGAGGTGGGACGGCCGGACCATGTCCTTTCCTATTTTAGAGAGGAGAAGGCCGTGCTGGTGGCGGTGACGGTCACCGGCATCCTCTATAACTTGGGGATGGGAGCGGGGCCCTATTTCGAAGGGCAGCTGGCTCAGTGTCTCTACGACATTACCCAGGGCAGGGCTGCGGCCGTGGATATGGCCCGTCTAGCGGCGCTCTATGTGGGGGTGATCTTCCTGGTCCAGCTTTCCCGGGCGGGGAAGCGGTACAGCGTGCGGCTGTTTGCCAACCGGGTGAGCCGGACCATGCGCCACACCTTGTACCACAGCCTGGTGCGTCTGGATGCCCATGCCCTCCAGCAGGAGAACCTGGGGAACTTGATGACGAAAGCCATGGGGGACGTGGACGCCTGTGCGGAAGGGATGCGGAAATTCACCACGGAAGTCTTCGACACCGGTGTGGTGATGGTGGTGTACCTGTCCCTATTGCTGGCTTACGACTGGCGGCTGACCCTTTTGGCTTCCCTGTTCACTCCGGCAGCCTATTGGATCGCCGATCGGCTGAAAAAACAGGTGGCCCAGGCCAACGGGGTCTACAAGGCTGCGGAAGCCCGGCTGAACACCCTGACCCTGGACCGGGTGAGCCATGCTCTCACCTATCGGATCTACGGCCAGGAAAAGGTCCGGGACGCCGACTACGAAAACCAGCTCACCGCCTACGAAAAAGCCAGTGCCAGGGCCAATATCTTTGAAGGGTCCCTGGGGCCTTTGTACGATGCCATTGCTATGGCGGGCACGGGGATGATCTTCTGGTTCGGCGCGAAAAACGTCCAGGGCACTGGCTGGGAAATGTGGAATATCGCCAGTTTCACGACCTTCCTGGCCTGTTTCACCAAACTGGCAGTGAAGACCAGCCATGCGGCCAAGCTGTTCAATGCGGTCCAGAAAGCCCAGGTTTCCTGGCAGCGGATCAAACCCCTGCTCCAGCAGGCGGCGTCGGAAGGAATGGACCAGCCCCTGGGGCCGGTGGAACTGGAAGTCCGTGATCTGGCCTGCCGCTACTCGGGCCAGGAGAAGGTCCTTGCCGGGATTTCCTTTGCTGCCCGTCCCGGGGATATCATCGGCATCACAGGCCCGGTGGCCTGCGGGAAGAGTCTTTTGGGGAAGGTGTTCCTGGACGAGGTGCCCTGGACCGGCTCCGTCCGGTGCAATGGAGAGGATTTTGCCGCCCTGGACCGGCACCAGCGCCGGAGCCTGATCTCCTACCTGGGCCATGATCCAGAGCTGTTGAGTACCTCCATCGGAGAAAACATCCGGATGGGGGACCCAGTGGAGGTGGATCGATTCCTGGCCATGACCAACCTGAAGGAAGAAGTGGACGCCATGCCCCAGGGAGCGGATACCCCGGTCGGGAGTGGCGGCACTCAGCTTTCCGGCGGTCAGCAGGCCCGGATCGCCCTGGCCCGGACCCTGGCCCATGCCCGGTCCGTGTTAGTACTGGATGATCCCTTTGCGGCGGTGGACCGGAAGGGAGAGACGAAGATCCTGGAAGCCATGAGGAAGGCTTTTCCGGACCGGGTGATCCTGCTGATTTCCCACCGGCTCACCCATTTCCCGGAATTCACCGGGGTATTGTTCCTGGAAAACGGCCGGGGACGGTTCGGCACCCATGAGCAGCTGCTGCAGGAAGAACCTGGCTATGCCCGGCTGGTGCAGCTGCAGCAGGAAGGAGTGGACCTAGATGAACAGTGAAAACCCTGTATGGAAAAGTGTGAAGAGCACCTTTCAGGCTCATCCCCGGACCGGTACCTTGGTGGCCGTTTTGGTGGTCCTTTCGGTGATGACCTCTCTTTTGCCGCCCCTGGTACTGGAGCGGGCGGTGGACGACCTGACTGAAGGCCAGGGGATCTCCTGGCAGCTGGGGCTGCTGTATATCGGGCTCATCGCGCTGGCGGACTGCTGCGAAACGGCCCAGAACGGGGCCATCACTCTGTTCGGCCAAAAGGTGACCCACGGACTCCGGTCCACCCTGTGCGCCAAATTGGATCGGCTGCCGGCCCAGTATTTCACCAGCCATCCCAGCGGGCAGACCACCTCGGTGTTCGTCAACGATGGAGATACCATCGACGCTCTGTATTCTGACGGGATCGTGGGGATGCTGGCCGATGCCTGCAAGCTGCTGGGGATCCTGGGCATCCTGTGGAGCCGGAGCCGGGGACTGTTCGGCCTCCTGTGCCTGCTGCTGCCCCTCTTGTTCGTACTCACCCGGCATTTCCAGAAGGGGACCTTGGCAGCCCAGCGGGAAAACCGGCGGGCCGTCGGCCGGGTGAACAGCCATGTGCCGGAAACCATCCGGAATATCCGGACCATCCACACCCTGGGGAAGGAACGGTATATGGAGGAACGGTACGATTCCCTGATCACCGACAGCTTCCGGGCCATCAACCGGGCCAATGTGTTCGACGGGATCTATTCTCCCATCATCCTGGTGACCCAGGCAGCGGTGGTGGGGGTGATCATGACGGGAGCCTCCCTGGGACCGGCCTGGGCGGATCTGTTCGGCCTTTCCGTAGGGTCCGCTGTGGCGATGATCGCCTATGTGGGGAAGATCTTCGGTCCCCTGGAAAGCATCGGCATGGAGATCCAGAGCATCCAGAGTGCTATGGCCGGGATCCAGCATATCGGGGAATTCCTGGGAGAAACGGAACAGGAACCGGCCTCTCTGGAGCCTGTGCCGGACGCCGTGCAGGACAAGGTGGTGGTCTTTTCCCATGTGACCTTCGGGTATGATCCGTCCCGACCCATTTTGCAGGACTTTTCCTGCAGCCTGGCACCGGGGGAACAAGCCATCCTGATGGGGCCCAGCGGCTGCGGGAAGAGCACCTTGTTCAAGCTGCTGCTGGGGATGTATACCCCTTGGCAGGGGACCGTGAGCCTGTTAGGACGGCGGGCGGGGACCATCCCGGACCTGGAGAAACGGAGCCTGTACGGCTGTGTGGAGCAGGAATTCTCGGCTGTACCCGGCACGGTAGGGGACCAGGTGACCCTGGGGGACCCTTCGGTGACTCCCGCGCAGGTGGACCGGGCCCTGGAACTGGTGCAGCTGAAAGAAACGGTGGAACGGCTGCCTCAGGGGAAGGAGACTCCCATGAGGGAAGGGTTCTTTTCCCAAGGGGAGCTCCAGCTGCTGAACATTGCCCGGGCGGTAGCAAAGGAACCCCAGCTGCTGTTATTGGATGAAATCACCGCCAACCTGGACAGCCACACGGAAGAAGTGGTGCTGGAGGCCCTGGAACGGGCCAGCCAGGGACGTACCGTACTGAGCATCTCCCACCGGTTTTCCCGGATGATGGAAGGGCAGAGGATTGTGAGAATGGGGTAAAAGATCGTCATACGTCATACGCCGGTGGAAGCCAGCCTTGCTGGCTCCTAAGTTAAGAATGCCCGTAGAATCCGATCCCAGGTTTTTAAATTTCAAAATCAATTTGATAAGATAAATTGATTTCCAATGGCCAGTGACTATGGACATGTGACCAGTGACAAAAAAGGTGCCCGCAGGCACCTTTTTTAATATCCCAACTTCTTCTTCAATTCTTCCATATCCTTTTCTGATAGGAAGGGCCGGATCACATCCAGATAATACTCCGCTTCCTGTTCTCTTCCCGCCTGGTGGCAGGCCTGGGCTCCGCCGGCAGCCAGCCGGAGGATCTCCATATTCGGTCCCAGGGGGATCCCTTCTTTTGCAGCAAAGGCCGTCAATTCTTCTCGAGAGGCGGGAGCCAGGTCTTTTCCTAGATGCTGGGCAATGGTTTCCAGCTGGGCTGTCACCGTTTCTGTTTCCCCATAGTTCAAGCTCAACAGGAAGGCATACCGGGCCCCCTGCCAATCTTCTCCCTGGAGCAGTCGGGTCCCTTCATTTTGGTAGCACAGGGCCAGATCAGCAGGGCGGAAGGCCATGCGGAAGCTCTCCCGGTTCACTCGGCCGAAGCTTTCCCAATCCTCTCCGGCTTTCAGCACTGCCAGATAACAGGCTCGTACCGGAGCACTGACCGGGTCCCATTTCAGTCCTTTTTCCAAAGCTTTTTGGGCAGCCTTCCTCCGGTTTTGGGCCAGTTCCAGTTCCCCCAAAGTCAAGTACAGCAGATGGAAGGGGAAAGGCGCCTGCTGGACCGTCTTTTTGGGCTGGCAGAACTGCTGGTACAGTACCCTTTCCATGGGCTCCGCAAAGGAACGGAATTCTACTTCCGAATCAGGCTGGAAAAGAGCCGAATGTTCTGCTTCCTGGAGATGGGGTTCCAAGAATTTCCGGGCTCCCTCGAAATCCTGGGCAGCCGTGCACTTCCGGGCTCCCTCCAGGTCTGCCCGGAATTTTTCAAATGCCTGGCTGAACATATCGGCGAAATGCTGCCGGCTTTCTTCCGGCAGCAGCTTGTACAGCAGCTGGCTGCAGGCACGGCTGATCTCCCGGTGCAGGGGATGGTCCCGGTACAGCTCGATGCAGCCTTGGAGATATTTGATATCCTTCTGGGAGTCTCCTGACAGATTGTCCCTGATCGATTTGATGATGGTATCCAGTTCTTCCATGATTCACAGCCTCCGATTTTTCCTGACTCTATTTTTTCTATTATACAGGAAAGTGGGAAAAAAGGCGAGGGCAGCCCTCCGGTAGATGCTGTTCCACTTATTTCTTGTAGCCCTTTCCCCATCGCATGGGTAAAGGCTTTCTTTTCCTAAACAGATTTTCTCGTTCACAGGGGGATGGCTGGGACAGGCTCTTGCCATTTTTGTATAAGAGCTTCAATTTGCCTTTATTTTACAGTATAATAAAATAATACGAGAAACTGAGAATTACTGCAAAAAAGGAGTTTATTCATGGCTGACACTGCTTTTCGGGAAAATCATCCCGATTCCTTCATCCATCATCATCTAAACTACTTTCTGCCCACCCTTTATACCATAACCGACTGGCTGATGATCCTGGTTTCCGAGTTCTTTGCCTGGCAGCTGCGGGGGCTGCTTGCCGGCAATTCCCATTTCCACATGCCCTGGCTGAACCTGTGGGTCGCCTTCCCTCTGATTTTTTTGCTGTTCTTACGCCAGGGGGGCATCTACACCAGGCATCTGGGGTACTGGAAGCTGATGGAATGCATCTGCCGGGGCTGTACTTATGCAAGCGGGGCCATCGTGGTCTTCGTTTACCTGTCCCATATTTCCGCCAGTACCTCTCGGCTCTTTGTAGGCTTTTTGTGGATCTTTTCCATTGTCCTGGTGACGCTGTCCCGTTACCTTTTTGCCCATCTCCTGAACTGGGCTGGGGTGGGGAGCGTCCCAGTGCTCCTAGTGGGTGCCGGGAAGACCGCCAGTCTGGTGCTCCAGGGCATCCGGGATGATGTGGGGCTTAACTTCAACGTCATCGGCTACGTGGATGACGCCGGCCCACAAAAAGCAAATGTGGGAAATCTGCCATACCTGGGCACCTTCAGCCAGGCAGTGGATGTGATCGAAAGAACCCAGGTCCAGGATGTCTGCATTGCAGCTCCCGGCCTTTCCCCGGAAAAACTGAACCAGCTGATTCACGTAATTCAGCCCCATGTGCGGAATCTTTCTTTTGTGCCCGATCTGATCGGGTTGCCCGTCAATGGCATCGAAGTGGATTCCCTGTTCAACGAACGGCTGATGTTCATGAGCCTGAAAAACAACCTGGCCCGTCCCTACAACCGCTTTATCAAGAGGGTCTTTGACCTGGTGCTCACCACCATCGGGCTCCTTGTCCTGAGCCCCATTTTCCTGCTTTTGGCCATCCTGATCAAGCTGGATTCCCGGGGCCCGGTGATCTTCGCTCACCAGCGGATCGGTAAGGCCGGGAAGCTGTTCCCCTGTCTGAAATTCCGCACCATGTGCGTGGATGCGGACAAAAAGCTGAAAGAATATCTGGCGGCAAACCCTGAAGCAAAGAAGGAATGGGAGGCCGAATTCAAGCTGAAGGACGATCCCCGGGTGACAAGAGTAGGACGGGTGCTGCGAAAGACCAGCCTGGACGAACTGCCCCAGCTGTTCAATGTACTCGTCGGCCAGATGAGCCTGGTTGGCCCCCGCCCCATCGTCACTGCTGAAATCCCCAAATATGGCCCGTATATCAAGGACTTCTACATGGTCCATCCCGGCATCACCGGCATGTGGCAGGTGAACGGCCGCAGCGACACCACCTACGACGAACGGGTCCAGATGGATTCCTGGTATGTCCGCAACTGGGGCGTATGGCTGGACATCATGCTGCTGTGGAGGACGTTTGGGGTGGTATTGCAGCACAAAGGGGCGTACTGAGGGGCGTTAGAAAGAAGTCAGACACGGCCCCTTAACGGGGCCTGGAGACGTCAGACGTCAGTTCTGCACAGCTTAGATAGAGGACTGATTTGCTTATAGCCCCCAAGCTGACTTCTAATATCTGAAAGGCCCGAAGGGACGGTCTGACTTTTTTCTCTCAAATACACAACAAGGGGATGCAGCTATGAACTTTCAAAAGATGATTGTATGGGATAAAGCTAAACAATTGACAATTGGTACATATAAAATTGTAAAAGAATTGCCTAAAGAAGAAATTTATTCATTATCAGATCAAATGCGCCGTGCAGCTATTTCCATTATCTCCAATATTGCTGAAGGTTCCGGGCGGGTAACAAGTCGGGAAACACGGTATTTTTTAGGAGTGGCAAGAGGATCTGTTAATGAACTTCATGCACAATTACTGGTCTGCCAGGAATTGGAATATCTACCCCATGAAAAGTCAGTACCCTTAATGGAATTGGCAGAAGAAGTACGAAAAATGCTGACGTCTTTGATTCAAAAAGATATTTATGAATAGAATGTGATTTAACCAAATGGCTAGAATGTCTGACGAAGCTGCTGTAACAATCGATTTGTAGCCAACAAGCTGACGTCTGACTTCTGAAAGGCCCGAAGGGCCGGTCTGACTTCTTTATACTTACAGGGAGGAAAAAACAATGAGCACACTTTCTGAAAATGTCATTTCGCAGTTCTATCAATTCGTCCAGGACAAGACGGGAGGGGCCTTGGAATCTGATGAACAGCTGGAAAAACTGTTCCAGGAATTCATGGAACAGTACAATGCTGGTTTGGATGATGCACCCCCTTTGTCCAAAGCGACCGCCAAAAGCGTTTACGACTGGCTGGAACTGTCCGAACAGCAACATACAAAGAAGGCCCAGCGGGAATGCCTGGAAAAAGCCAAAGAACTGGAACCCAAGAATCTGGATGTGCTGATGCGGCTCCTGCTGCTGGAAAAGAAATCCTTCTGGGAATACATTCCCGAAGTCCAGGAACTCCTGGCCTTGGGCAAGGAAGACCTGAAGGAACGGAAACTGTACAAAGAATCCATGGGGGATTTTTATATGGTCCTGGAAACACGGCCTTATATGCGGGTCCTGCAGTTTTATCTAACCATCCTTTCCAACAGCTATATGATCCAGCAGGCTATTGCTGTTGCCAAGGAAATGCTCAAACTGAACCGGAATGACAACCTGGGGGTCCGTTATACGCTCATGGCCTTGTATGTCTACACGGAAGACGAATTCAATGTTCGGAAGTTGATCCGGGAGTATAAAGAGGAAGAAGACAGTGCCTTTTTCACCATGCCCCTGGCTCTTTTGAAATTCCGCCAAGGCAAATGGGAGGAAGCCAAAGCCATACTGGAAAAGGTCAAGGCACAGTACAAGGGCTTTACGACCTTTCTCCGGGATGCGGCAGCAGGGAGAGATGCCTTATATGATGAAGATTTCCAGAACGATTATTATCAGCCCTTCACCCGCAGCGAATTGATCACCATGGTGCTGGATGCCGACTTCCTCTGGGATAATGCCCAGGAATTCTTCCGCTGGGCCAAAACCGTCATGGCCCCGGCAAAAAAGAGAAAAGGGAAGAAAGAACAGTAAAGAGTGGGCAAGGACTTGGTAAGAAGTCAGATACGGCCCAAGGGGCCATGAGACATCAGACGTCAGCTTTGTACGGTTAAGCAGCAAGTCCGTCCTGCTTATCGTGGGCAATCTGACGTCTGACTTCTTATTCTAGGCCGTAGGGACTGACCCAGGCCGGTGTAGCTGTGTTGCCCGGCCTGCAGGTCCTTTCACACCAGGTTGACAATTTTGAACACAAATATTACCATACTGAAAAGAACAAGAGCTGTCATAAATTCAAATTTTCAGTATTTTCAAGTGAGGTGAGCACCCATGCAAGTTACTGTGAATCCCAAAGTCCTTGAATGGGCGTTTTCTTATGCCAGAAAGACCCAGGGAGAAATTCTCCGCATGTTTCCCATATACGAAAAATGGCTGACAGAATTGACGAAATGGGTAAGAAATTTAGAAAAGAGACCTCATGAACAGTTTATCTTTTAAGCAAAAAACGATCCCAGGGTCTTAGAATGTTATAAGCAGATCGCCGAACGGGTGTATAATAATCCGAATTTTAAAGATCGATATAAACAAGTTTTTCTTTCAAAAGCTGATCCATGGATTATAGCAGCTGCAAAAGCATGGGGCGATACGGTAGAAACTTTTGAAAAAATGCCAGGATCGAATTCAACAAAGGTAAAGATTCCCGATATCTGTAAAAGAATGGGAGTACCTTGTATCAATTTATATGAGATGATGCGTAAAATTGGGACGGTATTGAACTGTTGAATTTTCCCTTGATTATCTGGAACCTCGGCTCACTTGCCCGGCCTATGGAAATCATATATAATGTACGTTATGGATAAATCTCAAGGATAGGTGGCATCGAGCAGGGAAGATGGATATTCGGATCATTGTTGCGACGCATAAGACATACTGGATGCCCCGGGATCCAGTTTATCTGCCTCTGCAAGTGGGGGCAGCTGGGAAGGACTCCCTGGGCTTCCAGTCCGATGCCACGGGGGATAACATTTCCCGTTACAATCCTTATTACTGTGAACTGACCGGGCTGTACTGGGCCTGGAAGAACCTTTCCTGCGATGTGGTGGGCCTGTGCCATTACCGACGCTATTTCGGCCATAGGACTTTATCCCACAGCTTGGAAAAGAAGAAAAGCGCCATCTTCCATAAGGCAGATTATGAAGCGCTGCTTCAGGAATACGATGTAATCGTTCCCGAAAAACGCCATTATTACATCGAATCCGTCCGTAGCCAGTATGAACATGCTCATCATAAACGGGATCTGGACCTGGTGGAACAGATCATTGCCCAAAAATACCCCTCCTATAAGGCTGCTTTTGAAGCTGTGATGGACCGCAGGAGCCTCTATCTTTGGAATATGTTCGTCATGGATAAGAAGCGTTTCAATGCCTACTGTACCTGGCTATTCGATATCCTATTCCTGCTGGAGCCTTCCGTCAACCTGAAAGATTATAGCAGCTACGAGGCACGGGTCTTTGGCTTCCTGGCCGAAAGACTTTGGAATGTGTGGCTGGAGAAACAGCAGCTGCAGAAAGTGGAAGTCCCGGTGGGTTTCTTGGAACGGATCGACTGGCCCCGGAAAATCAGAGATTTTTTGGAAAGAAAGTTCATTGGAAAAATCGTGAAGAGAGACCATTAAAAAAGGAGAAAACCCATGTCAAAATATGATTACTTGATCGTTGGTGCCGGTCTGTATGGTGCCGTCTTTGCCCAAAAAGCCAAAGCTGCTGGAAAAAAAGTCCTGGTCATCGATAAACGGGATCACATCGCCGGGAACATTTATACCAAAACGGTAGAAGGCATCCATGTGCACCAGTACGGCGCCCATATTTTCCATACCAACAACCAGACTGTATGGGACTATGTGAACCAGTTCACTGCCTTCAACCGTTTCACC
>SFHH01000219.1 GCA_004555735.1 Acidaminococcus fermentans
TGGAAAGGATGATCAGATTTTGTCCTCATTGCGGGAAGGAATTGGAGCCAGGGAATCGGTTCTGTCCTTTTTGCGGGAAAGAGGTCCAGGAAATGAAGAACAAAACAATAGCGGGGACATCGCCCTCTGCACCGGCTGCAGGGAAATCCCCGTCCGGCGCCAGGAACAAGATCTTGGCAGGAGGACTCATCGCCCTTATTCTTTTAGGCGGGGGAGCTTTTTATTTCCAGCAACAGAAGGCCCAGGAAGCTTCCCAGGCTGCAGCCATAGCAGCCCAGGAAGCCAAACAGGAAACAAAGGAAAAACCAGCTGATAAGCAGGATGCCAAGGACTCCATTGCTGCCGTACAGGAAATCCTGGATCGGGAAGGCCTCCCAGGAAAGGTGATGGCTACTTCTTATGGTCATGATCCCAACGGCAGCCTGAGCGTGATCGGGGGTAAAGGACGCCGCCTGCTGGTCATCGATGGAAAAAATCACCAAAAGGCTTTCGTGGATGCTACGACCCAATTGTATCATTTCATCAACCATCGTACGGGGAATCTTCCCCCAGTGATCTTCCAGATGCGGGTCCTTGACGAGAAACCCGGAGATGATGAAAAAGCAGGATACTGGGATGGGACCAGCCATGTGATCCCCATCTATGCCCAGTATTCTTTTGACGGGGACGGCAAAGTGGTACCAGGGATGCTGAATACAGGACGGGGCGGACGGCCTTCCCATTATCACGATTATCTCCAGGAACAGCGCCATGTGGACCTGGCCAATCTGGTCCTGACAGAAATGCAGGCTCTCCATGAAAATGCTGCTGCCCACCATATCCAGCTGTAGGTTCCCGGTTCACGGAGAGAAAGGATGATATGATGTTTTGTATGAACTGCGGCACCAAACTGCCAGATAATGCCAGATTCTGTTACAACTGCGGGGCGAAGATCCCAGAAGGCTTGGGACAGGAGGGAACGGCCGTCCCGGAAAGTCCGGAGCCATCGGTCACTGACCTTCCGCAAAGCGCTGCTCCAGTAGACGCGGCGGCTCCGGAGGAAACTCCTGCAGCTGCGGAAAATCCCCTGCCGGAGGCAGCCCAGCAGGAAACCCTTCCGGAAGTACCTGGCAGCCATTTTACGGTGCTGGGGAAATACCAGGTGGAACTTCCCCGGGCTACGGCACTGTACAACCAACTGTGGGCGCATTTTAACCGGGAAGGGCTGCGGGCGGCGGACCGGGCCCAGGATGAATTGGAGGACCACCTGAAGGAACATGCGGTGGACAATCCAGTGGAATTTTCCTCTCGGTTGCTGAAATACTGTACGGTATCCTGTGATCCTTTTTTAGAAAAAGCAGTGGATCTGCTCCTGGAATATGGCATCGATTATGTCACCAAAGAGGATCTTCGCAACAAATTGGCAGACAAGATGAAAAAAACGGATCTGGTCCAGGCCATGCAGGAGGATCAGGAAGCCATCGAGGCATACCAGCATGAGCTGGCAGTGGAAGCCCAGGCCAATAAGGCCAACTGGCAGGGCGGGGGCTTTGGCATCACCGGGGCGGTGAAGGGAGCCATCAAAGCCCAGATGCTCAACACCGCTCAGGATGCCCTCAGTTCTCTGGGCAGGAGCATCACGGGCAATTCTTATTCTGCTCGGCTCCAGCGGTTCATCGAGAACCGGATCAGCCAGCGGGATTATCCGGAGATGGCATGGGACTTCATCAGCGGGATCTGCCGGTATGACTTGTTCGCCCTGATCCACAGGATGCTGGTAGACCAGGGCAGTATCCCGGCCACCCACTTTGAGACCCACAAGGCCGACAGCCGGCGGAAAAATCTGTTGGAACGGTTCGCAGGGGGGGAAGATCACCCAGGAAGAGATGATGGAGGGTTTCTGCCGTTGCCTGGAAATCACCGGGGATTCACTGCCCGTCTATGAACAGATGCTCCTTTTGGATCCGGAAGCAGCCAAAGATGTATTCCAGATGGCGGCCGCAGAGGGATATGAACTGTCCTTGGCCCGCCGGATCAGGGACGAATATATAGATGAGCGGGAAATTGTGAAGAACTTCCAATTTTCGGATTGGATGCCAAAGAATCTCCATCGGGTGATGTATCCGGTTTCAGGTCCGGCTATGCTTG
>SFHH01000024.1 GCA_004555735.1 Acidaminococcus fermentans
AAAAAGTGAGCAAGAAAAAAGCCGCCAAAATGGACGGCTTACATTGTTGTATCCAATTTTAGGGAATTCGAGATGTTTTTTTCGATTTTCCATTGAAGATTTTAAAACTGAAGAAAAAAGAAAGCTGTTGCATGTGTGAAAACCTCACACATGCAACACCCCCTTTTTCATTCCCCCAACTTCAAGCTTGGATCCGCATTCAAATCCAAGCTGGCGAAATCATGGTTCAGATACTGGTAATATCCCCTCACCCCGATCATCACCGCGTTATCCGTGCAGAGGATGGGTGTGGGATGGACCAGTTCCGCCCCGGCTTCCCTTGCCCCCTTTGCCAGCGCTTCCTGGAGACGCCGGTTGGCCGAAACCCCTCCGGCCAGGACGATTTTCTTCAGGCCTGTAGCCCGGATGGCTTCCTGGCTCCTTTTCACCAGTACATCCACGATGGCCTGCTGGAAGGAGGCCGCTGCATCTTCTCGGCGGAAACCGTTTTTCCGCTGTTCTTCTGTATGGAGGTAATTGATGACGGCACTTTTCAGGCCGCTGAAGCTGAAATCAAAACAGCCGGATAAAAGCGGCCTGGGAAAATCTACAGACGCCGGATCGCCGGTCTGGGCCAGCCGTTCGATTTCCGGGCCTCCCGGATAGGGCAGCCCCATGAACCGGGCGATCTTGTCGAACGCTTCTCCGGCCGCATCGTCCCGGGTCTGGCCCAGGAGCCGGAAGGTATTGTAATCTTCCACCACCAAAAGGGAAGTATGTCCCCCGCTGACCACCAGGGCCAGGAAGGGCGGCTGCAAGTCCGGATCGGCCAGGAAATTGGCAAATACATGGCCTTCCAGGTGGTTCACCCCAATCAACGGTTTCCCGCTGCCCAGGGCCAGCCCTTTGGCAGCACTGAGGCCCACCAGGAGCGCCCCCACCAGTCCCGGTCCATAGGTGACCGCGATGGCGTCCACGTCCTGCAGTGTCATGGCCGCGTCGGTAAGCGCCTTATGGATCACCGGCATCACATGCTCGATATGTTTCCGGGAAGCGATTTCCGGCACCACGCCTCCGAATTTCCGATGGACCAGGATCTGGGTGGATACCACATTGGACAGCACTTCCCGTCCGTTCCGCACCACTGCCGCAGCCGTTTCGTCACAGCTGCTTTCGATTCCCAAGATATTGATTGCTTTTTCCGTCATGATCTCCTCAATTCATAGGTCACGGCGCATCAAGATGGCCGCTTCCCCATTGTCTCCATAGTACCCGGGACGCCTCCCGCATTCCGCAAATCCCACATGGTCGTAGGTCCGGCGGGCAGGGAGATTCCCTTCCCGGACTTCCAGTGTCATTTCTGTCGCTTCCAGCCGGACGGCTTCCGCCAGCATAGCTTCCAAGAGGGCCAGTCCCAGCTTTTCCCCCCGCCGTTTCGGGTCCACTGCCAGGCGCATGACCTGGGCTTCTCCAGCCACCAGCCAGAAGCCCCCGAAAGCCACAGGCCGGCCCTGATCCAACAGGGCGATATAATGGCTCAGCCGGCCCGTCAATTCCTCCACCCAGGTCCCTTCCGTCCAAGCTTCGGCGAAGGAACCTGCGTCCAAAGGCAGCAGCCAGGACAGATCTTCCCGGATGAGTGGCCTTACCGTCCTTCCGGATGTCTCTTTTCCCATAATTCCTCCGCTTCCGACCGACGGATATAGAATGGGTCCATACCGAAATAGCTGTGGAGATCCCCGCCCGGTACATACTGGGCTGCGCCCAGGATGGCCACCGAAGAGCCTCTGGGCAGACGGGCGCTTTCCGGAGCCAGGCTGACCCGGTCACAGTTTTCCGTACCCGGCACCCGATGGCATTCTCCCATGAGGATGGCCGGTTCTTTCCCTTCTTGGAGCTGTGCGGCCAGTTCTTTGGCTGCCGCGATCCGCACCGGTCCACTTTCCACCAGGCGGTCTTCTTCCCATCGGTAGCTGCCCACATACAGATTGCCCTTCTGGGCATCCAGAACGGGTACCAGCCGTACCCCTGCCACCGGCAGATTATAGGCGATAGCCTTCAGGGTATCCACAGCCACCAGGGGCAGACCCAAAGCATAAGCCATAGCCTCCGCCGTAGCCATGCCGATCCGCAGACCCGTAAAGGAACCCGGTCCCCGGCTTATGGCGATCAGCTCCAGCTGTTTTTTTTCTACCCGGGCCAGCTTCAGCAGGGTTTCCAGCTGGGGCACCAGCCCCTCCGAATGGGTCAGCCCCACATTCACTTCCAGGCTCCCTAAGATTTTCTTGTTGTCACAGACGGCCACGGAGCAAACCCGGGTCGCTGTATCGATTCCCAATGTCAGCACGTTTTCAACCTTCCCAGCCCTTTGGAGCCACGAGAGCCCGGGCCAATTCCTCATACCGCCTGCCATGGGGGCACAGTTCGATCTGCCGTCCCTCTCCCTGGCGTGTCAATTTCAATTCCAGATTCTCTTCCGGCATGTATTCCGGGAACAGTTCCGCCCACTCGATGAACGTCACCCCGTCACCGCCGGCATATTCGGAAAACCCGATATCTTCCAGTTCCTCCGGCCAGTTGATCCGGTACAGGTCGAAATGTTTGATGTTCAGCCTGCTGCCATGGTAGACATTCATCAGCGAAAAAGTGGGAGATGTCACTTCCTGTGGATCCACGCCCAGTGCCACGGCTGCCGCGGTCGCCAGACAGGTCTTCCCCGTTCCCAGGTCCCCGTCCAGGAGAAATACATCCCCGTCCCGGCACAGGCGCCCTAACTTCCGGCCCAGTGCCTCCGTAGCCTCTGCATCAGCGCAATAGACAGTTTCTGCCATACATACACCGCCTTCCCGTTCATTGCAATTTATAATTATAGCATAAAAAAGGGGTGTTGCATAATGGCAACACCCCTTTGGTCGCGAGCCTGGACGTACAAGATTTCCGTTCGATTTCTCACCCAAAGAAGGCACTGCCAAACCCTTTTATTTTAAAAGCAGCACCCTCCGGGCTGTACCAACAAGCCCGCGACTCATGCCCCTCGGCCCGTGACTGGTTTCTGCACTGCAGAAACCGCTTATTCCCCCACCGGGCCAGCGGATGCGATATCTTCCGTCACTTCGCCCTGGAATTTCTTGAAGTTCTCCTGGAACAGCCGTGCCAGTTTCCGAGCCGTCTCGTCATAGGCAGCCTTGTCTTCCCAGGTGCTCCGGGGATTCAGTACACTACTGGGTACATTGGGGCAGGATTTGGGGATGGAGACCCCGAACAGTGGCATGGTGGTCCAGCCTTCTTTCCCCAGTTCTCCGTCCAATGCGGCATGGATCATGGCGCGGGTATAGGCCAGCTTCATCCGTTTGCCCACACCGTAAGGGCCGCCGCTCCAGCCAGTGTTCACTAGGTATACATTGGTGTCATGCTCAGCGATCCGTTCGCCCAACAGTTTGGCATAGGTCAGCGGAGGCAGGGGCAGGAAAGGGGCTCCGAAAGCCGTAGAGAACGTAGCCTGGGGTTCCGTGATCCCTCGCTCCGTCCCAGCCACTTTGCTGGTATAGCCGGTGAGATAATGGTACATGGCCTGTTCCTTGGTCAGTTTGGAGATGGGAGGCAGCACCCCGAAGGCATCGGCCGTCAGGAAAATGATGTTCTTGGGATGACCGGCCATGCTGGGCAGTTTGGCGTTAGGAATATAGTCCAACGGATAGGCCACCCGGGTGTTTTCCGTGATGCTGCTGTCGGAGAAATCAGGCACCCCATCCTTGGGGTCCACCACTACATTTTCCATAACGGCACCGAAACGGACGGCCCGGTAGATTTCCGGCTGACTGTCTTCCGTCAGATCGATGCACTTGGCATAGCAGCCGCCTTCGATGTTGAATACACCGTTGTCTCCCCAGCCGTGTTCATCATCTCCGATCAATGCCCGCTGGGGATCGGCAGACAGCGTGGTCTTGCCCGTACCGGACAGACCGAAGAACAGAGCTACGTCCCCTTTCTTGCCTTCGTTGCAGGAGCAGTGCATGGTCAGGATATCCTGGAGCGGCAGCAGATAATTCATGACGGAGAAGATGGATTTCTTCAGTTCTCCGGCGTACATACCGCCACCGATCAAGACAACTTTTTTATCGAAATTCAGGATGATGAAGGTTTCCGAATTTGTGTGATCCACAGCCGGATCCGCTTCCACACTGGGCAGGGAGATCACCGTGAAATCTTCCTGGACCGTGCTGGGTTCATCGGTCTTGATGAACAGCTGGCTGACAAATACCGTCTGCCAGGCCATCTCGTTGATAAACTTCACTCGGATCTGGTACTTGGGGTCAGCTCCGGCCTTCACATTCTTTACGTAGACCCGATGGGTCTTGATGTATTGTTCGCACTTGGCATACAACCGGTCAAAGGTCTCCTGGCTGCAGGGCTGATTGTTGTTCCAGTTCACCACATCATGGGTCAGCGGAGTATCCACAATGAATTTATCCTTGGGAGAACGGCCCGTATGGGTCCCGGTGGTCACCCGCAGAGCGCCCCTGTCCGAAAAAGTCCCTTCCCCATTGCGGATGGCTTCTTCGATCAATTCTCGAACGCTCAAATCCCTTACCGTTTCTTTCGCTTCGGCTAACAATCCAGCACTGATCATTTGTTTTTCTCTCCTATATCCTTCTATTGGCCTCCAAAGGCGGAGATGCCGCTTTTTGTATACATAGAACATTATATGCTATTTTTTCTGCCTTGACAACCGCGGTATTCTGAAAATTAAAGCAGAAAGGGGGTGTGAAAAAATTCACACCCCCGATCGCGAGCTGCGGGTCACGGGTCGCGAGCCTGGACGTTCAAGCCGTTCTGTATTTTTCTATAGGATAGTACGACAAAATCGGCTGAAAGCAGCGAAACCGAATCTTCGGGCTTGCACCAACAAGCCCGCGACTCACGACTCGAGACCCGAGACCTCAAAAAGGGGCTGTTGCGCATGCAACAGCCCCTTTTCATCAATACAAAATCTTGTTGGCAATGACCATCCGCTGGATCTGGTTGGTGCCTTCGTAAATCTGGAGGATCTTGGCATCCCGCATCTTCTTTTCCATGGGATAATCTTTCATATAGCCGTAACCGCCCATGATCTGGACTGCATCGGTAGCCACTTCCATCGCCACATCGGAAGCAAAGCATTTGCTCATGGCTGCTTCTTTGCCGAATTCCACGCCCTGGTCCCGCATCCAGCAGGCTTTGTGGACCATCAGCCGAGCGGTCTCTACTTTCATAGCCATATCAGCGATCATAGCTTGGACCATCTGGAAGGAGGCGATGGGCTGGCCGAACTGTCTTCTTTCCCGGGCATAATGGGCTGCGATATCCAGGCAGGACTGCGCCAGCCCCACAGCCACAGCCGCCACGAAAGGACGGGCGCTGTCCAGGGTATTCATGGCGATGCGGAAGCCCTGTCCTTCCCGGCCTACCCGCATAGATTCCGGAACCACCACATCTTCCAGGATCAGTTCACATGTATTGGAGGGACGGATCCCCATCTTGTCTTCTTTCCGGCCTACGCTGAAGCCCGGCGTATCTTTGGGGACGATGAATGCAGTCAGCCCGCGGATCCCGCCAGTTTTCCGGGTGTTGGCAAATACCAGGAAGCTGTCGGCGATGCCCCCATTGGTGATGAAGACTTTATTGCCGTTCAGCACATAGTGGTCCCCGTCTTTGACGGCCTTGGTGGCCACGGCCCCTGCATCGGAGCCGGCTCCCGGTTCCGTCAGGGCAAAAGCAGCCAGTTTGCCAGCATTCAGCAGGTCGCACTGGTATTTTTTCTGCTCCTCGTTGCCGGCCAGCAGGATGGGATAGGAAGCCAGGGCATTGGCCGCAATAGACGTAGCGATACCGGCACAGCCCTTGCCCAGTTCTTCATAGATGGTAGCAATGGTGATGCTGTCCAGACCAGGGCCGCCATATTCTTCCGGAACAACCAGGTTCAGCAGGCCCATATCCCCTGCCTTTTGGAAGATCTCCGGTCTGGCATGGTTCTCCCGGTCCATTTCTTCCGTATAGGGAACGATTTCCTTATCCACGAAATCCTTCACCATCGCCTGTAAATCCAGCTGTTCATCGGTTAATGCGAAATCCATAAGGTTCCTCCTGTTTTATGGTTTTATTCTCGATTTTAAGCCTAAATGTAGGAATATTTTACCACTTTTTAGGAATTTCGTCAAAATGGCCGATGACAAACATGGTCCCCGTCACGTCAGCCATCTCTTTCCCTGTATGGTCATAGATCATGACCCGGGTCACCACCGTAGAACGTCCGGCATGGACCAGCGAAGCCTTGGCCCATACTTTTTCTTTTGCACTGGTATTGCTCAGGAAGTTGATGGAACTGGAAAGGGTGACCACTTTGCAGCCGATGCTGTAGCCCACAGCCCCCATGGCCGTATCCGCCAGGGTAAAGAGCGCTCCCCCGTGGATCACCCCGTACCGGTTGCCGTGCTTATGTTCTGGATCGGCATCCATACTCAGTTCACAGTATCCACATTCTACTTTTTCCAGTTTCACGTCCGCCAGCTTCATGAACGAATTCTCTTCAAATTTCCGGACCATCCATCCTGGGATTTCTTCTGCTGTCAGCAAAGCCTTCACTCCTCTTCCTTATTCCACGATTCCTGTAAATTAGAGTATATACACACGTACCCGCCGACGGCCCCATTCCAGCGCCTGTCCGCGGTTATCAAATGCTAAGTCGATCTTATTGCCCTTGATGGCTGAACCGATATCGCAGGCAAATCCTTCGCCATAGCCCATTATGTACATCCTTGTGCCCAGAGGGATGATCACCGGATCCACCGCCACCACACCTCGGCGCATCATGGCACCCGTATAAGTGACCCCTGTGACTCCCGGATCCGACGGGCTGTATCCCGTAGCTTCCATGATCCAGGTCTTCCGGAAACGACCAAAGCTCAGGCCGCTCTGTTTGCTCATCAAATTGTAGATGGACCAGGTCACTTCCCCGGTCTGTGGTTTGCGATTCCTCTGTTGGAATTTCTTTACGGCAGTCTGCGTCCCTTTTCCGAACTCTCCATCTATGTCGCCCGTATAGTACTTCAATTTAGACAGCATAGCTTGTACTTCTTCCACTTTTTGACCCTTAGACCCGAAGACTGCCACCGGTTTCACGGCGGCAGCCTTTCCAGTCAGGGGCATCAGGACAAGAAGCAGGAGCGCCAGCAGGAGACCAAAGGTCTTGCGTTGCACAGCGCAGCAGCCTCCTTTCCGTATCTCTTACAGGATATTGTTCTTATAGTCCGTATACAGGCCTTCCAGTTCTTCCATCTTGGCATCCAGGGTCTTCTGCAGGTCGGAAGCCTTGTCGAAGTCTCCATCGGCAAAAGCCTTGCCGATCTGGGTGAACAGGCTGGTGCTGGTATCCGTATCTTTGGCGATCAGGACCCGCAGTTCCTGGACTCTCTGCCACATGCCGTCATCCCAGGCAGTGCTGCTTTCGCTGGCCACCGGTTTCATAGCGGCCACTTTCGTCCGGTAGTCGGGGATGGTATGTTTCAGCAGTTCCGTCTGCCAACGGATCAGGGCACCGGTCTTGAAGGATTCCAGGTAGGCCGGTTTGATGATATCGCCGGCAGTGAGTACGGCAACTTTTTCCGGATACTTTGCAAAGGCTTTGCAGTTTTCCCATACCGTTGCAGGAGGAGCACCGAAGTATTTATCCCGTTCTTCGTCGGTGTAATCTTCGAATACATCGTTTTCCGAACGATACTGTCTGTTTTTTTCCAGATAGAAGCCTTCTTCTCCAGCCTTCTTGGACAGTTCCGCACACAGTTCAGCGGTGGTCTTGCCGGAACCCAGGGCCGCTTTGATGCCGTCCAGAGCAGCCAGGTAGAAGCCAGCCAGAGCCATATAGGTATTGGTGAAGGGGTTGGGAGCCCGCATTTCGAACCGGGTAGCTTTGGGGTTGTCCAGATCGCGGATCAGGCCCGCCAGGATGGTACGGTTCCGGGAAGGATCATCCGGAGCTTTGCCCAGGGAGGTCACGATGCAGATCGGAGCTTCGAACCCAGGTTTCAGCCGTTTGAAGGCGTCAGTGGTGCAGGATACGATGGGGTTCAGGACTTCATAGTTCTTCAGGATCCCCATCAGGGCGCCATACCCTACGGCGGACAGGAAGTCTTTCGTCATATCAGCCGGGCTCATCAGGTTATAGAACTTGCCGTCTTTGGTGATGCAGCCCAGTCCTACATGGGTGTGTTCCCCGCTGCCAGCCACCCCGACGATGGGTTTGGCCAGGAAGGAGACTTCCAGACCGTTGGCGCGGAAGACTTCTTTCACCAGGGTGCGGACCAGGATCTCATTATCGGCTGCCTGGAGACCGTTGGAATATTTCCAGTCGATTTCCAGCTGTTCATTGACATGGGTCATATTGCCGTTGGCATCCAGCTGGCCCCGGACACCGCCCACTTCTTTGTGGCCCATTTCCGGTTCCAGTCCATAATAGCCCAGCAGTTCCACAGCCTGTTCCAAAGCCGTCCGGACATTGCCCCGGGTACGAGCCCAGTATTGTTCCTGCATGATCTGGGAGGAGGACAGGGCTTCCGTGGAAACATCTTCCGTAGGAGTCTTGACCCAGAATTCCAGTTCCGTAGCACTGGTGGAAGTGATTTTTTCCACGTCGGCGGGATCGAAGGCCAGTCCAGGGACCTTGCCTTCTGCCTTCATGGCTTTCAGGATCTCATCTCCCACATATTCCAGGGTGCTCTTCAGCAGATACCGGGAATCCACGAAATCCCCGTTGTGCTTCAGGAAGCAGGGGACACGCAGGGTCCCAACCAATTTGCCGGTTTCCGGATCGATGTGGTCCAGGTTGTAGTCCACGAACCATTTCACGGACAGGTCAGCCACCATATCTACCCGGGCATCGTTCAGGGAAGCCACTCCGGGCAGCACTACGGAAGAACCGTCGGTCTGGGCCGTATGGCTGTAAAGCATGGTTTCCATATCGTCCAGCAGGGCGCTGATAGGAACTTTTTCATCCGTATCATTGCCTGCAAAGTCAATGCCCATGAAGGACACAAATTTAATCTCAGGATGTTGGTTGAGTAAGACTCGTAAGGTTTCCGGTGTTAATTCGCTGGGTTGAATCACGTAAAGCAAATCTTTTTCGTACATAATCATGTACCCCTTTCCCCTCGATAGTTCTTTTTGAATACTTGGCTTTGACTGGAGCCACAGCAGGCTGCTGCCGAAAGTTCCGTTTACTCTTACCTTTACAAAACCTGTATCCTTTTGTCTTCGATTACGTGGTTTATTATAGCACAAAACTTTTCCATCGCCTAGAGGAAAATGGACTTTTTTCGAATATTTTTATATGGTAATTTTCTATCGTTCGATTTTAGCTCTTTTGGATGGGATTTTTTTCGTTCTTTATTGATAGAAAGGTTACATAAAAGAGTTTTCCCGAACTTTAGTGCAGTAATAGAAGGAGCTGTTGCACGTTTGGTGCAACAGCTCGGTCTCGAGTCTCGGGTCTCGAGACTCAAAAAAGGGGGTGTTGCAAGCAATGTGCAACACCCCCTTCATTTCCCTACGATCTGCCGGTAGTGCTGCCGGGCATCCCGGTAGGCGGCTAATATGGCCTTTCCGGAAGAGCCGAAATACCGCTGTTCCACTTCCTGTTCCAGGAACAGAGATTCCTCCAGGATGCCATGGTGGAGGAACAGCTTCCGGATAAACGTCCTGGTCAGCTTCAGGGTGGCATTACAGTCCACATCCACGATTTCCCCGGTCTCTTCCACCACTTCAAAAGCCATATAGAACACTCCATAGATCTTGGTAATGGCATTGTCCATATTGGTCCGGGCTTCCCCGGTGATGTAAAGGGTACGTTTGTCCATGTGTCTGTGCTCCTTTGGGGTGATTGTGAGGGTGTTGCACGTCCTGTGCAACACTCCGCTCTCGAGTCTCGAGTCTCGGGTCTCGAGCCGAAAGAGGGGTTGTGGCACGTGTGTGGTTATCACATGCCACAACCCCTTTATTATACCAATTACGCCATCATTTTCAAAACATATCCACAGATCAGTCCGGCAAAATTCCCTACAGCGGCCCCTAAGACACCCATCAGGACCCCGATGCCCGCATAGGATTCATTATAGGCCGAAGCTACGATGGGAGCCGAAGCAGCCCCGCCGATATTAGCCAGAGAAGCAGTAGACACCATGCACAGATCCCAGTGGAAGAACTTGGAAAGCCCATACATCCCGATCACATGGACCACCAGGATGAAGAAACCGTAGACCACCCACATGGGAGCACTCAGGAGATCTGTTACAGAGGCCGTGGAGGCCAGCAGGGAAACCACAGCATACAGGTACACGCTGGACAGTTCTTCCACCGCCGGCACTTTGCCCAGAGGGCTCATGGCACATACCAGGCCCAGGACGGTGACGAACACCGTGGTCATGGTCCCTTTATCGAACATGGCCAGCCCTACGCCCTTGAGCATCGTATTGAGAGATGCCCCCACGCTTTGGGAAATGGCAGAAACCAGCAGAGAAACACCGATCAGGAAGATCCAGTCAGCCGCCGCTGCCTTTTTCTTTTCCTTGGCCACTTCCGCCGCCGCTGCATCAGCCACGGCCTGGAGTTTAGAGGTGTCTGCCTGGACAGAATCGTTCCATTTGTCCGCATGCTTCACCATCAGGAGCAAGAGGGCGATCCACACGGAATAGCACACCGTATCCAGCGCCAGGGCGCAGCTGTAGGCACCGGCATCCACCGGCAGGGCCGCCTGCATGGCCGCCATATTGGCAGAGCCGCCCACCCAAGAAGCATAGAGTGCTGCTACAGCCCCCCAGGTATCGTGGCCCAAGTACCCTTTGAAGATAGGATACCCGATGACAAACCCGACGAACAAGGTCACCGAGCAGCCCAGGAAAATGGCCACCATCCGACCGCCTAATTTAGCCAGTTTCCGGAAGTCACAGCGCAGCAGCATGACAAAGATCATGGCATACAGCAGATTGTTTTTCAGGGCTTTATAAGCTGCGGACACTTCTTTCGAATGATACAGGCCCATGGTACAGAAGACCATGTTCAGCACATAGATCCACACCAGAGGCGGGACCAGATTGAAGATTTTCCATTTGGTGTACTTTTCCAGAGCCAGCAGGACCCCTGCCAGGCACATGAGGAAGGCTATATAGGTAAAGCCATTGGTGATGACCATCTTGCATCTCTCCTTTCATTCTTCCCTGCAGCAGGCTACTCCTCCAGATATCGGATGCCCCGGATCCCGGTGACACCCAGTCCCGGTGCGTCGCTGACCGTGATTTCCTTTTCATTGAATAGAGCACCGCCTTCCACCGGATCTTCGGAACAGAGCACGGGCCCATCCAGATCCACCCGGGTGATGATCTTCCGGGCGCAGGCCAGATGCACCGCCGCATTGACGCTGACCTTGGCTTCCAGCATGCAGCCGATCATGCACTCTACCCCGCACACCTCTGCCAAAGTAGCGATTTTCAAAGCGTTGGTGAGCCCGCCGCATTTCATCAATTTGATATTGATCAGGTCCGCTGCCTGCATCTGGACGATCTTCAGGGCATCTTCTACGGAGAACACCGCTTCGTCGGCCAGCACTGGCACATAGGACCGTTCGGTCACATATTTCAGCCCTTCGTAATCATGGGCCTTCACCGGCTGTTCCACCAGTTCGATATCCAGCCCTTTATCCTGCATCTGGTTCAGCAGGCGCACCGCCTGTTTGGGGCTCCAGGCCTGGTTGGCATCGATGCGGATCCGGACATCCGGTCCCACCGCTTTCCGGACAGCGGCCAGCCGGGCCACATCCAAGGAGGGATCGATCCCCACCTTCACCTTCAGGGTATCGTACCCCCGCCGGATGGCATCCACCGCATCCCGGGCCATTTCTTCCGGAGGATTCACGCTGATGGTGATATCCGTGACGATCTTGTTCCTGGCCCCTCCCAGCATCTTGTACACCGGGATCCCGTATTTCTTCCCATACAGATCCCACAGCGCGATATCCGCAGCCGCCTTGGCACTGGTATTTTTCACGATGCAAGCCTGGACGGCCTGGGTGATATCTTCGAAATCATCCACATCCCGGCCCACCAGTGTCTTGGCAATATGGTCCTGGAAGGCGCCCAGGATGGCACCGGTGGTATCCCCAGTGATGGCCCCGGTAGGAGGCGCTTCTCCAAACCCCACTTCTCCAGTATCTGTATGGATTTCCACAATGACATCTTCTACACTGTTCACCTGACGCAGAGCCGTCTTAAACGGTACCCGCAGCGCAACAGCGATTCTCCCTAGACGGACTTTGGTAATTTTCATCGGCTTCCCCTCCTTATTTATTGCAACGGATTTGTTTTTTCCCTCATTCAGAGCCGGCCGCGCCGGCTTCCCTAGGCCGCTGACCGTTGACAGCTGACTGCCTTTTACTTCGCCAGCCGATACAGGGCCTCTGCATAGATCTTCGCATTCAGCACCAGCTTGTGGATTTCCCAATATTCATTCGGGAGATGTTCCCGCACCGTATCTCCTGGGAAAATGGGTCCGAATGCCACGATGTTAGGGATGCTCTTGGCATAGGTGCCGCCCCCGATGCAGATGGTCTTCGGTTCAAACTCTGTCAGTTCCCCATATACTTGGAGCAGCGTCTGGATATAATCCGTCTTGGGGTCCACATACAAGGCTTTTTTATGGGCTTCGCTGACCTTCTGGAACCCGGCGGCTGCAAACTGGTCGTCCAGCTTAGGCGCACATCCGTCATAGCTCTTGGTCACAGGATACCGATAGTTGATCTTCAGCGTCAGCTTCCCTGCGTCCCCTTGGATGACGCCCATATTGAAGGACAGCTTCCCGGAAGCCGCGTCTTCCAGACAGATGCCCAAGGATTCTCCGTGGACTTCCAAGCCGATCTTGTTCCCTAAGAAGGCCAATGCCTGCTGGAGATCATCGGCAAAAGGCAGCTCCGCCAAAGCTGCCAGCAGCCGCCCGATGGCATTTTCCCCTTTTTCTGGGGAAGCCGCATGGGCCTGGATTCCCTGGGCTGTCACTTTCAGTCCTTCCGGGATCACTTCCCATTGGACTTTGGGGTCCTTTTCTCCATACCGTTCCAAGATCCGGGCCGCTTCCGCCGGTTCGCATTGGAGAAGAGCCGAAGCCAGCGCTGGCACCACATTGAAAGCCGATCCTCCCTTGATTTCTTTCAGGATCAAAGGCCCGGATTGGGCATACTCCCGTTCAAAAGTCACGTTGATGATGCCCTTTTCCCCATTGATCACCGGATATTCTCCGTCAGGGGTAAAACCGCACACCGGGATTTCCCCACCTTGATCCAAATAATACTGCATGTCTTTGCTTCCGGTTTCTTCATTGGTCCCGAACAGGATCCGGATCCGTCGCTTCAGGGGGACGCCGCTGTCCTTCAGGGCTTTCAAGGCATACAAGGCTGCCACAGTCGGCCCTTTGTCATCCATGGTGCCCCGGCCATAGACATTCTCTCCATCGGCTTCTCCGCCATAGGGGTCCCGGGTCCAGCCATCCCCTTCCGGCACCACATCCAGATGTCCCAGGACAGCTACCATTTCCGGGCCTTCCCCATATTCACACCAGCCCATGTAATTGTCCACATTCTGCGTCCGGAAGCCCATTTTTTCTGCTTCTTCCAGCATGTAGGCCAGACACCGGGCCGGCCCAGGGCCGAAGGGTTTTCCTGGAAGGGCTCCTTCCTGTACGCTTTTGATCCGGACCGCTTCCTGCAGGGTCTTGACCATTGCTTCACGATTTTGTTCTACCAGTTTGGCCAGTTCCATGGCACAACCTCCCTTGCTGTTTCTCCTCCAGGGATGCCGGGATAAAAAAAGGCCCAGCAAGGCGCACTCCATCCTTGGGCACCTCTGCTGGGTCTCATAATGCTTGCTGGACTATTGGGATAGGCCACACAAAATGAAACAGCATCCCTTCACGGTCTTTCATAGTAAGTGTAGCGCATCGTAGTATCCTTGTCAATCAATTTGTCGGAAATCTTAACATTATATAGTATCCTGTATACATGTTAGACCGATTTTGTTTCTAATTCTTCTTCATACTCTTCCAGCACTTGTTCAAAAGCTTCCCGGCTCAAGCACTGGTTGATGGCGTTCCGGTAATGGGCACTGTGGGGCAGGCCGGTGAAATAACAGGCTCCGTGGTGCCGCATTTCCCGGATGGCCACCTTTTCTCCCTTGCAAGCAGTCAGATCTTGCAAATGGCGCCGGACCATGGCGAACCGTTCTTCCAAGGTCACGGTCGGAATGGGTTTCCCTGCCAGTGCCTCCTGGATTTCCCGGAAGATCCAAGGGTTTCCCTGGGCTCCCCGGGCCACCATGACCCCATCACAATGAGCCGCTGCCCAAAGATCCAAAGCATCCTGTGCCGTGAATACATCTCCGTTTCCCAGCACGGGGATGGAGACCGCTTCTTTGACCTGACGGATGATCTCCCAATCGGCTTTTCCGCTGTAGAACTGGCCTCGGGTACGGCCATGGACCGCCACAGCGGCCACGCCGGCTTTTTCCGCCAAGCAGGCGATTTCCACTGCATTCCGATGTCCTTCGTCCCAGCCGGCTCGGAACTTCACCGTCACAGGCCGGTCCACTGCATCGACCAGCGCAGCCATGCAGGCATAGGCCCGCTGGGGATCTTTCATGAGGGCGGATCCTTCCCCATTGGCCACGATCTTATGTACCGGGCAGCCCATATTGAAGTCTATGATATCCGCCCCATGGTCTGCCACGATCTTAGCCCCCTGGGCCAATTCTTCCGATACGGACCCGAACAGCTGGACGGCCACAGGATGCTCCCGGGGATCCACTTCCAGCATGGCGAAAGTCTTGGGATTTTTGAACAGCAGCGCCTTGGCACTGACCATTTCCGAAACCGTATAATCAGCTCCCAATTCCCGGCAGATCACCCGGAAGGGCAGATCCGTCACCCCAGCCATAGGGGCGAGAGCGATGACCGGACGGCAAGTCCGAATATCATCGAAGAAACGTTGTTCTGTCATAAAGCACACTCCTGTCAGGTCACGGGTCGCGACCCCTTAGGCCATTGACAGCTTTTATCTATTCATCTCATGCAAAATCCGCAGGCCTTCCAGGGTCAGGAAGGGTTCCACTACGTCCACCAGATCGGATTCACTGGCCATGAGCTTGCCGAATCCGCCGGTAGCGATGACGAATGCCTGTCCGCCCAGTTCTTTTTTCATCCGGGTGATCAGCCCGTCCATCTGCCCTACGAAACCGAAGATGACCCCGGACCGCATGGCATGGATGGTATCCCGGCAGATGGCTTTCGGCGGTTTGATCAGCTCGATCCGAGGCAGTTTCGCTGCCTTCTGGAACAAGGCTTCCGTAGAAATCCCGATGCCCGGAGCAATGGCCCCGCCCAGATATTCACCGGCCGGTGTCAAGGCACAGAAGGTGGTAGCGGTACCGAAATCGATGATGATCAAATTGCCCTTGTCCCCATACAGGTTGTGGGCAGCTACCGCATTGACAATCCGGTCTGCCCCGATCTGGGAGGGATCATCATAATCCAGTTTCAAGCCTGTATTGATCTCACTGGTGACCACAAAAGGTGTGATGCTGAAGAAGCGCTTGCACATATTGCACAGGGGAACCAGGAGAGGCGGAACCACCGTGGAAATGATGATGTTTTCAATATCCTTCATATCCATTCCACTGTAGGCAAACATGCTCCCCAGGATGATGCCGAATTCATCCGAAGTACGGGACCGGCTGCTGGATATCCTCCAGTGTGCCTGCCAGCTCTTGCCATCGTGAACGCCTACTACGATGTTGGTGTTGCCAACATCCATTACCATTAACATGGTGAACCCTCCATATCGGTTTCTAAAATGATGGCCGGCCTGGGACTCCCGCAGGAAAGACCTGCTGCAGATCTTCCGGACTCCTCTCCGTTCAGGTCCGGTCCATAAACGATTTAATTATAGGTGGAACAGGGGGAGTTGTCAAGGAAAAGGGGCTGTTGCAAGAGCAACAGCCCCTTTTCAGGTCGCGGGTCACGGGCCGTGAGTCGCGTGCTTGTTAGTGCAGACCAAATATCCTGTTTTCCAGATTTCAATCCGATTTCATCTTATCCTCATCTGGAAAAGAAACGAAAGGTTTGACCGTCCAGGCTCACGACCCGTGACCCTCAGCCCGCGACCGGGGTTTGAATTCTTTCACACCCCCTTACTCCCACATTCCCCCTGACTTCAGGGCCCGGCGGATACGGATGCCCAAGAAGGCAGTGATGAAGGCTTTTACAATGTCCAGGGGCAGGAAAGGAGCCACGGCAAGGAGCATGGTCTTTTCCCAAGTCATGGGCTTGTGGAGGAAGAAGGCAAAGCTCAGCCTGAATCCGATGGCTCCGATGACATAGCAGATCACCGTCACTCCGGCCAAAGCCAGGAAGTTCTTCCCCAGGCTGTCTCCTGCCCACCGGCCATGGCTGATCTTGCCTGACAGCCAGGCTACAGCCAGGAAACTGAGGATAAAGCCCCCAGTGGGCCCAGCCAGCATCACAAGGCCCGCCTGGCCTTGGTTGAACACCGGCAGCCCCACGCAGCCCAGGATCAGCCAAACCAACACGGCCGCCGTTCCCCAAACCGGTCCCAGCAGGAATCCCCCCAGCTGGGCCATCAAAGTCTGGAGAGTCACCGGCACCGGTCCTACAGGAATGGTCACATAAGAACTCATGATCATCAGAGCAGTGAACAAAGCCGCTCCCATCATATTCCGTGTGCGGTTCATGCGTATTTCCCCTTTCCCTTAGCCGGCCGGATGGACACATCCCCGGCCAGGACTGTTTCCACCGTCCCATCTTCTTTCTTCACCTGGAGAGCTCCCGTATCGTCGATATCTAAGGCCGTACCGATATAGGTCTTATCCGGGGCGATGACTTTCACCTGTTTGCCCAAAGTGATGGAAAATTTCCGCCACTGGTCGAAGATCGGCCCGAATCCTTCCCGGCAGGCAATTTCATAATACTGTTCCATGTATTCCAGGACCTTGGCCAAAAGGGCCACCCGGTCCACTTTTTTGCCCGTCACATCTGCAATAGAAATGGCTGCCTGGCGCAAATCTTCTGGCACCATTTCCCGGGGGACACAGACATTGATCCCGATACCCACTACCAGGTAATTGATATGGCCGAATTCCGCGCTCATCTCCGTCAGGATCCCCACCAGCTTCCGGCCTTCTAGCAGCACATCGTTGGGCCACTTGAT
>SFHH01000220.1 GCA_004555735.1 Acidaminococcus fermentans
AATCAATTTGTAAAAATTGATTTCCAAAAGCGTATGACGTATGACGTCTGACCTATGACAAAGGGGTGTTGTGCGTGTGTGGTTTTCGCACGTGCAACATCCCCTTTTTTCTTACTTCTTGTGATGCTTATGGTCATCCTCCACCGTCCGTACCCGTTCGATGGTGGGTTTCCCATTTTTGTCTTTTTCCACTACCGCAATGGTGATGTACTGGAGTTCTCCGTTGAATTCCTCCACCAATTTGTCCAGTGTACCGTCTTTGTTCAGTTCCGGATTGGAAGCGGCCCCTGCATTAATGGCCCGGTACAGCAGGGCGGCGAATTCATACCGGCTCATCATCCGGTTCCCTTTGAATTCTCCGTCTTCATACCCTTCCACAATGCCGGCCTTGGCCAGTTTGGTCACGTACTCATAGGCCCAGTGGTTCTTGGGCACATCCGGGAACAGCACATGGTGCTCGGCTCCGCTGCCATTCACCACGGGTTTCCCGGCCAGGGTGTTCACCATCTGGGTCAGTTTCCCCACTGTGGCTTTCAGGTCACGGATTTCCTTAGCCATGGCTACCCGGCTATTGGAGACATGGTTGTGCTGGCCGATCTTGAAGGTGGCTCCCACATTGATCATGTTCTCTCCGCCGCCGGTGCTGCCGCCCAGACTGAACATCACATCTTCGTTGGGCCGATAGAAAGCCCCCAGAGCCACCGCATTGGCTCCGCTGTAGTTCCCGGCGCCCACCGCAAAGTCCAGCTTGTCATCCGGATCGAAATCCAGCGGATGCAGGGCTGCCAGAGCTGCGGAATTGGCCCCTACACGGTCCACCCGGGTACCCAGTTTATCCAGGTTGCTGCCCAGCTGGTTGATGGCCCGGCCGGTCTGCTGGAGCTGGTTCACATTCACCGCATCCGTGGGCGCCGTCCCCGGTGCCACGTTGTGGATCTGGTTGCCGCCCATGCTGACGCTACCCTGCTGGATGGTGATGTCCTGCTGACTGCTGTCCCCGGCCTTCACGGTGAGGCCACCGTTATTGATGGTGGTATTGCCCGTGGTGACGCTGGTGAGGCCGGTGAGGTCCTTGGCCAGACGGATATTCAGGGTATTGTCGTCCCCTCTCACAATGCCGATATTGTTGGCATCGCTGACATCCGTGGCGCCGCCCTTGATATTCAGGGTATCGCCCATGCCGACTTTCACTTCTTTCCCGTCGTCCCCCTGGAACTTCCGGCCGCTGTTCACTTTGTCACTGACGGTCTTCAGCTGGTCTTCCGTGGCGGCCCGGCCCTTCTGGATATGTTCTCCATCCCATTGGGTGTTGTCCAGGCCATTCAGGTAATTGCCTTCTACCGGGTTGCTGTCCCCCGCCGTATTAGCCTGTTGCCCCAGGGTCAGTGTCTTATTCCCGGAACCGATGGTCACCTGGCCTTTGGAGCCATCTACGGTGACTTTATTGGCGCCGTCACCAGCAGTAACCTTGGCCCCGTTGCCATCGATGGCAACCTGTTTAGCCTTGTCCTGATCATCTCCCAGGGTGATGTTGTCATTCAGGTTCACCGTATGGTCATCTTTCACGGTGATGTTCTTGCCGCTCTTGGCTTTGACCGCTTCAGCCGCCTTGCCAGCTTCATCTCCGGCGATTTTCTTCACATCGCCGATGCTGGCCGCGTTGTTGTCTCCAGCAGTGGCATACTGCTTGCCGTCAATGCCGCTTCCGATGTTGGTGATCTGCTTGGTCCCGCCGTCGATTCCATCTTTGGTGATGGTGATGTCACCGACTTTAATTTCGTTGGTCTTCACCCCCTCTTTATCGATGGTGGTTTCGCCAGCCTTGATGCTGCCGTCTTGGCCCAGGACCACATCCTTCTTCAGGGATACTTCCAGGGCACCATCTTTCACCTTGGTTTCGATGTTCTTCCCATCTCCTTTGACCTTGACCGTCTGGCCCAAGTCTTTCTTTACGGTATCGCCCTTTTCATCCGCCAGTCCGAAACCGCCATTAGTAGCGCCTTTAATGTCATTAATGGCCTGGCTCAGCTGGCCTTCCGTTGCGGCCCGGTCAGCCACTACGTTGCCTGCATCCCACTGGGTGTTGTCCAAGCCTTTGATATAGTTGCCTTTAGCCGGATTCGGGCCTACGGTGATGGCTTCGAAGTCCGGCCTGTTGGTCATGACGATTTCCAAGCCATCTCCTGCCGTATTCTGGCGGACGCCCAGGTTGCGACGGGATACGCGGCTCTTGTCTGCCAACATTTCTTTATCCTCGATACCGCCCTTAATGGACAGGATGTCATTGAGTTTCCGGGCAACCACCTTGCCGTCGTTGCCCACAAACTTCAGACCATCGTCCAGAGTAGCCACTACATGAGTGGTCGTACCGGGTTCGCCGTCCTTGCCATCCTGGTAGACGATTCGGGTGATGTCCGTGCCGTCCACGCCAGGGATACCATTCTTGCCGTCGGTGCCTTTGGCTCCCACCGTCTTGATGATGGTAGTCACCTTGCCGTCATTCCCGTCCTTGCCGGTAAGGCCGATCTGGCCGTCATTGCCATTCTTCCCGTTAGCCGTGATCGTCTGGGTAGTCACATCATCCGCCAAGCTAAAAGTGACTTTGCCATTTTCCGCTTGGGTCACGATCTGACCCTTTGTACCGCTGAAAGTGACAGCATCACTGAGCTTGTTGCTGCCTTCCGTATTGTTGTCGCCCTTGTATTTCAGATCCACAGCTCCCGCCACTTTCGTGGTATCCACGGACAGGTCATAGTCATGGCTGGTGGCATTGGGGGCATTGGCATTTCGATCCACTACGGATACACTGCCGTCGGTAGATTTCACGGTGGTCCGGCGTCCATCGGCAATCTGTTTCACATCCCCGATATTGGCACCGTTGTTGTCACCGGCTGTAGTATATGTGTTCCCCAGGCCGCTGCCCATGTTGGTGATCTGATTCCCTGCAATGGAAACGGTGGTCTTGTTG
>SFHH01000221.1 GCA_004555735.1 Acidaminococcus fermentans
TATATCAGCGAGTCCGCCCTGACGGCGGTTTCCTTGGCCTACCCCATGCAGAACCTAATGGTTGCCGTGGCCACTGGCACCGGCGTGGGCATCAACGCCCTGCTGTCCCGGAACCTGGGAGAAAAAAATTTCCCCATAGTCAACCGCACGGCGGGCAATGCCATCTTCCTGGGGCTGATCAGCTATGTGGTCTTTGCCTTAGTGGGCCTGTTTGGCTCTCGGATCTACTTCACCGTTCAGGTCAGCGATCCGGAGATCATTCAGATGGGCCAGGATTACCTGTCGGTGATCTTGATCCTGTCCATCGGCTGCTTTGGCCAGGTTCTACTGTCCCGGCTGCTCCAATCCACCGGCAAAACCTTTTACAGTATGGTCATCCAGATGGTGGGCGCGGTGCTCAACATCATCCTCGACCCCATCATGATCTTCGGCCTGCTAGGCTTCCCCGCCATGGGGGTGGCCGGCGCGGCCCTGGCCACGGTAATCAGCCAGGTGGTGGGCACCTTGATGGGCCTGTACTACAACCTGCGGAAGAACCCGGAGATTCACTTCTCCCTAAACCAGCTCCGCCCCAGCGCCCCCATCATCGCCCGGATCTACAGCGTGGGTGTGCCCTCCATCCTGCTTCAGACGGTGTCCTCCCTGTTGATCTTCGGCCTGAACCAGATCCTGGTGGCCTTTTCCGAGACGGCTACCGCCGTCTACGGCGTCTATTTTAAGCTCCAGGGCTTTGCCTTCCTGCCCATCATCGGCATGAACAACGGCATGGTGCCCATCATCGCCTACAACTACGGGGCGAAAAAGCCGGAGCGGATTCTGCAAACCATCAAGCTGGCCATCACCTATGCCCTCATCATCATGGTGGTGGCGGTGGCGGTCTTTCAGATCTTCCCCACGCAGCTGCTGGGCTTCTTCCAGGCCTCGCCGGAGATGCTGGAGATCGGTGTGCCCGCCCTGCGCATCCTGAGCTTGTGCTTCATCATCGGCGGCTTTACCATCGTCTCCTCCTCGGTCTTTCAGGCCCTGGGGCGTGGCCTGCTGAGCATGTCCATCTCCATCTTCCGCCAGCTGGTTCTGGTGCTTCCCCTTGCCTATTTCTTCTCCCTGACAGGGAAATTGGAGATGGTCTGGTGGGCCTTTCCGGTGGCAGAAGTGCTGGCGGGCCTGCTGGCGCTGTACTACCTGCGCCGGGCCTATCGCCGGGTGATCCTGCCGCTGGGGGACCACGATTACCAGTATTAAGGACCGGCCAAGCGTCGGAAGAAATGTACTAGATAAATGCAGTACAAAAATAAAGAATTTAGTTAATCAGTCCGATTTATTTTGTTGAAATTAGGCAGTATCATTGAATATGAAAATGAATGTGTCTGTCACAGCCGGGCAAGGGGAAACGGATAGATTTTCCAGCCATGGCGGCAGGGAGGCCATTCAGGACACCGATATTTTATGAGAACAATTGCCTTGCTCCGGCAAGTTCGGGACTGGGCAGTGTTTTAGCTTGCCCCGCAAAGGGCGGGCGATCTTTGTCAGCGAAACTTTATTTTATGGAGGTAGATTATCATGCGGTTACTGACTGAAGAACAGAAGCATTGGGTAGAAGTGATCGGCGATTTCTGCAAGAAGGAGATCGAGCCCATCATGCTGGATTGGGATAAGGTCGTGGATCCTTCCAAGGCTATCCCCTTTGAGCCCTATGCTAAGGCTTTCAAGCTGGGCCTGAACTCCTTCGAGATCCCCAAGGAGTACGGCGGCAACAAGGTCGACCTGGCTACTGCTGAGGTTATGTACGAAGAGATGGGCTACTATGATGGCAACTTCGCTTCCGTCATGCAGACCACCAACCTGGCTCTGAAGCCCATTCTGATCGGCGGCACCCCCGAGCAGGTTCAGTACTTCTCCAAGCACATCCTGGAGGGCAAGGGCTACGCTGCTTTCGCTCTGACCGAGCCCCAGTCCGGTTCCGACGCTTCCAACGTGAAGACCACTGCTGTCAAGGACGGCGATGAGTGGGTCATCAACGGTGAGAAGTGCTTCATCACCAACGGCGGCGAGGCCGACATCGTCTGCGTGTTCGCTTCCACCGATCCCACCGCTGGCACCA
>SFHH01000222.1 GCA_004555735.1 Acidaminococcus fermentans
CCGAGGTCTCAAGGATCCTAGACCAGGAAACTTCCAGCTAAGGGTCGATGCTTGGTTCCCATAGTCAGGGAACCCCCTGAGTACATTTAACCATCCCATTGTGGAGTTCCCATTGTGGCTCAGTGGTAATGAACCCGACCAGTATCCCTGAGGATGCAGGCTCCATCCTTGGCCTCCCTCGGTGGGTTAAGGATTCGGCATTGCCATGAGCTGCGGCGTAGGACGCAGACGCGGCTCGGATCTGGCGTTGCTGTGGCTGTGGCCTAGGCCGGCAGCTGTAGCTCCCATTAGACCCCTAGCCTGGGAACTTCCACGTGCTGCAGGTGCAGCCCCCAAAAAGCAAAAGAAATTAATTTTGAAAAAATCGTCCCATTGTGCAGTCATGAATCCTGCAAGCTTTCCTGACTGCCCACTGTGTGGCAGGCGTGGTGCTGGGCACTGCAGAGCTGTGGATGACAAGAGCCAGCTCCTGGGCTCGGCACTTCGTCTGCTGGGGAGATGGCTCTAAGGAAGAACAACCCCTCAGCAGCTAGAAGTTGACCCCGGCTGGGGCGTCTACAGGAGGTGGCATGCAGGTCCCAGCTATTCTGTCCTCTCTGGAATGAATGCTCTGGAGTGACTCCTTATCACTGAAAACCTTGGCTCTAAGGTCGCCAATTGGAGAGCGCTTCAAGAGCAATCCCCTACCCCCCAAGCCTGGACTCATCTAAAGTAGCTCCCTGCCCAGTTACTCTCCAGCCCATCTCCCTGTTTCATTTTCCTTGCTTGTACGGGTCGTGATCTGAAATTCTCTCTTTGCAGTCATTGTCTGTGTCTCCCCATTGCCCAATATGGTGTACACTCCACGAGGGCAGGTCCCAGACTGGGGTGTGGAGGTGGAGACCGGAGTTCCCACTTACCTCTTCTTGGTCTTTTCTAGGGCCGCACCCGAGGCACATGGAGGTTCCCAGGCTAGGGGTCTAATCAGAGCTGTGGCCGCTGGCCTACTCCACAGCCACAGCAACGCGGGACCTGAGCCCCGTCTTCGACCTACACCACGGCTCACGGCGACGCCGGATCCTTAACCCCCGGGGCAAGGCCAGGGATCGAACCCGCAACCTCACGGTTCCTCGTCGGATTCGTTAACCACTGAGCCACGATGGGAACGCCCTGGAATTCCTATTTAGAAGAGACTGGATTGGGGTAGGTCCACGGCCTGAGGCTGTCCTGACAAACCGGGCCCCTTTCTTCACCCTCATCTTGCCGCATCTCCTTCCCACTTGTTCAATACCTTCCCTGGCAAACACAAAAGATGCAACGTAGGGTAGAATTGCCACTTCCATCCCCTTCATCAGATAGTCAAGTGACAGTCTCCCTCTTGGGTGAGGCCCAGGAGATCTTGGAGAAATGCTAAAGAAGTTTCAAAGATTGTGGAAGAAACAAAACAATGGGCGTGTTTTCAGCTCCCATTTGTTTGGTTTCATAGACAATGCAGCATTTGTTCAAAGCCCAGGTTAGTTAATTTCTAGCTGGGTGACCTGGGCCAGGGATCAGATCCAAGCCACAGCTGTGCCTTGTGCAGGAGCAGTTTCCACCTAGACGCCGCCGCACCTGCGGCGTCGCTGGATGCTTTAACACACCGTGCCAGGCTGGGGATTGAACCTGCGTCTCGGCCCTGCAGAGCCGCTGCTGATCCTGTTGCGCCACCGTGGGAACACCTCAGTTTCTTCTTTTCGGGTAAACATACCTGGTTTGAGCTGTGTCAACTGCAAACAAAATAGAAGCAGCTCACCTAAATGTTGAGAGGTGTAGGTTATTCAGCAGAGGCAAGGGGTGGGGGAAATCAGTTTTTGCAACGAAAGACCTGGCAGTCCGAACATCAAAGGACTGCTGCTCCTAAAAGAAAACAAGGGGAGTTCCCACTGGGGCTCAGCCGTTAACGAAGCCGACTAGCATCCACGAGGTCACGGGTTTGATCCCTGGCCTCGCTCAGTGGGTTAAGGATCCAGCGTTGCCGTGAGCCGTGGTGTAGGTCACAGACGCGGCTCGGATCCGGAGTTGGCTGTGGCTGTGGCGCAGGGCCGGCGGCTACAGCTCCAACTGGATCCCTAGCCTGGGAAC
>SFHH01000025.1 GCA_004555735.1 Acidaminococcus fermentans
GGGTTCCCTTGGATCCGGAAATCCACACCCTGCCCATCGGGAAGAGCCAGCGCCTCCGGGAGGGGAACCAGATTGATCTGTGGGCTGTGGGGACCATGGTGGATACCGCCTATAAAGTGGCAGATCTCCTGTCAGAGCAGGGCCTTTCTGTCGGGGTGGTCAATGCCCGCTTCATCAAGCCCCTGGACCGGGAAGCCCTGGAAGCGGCCAGCCATCAGGTAAAATTGCTGGTGACCCTGGAGGAAAATGCCCTGGCGGGAGGCTTCGGGGAAGGGGTCTTGGATCTCCTGAACCGGCTCCGCCGTCTCCGAGACTGTCGGGTATTGAACCTGGGCATCCCGGATTTGTACGTGCCCCACGGAAAACGGGACCGGCTGCTCCAGGATCTGAAACTGGATCCGGCAGGAGCTGCCGGGACCATCCTGGAAGCCTGGAAAGAGGAACTATGAAAAAAGAACGGTTGGATGTATTTTTGACAGAACAGGGATTCTTTGAATCCCGGAGCAAAGCCCAGGCGGTAATCATGGCCGGGGAAGTCTTGGTGAATGACCAGAAGATCGACAAGCCCGGCACCATGGTGAAACCCGATGCCAAGATCACCCTCTTGGGGAAAAAGATGCCTTTTGTCAGCCGAGGAGGCTATAAGCTGGATAAATCCCTAAAAGTTTTCCCCATTTCCCTGGAAGGGAAAGTGGTGGCGGACCTGGGAGCTTCTACCGGCGGTTTTACGGATTGTGCCCTCCAGCACGGAGCCAGCAAAGTCTATGCCATCGATGTGGGCTACGGGCAGCTGGCCTGGAAGCTCCGGCAGGATCCCCGGGTGGTGAATATGGAACGGACCAATGTCCGGTTCCTGGAAGCCGATTCCCTGGGGGAATTGGTGGATGTGTTCACCATCGATGTGGCTTTCATTTCTTTGGATAAAGTGCTGCCCAGTGCTTTCAAGATATTGAAGGCCGACGGTTTCGGCATTGCCCTGATCAAACCCCAGTTCGAGGCCGGAAGGGAAAAAGTAGGCAAGAAAGGGGTGGTCCGGGATCCGGAGGTCCATCTGGAAGTCATCGAGAAAGTCATCAGCCAGGCCCGGGAACTAGGGTTCATCCCCCTGGGACTGGATTTTTCACCGATCCGGGGTCCGGAAGGGAATATCGAATATCTGTTTTACATGGGAAAACAGGGAGAGGATGCTGTGAGCCCGGAACGGATCCGGGAAGTGGTCGCCGCATCCCATGAGACCCTGGAGAAATAACAGCATGGAGGGGAATCAGCATGGATAAGGAACTGCGGATCGGGGTGTTTCCCAATCTGCCCAAAGAGAAGGTACGGGCTTGGCTGCCCAAATTGGCGGCATTTTGCCGGGAGCAGGAGATCCCTCTGGCTTTTCCCCAGGAAATCGCTGCCTCTTTCGGGGTCTCTGCCTACAACCAGGAAGATCCTGCCAGCCTCAGCCGACTCTCTCTGGCTTTGACTCTGGGCGGGGATGGAACCATCCTCCGGGCGGCCCGATATGTGACCCCTATGGACATTCCCCTGCTGGGTGTCAATATGGGAAAACTAGGCTTTTTGACAGAGGTAGAGGCCAAAGATCTGTTCCCGACCTTGCTGAAAGTGAAAAACGGGGAATATGCCATGGAAAAACGGAATATGCTCCAGCTGACGGTCTGGCAGGGGGACAGGATGACCTGCAAAGCCCATGCCCTCAATGACATGGTGCTGGAAAGCAGCGACCGCTCCCGCCTTACCCGGCTGAGCCTGAAGATTGCCGGGGAACCTACGGCCAACGCTCCGTCGGATGGACTGATCATCGCGACGGCCACTGGCTCCACGGCCTATTCCCTTTCTGCCGGGGGCCCCGTGGTGCATCCCAGCCTGGAGGTAAGCCTGATCACCCCCATCTGCCCCCATGCCCTCCATGCCCGCCCCCTGGTGATCCCCATGGCGCACCCCATCGAAATCGCTCCCCGTCCTCCCTATGAAACGATCCTGATTTCTGCAGACGGGATGACGGTGAGCCAACTGGCCTGGAACCAGCGGGCCTTGATCGAGAAAAGTCCCAACGATGCCCGGTTCGTGCGCATCAATCCCCTGTCCTACTATACGACCTGGCAGGACAGGATGCTGAAGAATGAAGGTCAGACCATTTTATAGGAGGCTGAGAACAGCATGAAATTATCCAGGCAGGAAGCCATCAAGAATATCATCAAGAACCAGCAGATCGAGACCCAGAGCGATTTGGCCGAAGCGCTGAAAGAAGCGGGCTTCAATGTGACCCAGGCAACCGTTTCCCGTGACATCAAGGAAATGATGCTGATCAAGGTCCCGGATGAGGATGGCCGGTATAAATATTCTTTCCCTTCAGACGACAGCAAGATCTTTACCATGGAGCGGCTGGAAGATACCCTCCGAGGCTATACCTTGACCATCAGTTCTGCTGAGAACCTGATCGTCCTCCACACCCTGCCCGGTACGGCCCAGGCGGTGGCTTATGCCCTGGACCATCTGAACTGGAAGGAATTGCTGGGAACGGTGGGCGGCGACGATACGGTGCTGCTGATCGTGGACAGCAAAGATCATGTGGAGACTGTGAAGAACCGTCTCATGGCCAAGAAAGGACGCTGATATGCTGAATTCCTTGGAAGTGGACAATTTTGCCCTGATCGATCACCTGCGGGTGGATTTTACACCGGGCTTCAATGTGTTCACCGGGGAGACCGGCGCCGGGAAATCCATCCTCATCGATGCCTTCAGCATCGTGCTGGGGAGCCGGGCCAGTGTGGATTACCTGCGGAAAGGGGCGGATGCTTACTGGATCCAGGCTGTATTCGATATCGAAGGGCTGGAGACCGTCCATGACATCCTCCGGGAACTGGATCTGGATCTGGGAGAAGAAACCCTGTTCCTTCGGCGCAAAGTGACGGCGGCTGGGAAAAGCCAGGCCTTTGTGAACGAACGTCAGGTACCGGTCTATGTGCTCAGCCGCCTGGCCAGCCATCTGGTGGATATCCATGGCCAGCACGAAAACCAGACTCTCCTGGCTCCTGGGGCAGCCCTGACCATTCTGGATCATCTGGATCCGGAACTGCCGTCCCTCCTGGAAAAGTACCAGGAGAAATTCGTAGCCTATGACAAGGCCCGGGAAACCGTGAAGAAATGGCTGTTGAAAGATGCTCACCAGACGGAAGACTTGGAACGGCTGGAACAGGAAATCCAGGAAATCGACGAGGCACGGATCCAGCCGGGCGAAGATGGACAGCTCCGGGAAACGGTCCGGAAACTGAGTAACCAGGAGAAGATCCTCCAGGCCGTAGGGGAAGCCCATCACTATCTGGAAGGGGGAGATGACAGCCTGCCTAGTGCCCTAGATGCCATCAATACCGCCCGGTCTGTTTTGGAAGGGGTCTTGGACTATGCGCCTGAACTAAAAGCCTATTCAGATAGTATGGATTCCGCCTGGGAAACCCTGGAAGATGTGCGCCAGTCTCTGGGAGATATCCTGGCAGCAGACCATGAAGACCGGGAAACCTTGGAAGCAGCCCAGGAACGGCTGGATACTCTGTACCGGCTGAAACAGAAGTACGGGGGCAGCCTGGAAGAGGTACTGGCCTATCGGTATCGGGCCCAGACAGAATACGAAGGGCTCCTGTCCCTGGAATCCACGCTCAGCCGTCTGCGGAAACAGGAGGCCATCTTGAAGGCGGAGATGCAGACGGAGGCAGATAAATTGACGGCAGCCCGGAAAAAGGCAGCAGTCCGTCTGGTGAGAGAGCTGCTTCCCCATATCCGGGACCTGGCTATGCCAGAGGGCCGGGTGGATCTCCAGTTCACCCGTTTGCCGGAATGTCATGGACGGGGCCAGGACAGTGTCCAGTTCCTTTTTTCTGCCAATGCAGGCATGGACCTGAAGCCTCTGAGCCGGATCGCCTCTGGCGGGGAATTGTCCCGGTTCGCCCTGGCCCTGAAGACGGTCATGATGCAGAAATTCGGGGTGCCCACCATGATCTTCGATGAGATCGATACTGGGGTGGGCGGGGTCACTGCCCAGAAGATGGCGGAAAAGATGGCCCTGATCGCCCGGCAGCGCCAGGTACTCTGCATCACCCATCTGGCCCAGATCGCCTGTTTTGCAGACCATCAGCTGTACATCCACAAAAGTGCCGACAAAGGCAGTACCGTCAGCCAGGTGGATGTGCTGGATGAAGAGGGGCGGATCCAGGAAATCATGCGTATGACCGGCGGCACCAATACCTCCCGCTCCGCCCGGGAAAATGCCAGGGAACTCCTGGCCATGGCCGCCAAATTCAAAGAGATGAAGGAGTCTTGTGTCCATGAAAACCATGCATGACAAACAGTTGGATGAACAGCAGCTGTCCAGCAGGACGGCATTTGAAGGACGGCTGCTCCATTTATTCGTAGATCGAGTCGAACTGCCTAATGGCCATGAATCCACCCGGGAATATATCCTGCACCAGGGAGCGGTGGGGATCCTGCCGGTGAAGGAAGATGGGAGCCTGGTCTTTGTGAAACAGTACCGGTATCCGGTCCATTCGGTGATCTATGAGATCCCGGCGGGGAAACTGGAAAAAGGGGAAGAGATCCTGCCCAGTGCCAAACGGGAACTATCTGAAGAGACGGGGCTGACGGCAGACCGCTGGACCAAACTGACCTCCACTGTGACGACACCGGGATTCACCAACGAGACTATCCACCTTTTCCTGGCGGAAGGGCTGCAGCAGGGGAAAATGCATCCGGACCCGGATGAATTCCTGGAAGTGGTATCGATTCCCGAGGACAAAGTGAAGCAAATGGTCCTTACAGAGGATATTTTTGATGCCAAAACTCTTGCAGCGCTTCTTCTATACTTCCTCAAAAAGGAATCCTGTTAAAAAACAGGTAAAAACTTTGTGAAAATAAAAAAATCTGTAACAAAACTTTAAAAGTATGTTATAATATCCATAAATTGAATTTTGGAAACGTTCTTCTCTTAACAGGTGTAATTGAAAGACAACGGAATGAACATTTTCCAAATTTCATACAATAAGATGAGGGGGAACGAACATGGATGTACTAAAGGTTTCGACAAAATCCAATCCGAATTCTGTAGCAGGTGCGTTAGCAGGAGTATTGAGAGAAAACGGCAAAGCCGAGATCCAAGCCATTGGAGCCGGTGCCTTGAACCAGGCTGTCAAGGCCATCGCCATTGCCCGCGGGTTTGTGGCTCCCCATGGGATGGATCTGGTTTGTGTCCCCGCATTCATCGACATCAACATCGATGGGGAAGAACGGACCGCCATCAAATTATTGGTAGAACCTCGCTGAGGAATAAAAAAACTGCTGCGTTTACGCAGCAGTTTTTTTATTCCTCTTCTTTTTCCTTTGCTTCTTTGATCTTGGCCATGATCCCGTCCCACTGTGCTGTGATGGCCTGCGCCATCAGCCGTTTTCCCCGGAAGTTCAGGTGGAGGCCGTCCAGGGCATACCGGGTGGGAAGATCCCTGGTTTCGTCGAACTGGGTCCCCAAATCGATGTACCAAGGCAGGCTGCGGATCCAACGGTTCACTTTGGCCATTTCTTCCCGCCAGCCTTCTGCCGTGGGTTCGTCAAAAGCTAGCTTGATGTTGGCCGGGTTCACTGGAGGCAGGGTCATGAAAATCGGAGTGATGCCATTGTTTTCACATTTGTCCTGGATGCCCTTCAGATCGCCGATGACGCTCTCTCCGCTGATCCAGCCCCGCAGGCTGTTGCTGCCGGTCATGATGATGAGATACCGAGGATGGAAGGGCAGCACATCCCGGTCGAACCGCTCCAGAGTGGCTTCACTGGTATCTCCGCTCTGGGACAGATTGATGCTGTCGAAGGGCAGGTAATACTGGTAGCTGTAGGCAAAATCACTGGGAGAATAGGAAAGGTCTCCGCCGCCATGGGAAATGCTGTCTCCCAGGGTCCCGACTTCATAGCCGGCTTCCGGATTGACGGTCATGGGCTGAGGCGGGCAGAATTGGCCCACGGGAGCGCCTTTGTCATCTAAGCCCCGGACCCGCCAGTACATGGTGTAGGGAGCATAGTGGGAGACATCATCATACCAGTCGAAACCCGTGGAGCGGCCCCGTTCCAGGAGCTGGCTGTCGGAGGCTTCCCGGGCGGGAGAGACTGCATCAGTGTTCAGCACTTCCACTTCATAGTTCCGGATCCCGTGGAGGGGAATCCAGTTGTAGACAGGATACAGGAGCGTGGTGCCGTTGCCGCTGTTGAACCGGCTGAGGGGCACGGGGAACAGGGCTTCTCTTTTTTGGGGAGACACATACACATTTTCCAGGGAGGAGGGCTCTGAAAGGGGCGTATCATCCAGATTGAAGGATTGGACCCGGATCTTTACATTGCCATGGGTCCCCTGGGGGAGGGACAGGCTGCAGCCTGCTACATAGGTCCGCTCTTCTGGCAAGGCAGAGCCATCGGGGAGCCAGACCTGGATCCGGTAATAGACCGTTCCCAGGATGGGCTTCCAGCGCAGGGTGGGATGGAGTGAAGCCGGGCGGTCCTGGGTGAAATGGGTGGTGAACTGGGGAATGGGTTTCCGGCGCAGGACCGGGGCCTTCCGGACGGCGGACCGGACCGCTGGACGGTGGGCCGGAGGCAGCACAGGAGCCGCCCAAGCTGTCCCGGTGCACAGACCGGCGCCCAGCAGCAGAACAGCGAGAGAACGATACAATGGAGGGATGATAGGAAACATGCGGGATACCTTCTCTTTCAGATTGTTGGATTCTTACTGTATTGTACCACAAAAGCTCTTTGCAATTCTGTGAAAACCTGTTATGCTGTGGACGGGAGGTGTGTACATGTATATAACCCATATGCGTATCCAGAATTATCGGAATTTCAAAGATATCACCATGGCCTTCCATCCTCTGGCCAATTACCTGGTAGGGGAAAATGATATCGGCAAAAGCGGCTTCCTGCGGCTCCTTTCCTATATGGCCAGTGCCTGGACCCTTCCTGAGATAGACTATCATGATCCCAAACAGCCCATCCGGATCACCCTGGCCCTCCATCTCCTGGAAGGGGAGGAAGAATATTTTGCCGATGCTCCAGCAGATCATCTCCAGGAGATCCGGGTACGTCTGGAAATGAAGGTGACGGACATCTGTCCCCATCTCTACAATGCAGATACCAATGAAGAACTCCCTCTGGAATACATCCGCCGGCTGCGGTACGTCAGCTATTCTGCCATCAGCCGGGATGATCAGTCCGTGCGGCCCCAGGTCTATCGGGCTCTGGAAAAATCCCTCTCCCAGTGGGAAGCCAGCCACTGCAGCACGGTTCCGCCGGAGGAACAGCGATACATCCAGCACGAAGTCAATGTAGGATATTACGATTCTTCCTATTATGAATGTATCTTCTATCTGTCCCGGATCCTGTGCCGCAGCAACCGGCATCGGGCGGACAATCTGAAATTCGTCTCCCTGGCAGCCCTGCGGGTGATCACCCAGGTCTATCTGATGGCCCACAGTCTGGTGGTGCCGTTGGAACATAATATTATCACAGATGGCCGAGGCCGGCGGTTCCTGCCTCTGATCATCTCCATCGACGAACCGGAGATCCATCTCCACCCGTACATGCAGCGTTCCATCCTCCAATACTACCAGCAGCTGCTCCATAATGAAGATCCCCAGTTCTGTGCCCTGCTGAAGGACCTGTTCGGCCTGGACGGGCTCCGTGGGCAGCTGTTCGTGGTCACCCATTCCACAGACTCCCTGATCGATGACTACCGGAACATCCTCCGGCTGTACCGGGATCCTAAGGGATCGGTCAAAGCGGCCTGCGGATCTAGTTTCCACGTAGGCCGGGAAATCGAGAAGCATTTGATCATGCATTTCCCGGAAGTGAAGGAAGCCCTTTACGCCCGGAGCGTGATCTTGGTAGAAGGGGAAACGGAATATGGCTGTTTCCAGCTTTTCGGAAAGACGGTGGGCATCCCTTTTGACTATTATGGCATCTGTCTCATCAACGCCCGGGGAGAGAGTTCCATTGCCAAGATCAAGAAACTGCTGGAATATTTCAAGATCCCGGTGGTGGCTTTGTATGATGCGGATGTAAAAGAAGCCCATCTGAAAGAGCATGGGGTCTATTTCACCGATGGGGTCTGTTTTGAAATGGATCTGGCCCGGACCATGCTGCAGCAGGGAAAACGGGCCGCCTTGGACCGGATCATCCATGGGGTCTATGGATCAGCCGGACGGACCAGCTACGATATGCTGAAAAAAGCCTGCCACAAGCTCCAGCTGGATCCCCAGGATTTCCCGCCAGGGCCTCTGTATAAGGCAAAGCCTCACAAGGGGTCGGTCTGGGTCTATTATTTTGCCTGGCTCTACAGCAATAAAGGGGTGATCCTGGGCCGGCTGATCGGACAGGCACTGCAGCCGGGAGAAGTGCCTCCCGCCTTTGTCCGTGTGATCCAGGCCGCAGGCAAACTGGCGACCATCAGGCAGGGATGAAAAGGGGGTGTGAAAAAATGAAGAATCATTTTTTTCACACCCCCTCGTTTTTATGCCCTTTCCTTTTTCGCCAGTTCCGGCAGGATGAATCCGATGCCAATCAGGACCAGTGGCGTCAGGATGTTCATGGCGAACTGGAAGTACCAGGTGTCCGTACCGCTCTGGACCCCCCGGGGGAACATCCCCATGATGCAGGCAAAAGCGGTGAAGGCGAAGCACCAGAACCCGGCCAGCATGCCCAGCCCCCGGTTCTTAACGAACTGGTATTCCGGCACATACTTGTCTGCCTGTTTCTTCAGCATCATGTAGGCGAAGAACACCCACAGGTACCGGAGCGGCATGCACACCGCGTTCAGACGGATCAGCCAGTTGTACAGGCTGGTCATGTCTCCGATCCCCAGAGCCGGGACGATCAGCAGGATGGAGACCAGCACGGCGGTCAATTTGTAACCGGTGACCGGCACGCCCTTGGCATTCATTTTGGTGAACACTTTGGGAACGAACTGGGGATCCACGTCCGCCAGCAGGATCTTGATGGGAGCGTCGATGGAAATGGCCAGGGTGGCCGCCTGTCCCAGGGTATTGCAGATGGCGTAGATGATCACGAAGGTCTGGCCGATGCCGTAGTATTCACCCAGCTTGGAGAAGCTGTAGTAGGCCCCGTTCATCATCAGGTCCTTGGGGATGTTGGTAGGGTCGAACATCAGTCCCATGGCAAAGGTCCCCAACAGGGCGGTGACCGCCACCATGGTGGCCATGAAGATCATGGATCTGGGGTATTCTGAAGAAGGCTTCTGCAGGTTGTTCACGTAGGGGCTCAGCCGTTCGCAGCCGCCTACGGCGAAGACCAGGATGCCCAGGGTGGTCATGTAGTCGAAATCGAAGGTGGGCATCAGGGTATCCCAGTTGAGGCTGTAGGTGAAGGTCTTGGCAGTGGTCAGGTGAGGAGCTGCCAGGGCCAGCAGGATATACAGGATGCTCATGACGAACATGAAGCTCCCGGCCAGGGCCCCGATCCGTTTCAGGGCATTGACTCCTTTGGAGGCGTACCATAGGAAGAAAAAGAAAATCACAAGAGCAATGGACTGGAGGACAAGAGGAGAGATCATCTTGGTCAGGCTCCCGTTCTGGAATACGGCCCAGCCGAAAGCGATGAGCATGTTCTGGGGCTTCTGGGCCAAATAGGGCATGTGGACGATCCAGTAGGTCCAGCCGGCGAAATAGGCCAGTTTGGCTCCGGAGGTGGAGCGGATCCAGGAGGAGACGCCGCCTTTGCTGTCTTTAAAGGTGGAGCCCATCTCACCTACCATGAGTACGTAGGGGATGAAATAGAGGGAGAACATCAGGATCCAGGAGACTACGGCCTTGAGACCCTGGTTGGCATAGCCGTTGACGATGTTCCCGAACCCCCATACGGAGGTGAAGGTCATCAGTCCCAACGCCTGCCAGGTGAGTACTTTGTTGCTGCCATTTTGTGTTTTTTCTTGGTTGTCCATTGATTGGAATGCCTCCTTTTGCTATGATAGGGACATTATACCATGTACCGATCTTAGTTGGCTAGTTAAATAAAACAATTTTTGAATAATTTTGTATCTTATGATACAATGGCCCCAGGAGGTGTCACCATGAATCAAACCACGAAAGAATTACTGAACCTGATCCACAAGAGCACGTCCCCGTACCATACGGTGGCGGCTAGCCGTGACTTGCTGCTGGCCAACGGCTTTGCTGAACTGTCCCTGGGAGAGGATTGGACCCTGAACCCGGACAGCAAATATTTTGTCACCTGCTTCGATTCATCCCTGTTTGCCTTCCGCACCGGCAAGGCGGGATCCCGGGGACTGAAGATCGCAGCCGCCCATACGGATTTTCCCTGCTTCCGGCTGAAACCGGCGGCCGAAGTCAACACCCAGGGCTACGGCACCCTAAACGTGGAAGGATATGGCGGCATGATCGTGTCTACCTGGATGGATCGCCCCCTGTCCCTGGCCGGGAAGATCGTTACCCGGACTGAGGATCCTTTCCGACCTGAGACTCACTTGGTGGATTTCAAACGGCCTCTCATGAGCATGTCCAGCCTGGCCATCCACATGAACCGGGAAGTGAATGACGGGTATAAATGGAATAAACAGAAAGATGTGCTGCCGCTGGCCACCATGCTGGGAGAAGACCCGGCGGACAAGCACTTCTTCACCAACTTCCTGGCCAAAGAGCTCCAGGTGGAACCGGAAGACATCCTGTCCTTTGAACTGTCCGCCTATCCGGTGGAAGAAGGTTGCACCTTCGGGCTGCAGGACGAATTCATCTCCTCCGGCCGGCTGGACAACCTGACTTCCTGCATGGGCTGCCTGAAGGGTATCATCAACGGCAAGGGCACGGAAGGCCTCCATGTGGCCTGCCTGTTCGACAATGAGGAAGTGGGCAGCAATACCAAACAGGGAGCGGATTCCCTGGTGCTGAACAACCTGCTCCACCGGATCTATGCCAAACTGGGGCTGACGGAAGAAGCCCTGTACCAAGATATGGCCAATGGCTTCATGCTCAGCGTGGACGTGGCCCATGCCCTCCATCCCAATTACACGGACAAATGCGACATCACCAACAAGCCTCTCCTGGGCAAAGGGGTGGTGCTGAAACAGGCCTGCAGCCAGTCCTATGCCGGGGATGCGGAAGCGGTGGCCATTGTGAAGGGCCTCTGTGCCGCCAATGAGATTCCCTGCCAGCTGTTCGTGAACCGCAGCGACATCAAGGGCGGATCCACCCTGGGGTCCATGGCCTCGGCCCTGACTCCCATCCGGACCATGGATATCGGCGTGGCCCTTTTGGCCATGCATAGCGCCCGGGAAACCATGGGCGCTGCCGACCAAAAGGCATTGGAAGATCTGATCACCGTGTTCTTTGGATAGGCAGCAAAAAGAAAAGAGGCTGTTGCATGCGCAACAGCCTGTCATACGTCATACGCCGATGGAAGGCAGCCGGGTTGCGGCTGCCTTTCATTGTATGATGCTGGCTCGGACGCGCTTTTAGCTTGTCCCTGCTTCTCTAGAAAAACTCTAGACAAGCAACGGATTAAAAGAAAAGCATAGTCCTATTTTTTATTCGAAAGAACTCGTCAGCCACGGGTTCTTTCCATCGGCCAGTGACCAGTGACATGAGACCAGTGACCGGGGGTGTGAAAAAATTCACACCCCCTTCTCTTTCAAGATCACATCGTATGCTTTGGCCACATTTTCCCGGATGGCCGCTGCGCATTGGGCGAACTGCTGTTGTTCTTCCGGGGTCAGGGGCAAGTCCAGGACTTTTTCCACCCCTTCCTTGCCGATCACGGCCGGCACACCGATGAACAGGTCCTGCTGGCCATATTCCCCGTCCAGTTCTACTGAACAGGGGAGCACCCGTTTTTCATCCCGGAGGATGGTCCGTATCAGAGTGGCCGCTGCCACCGCTATCCCATACTCCGTACACCATTTGCCGGAAACCGTGACCCAGCCCCCCTTGATGGTCTGCTCCTGGATCTTGGAACGGTCAAAGGGCCGTCCGCTTTCCTTTTCGTACTGGTCCACAGTCATGCCAGAGAAACGGATCAGGGACCAGGGAACGAACTGGGCATTGCCATGCTGGCCGATCATAAAAGCGTTGAAGCTGCGGCTGTCAAGACCGGTGGCATCGCTGAGGGCGTGGCAGAGCCGTGCCGAATCCAGCAGGGTACCCGTGCCCATTACCTGGGACCGGGGAAGGCCGGACAGGCTGGCAATCTCGCAGGTGATCAGATCACAGGGATTGGTGATGTTGACGAAGATCCCGTTGAAGCCAGAATCCATGATCTTCGGGATGAAGTCGGATACCTGGATCACGCTGTTCTTCAGTTCGTCATCCCGGTTGAAATTCCGGCAGAGGGAAATGTCTCCTACCGCATTGACGATGATCTCACAGTCTTTCAGGCCGGCATAATCAGAAGAGCGGTAAACCACCCGATTGGGCATGAAAGGGACGGCATCATTCAAATCATTGCATTCACTGGCGACTTTCTTTTCATCGCTATCACAGAGCAGGATCTCGTCTGCCACGCCCATCATCCCCAGGGAATAAGCCACATGGGCTCCTACATGGCCGACTCCGACGATGCCTACGGTCCGTCTTTCAATCATTCCAGAACCTCCTTACTCAAATTGGAACAAATTTCTTTCTTTTCTTATCATTGTAACATGCTTTTGTTTACGCTGGAAGTTCAGCCGAGAATGTATACAGGATACTGAAAATACTGTGCTATCAGCCATTATCCTATTTCTTCAAAATCTCTGTCAGTGCCAGGCTGGCTTTCTTGTAGATCAGGTAGGTGATCCAGGATACGACCCCGTACTTCAGCAGATTGAAGGGCAGCACTGTCAGCAGCAGGAAATCCGTCAGGCTGTGGACCAGGGGATTGGCGGCACTGGCCATCTTCAAGATGGTGGCCAGAGGGATCTTGTACAGCTTTACATACAGGGGAATGGCCAAAAACCGGTTGGCCGCTACCGCAAAGACGCTGGCCGCCAAACTCCCAAGCACCAGGGCGTTTAAGGCGCCTTTCCGGGTCCGGTGCCAGTGGTAGGATACCGTGCAGGGCAGCACATAGGCCAGGGCGCACAGCAGGTTCATCCCTTCCCCCACGAAGGCGGAAGAGCTGCCGACCAGGACCAGTTTGATCAGGATCTTCAGCAGCTCTGTCAAGGCGCCAGCTGCAGGGCCGAGGAAGAAACCAGCAAACAGCGCCGGCAGGTCAGAGATCTCGAACTTCATATAGGCTGGAGCAAAAGGCAGGGGAAATTCAAAGGCCATCAAAAGAGAAGACAAAGCCCCTAGGACGGCGATGAACACCATCGCCCGGGGCGAGAGAGTACGGTTCATGGGAAAACTCCTTTCCGATAAAACACTGTCAGTGTAGCAAAAGCAGGGGTGGATGTCAACGAATGGACAAGATAGGACCCAAAGGGGAGCGGACAGGACTGTCTGAATGGCAGACAGCGGACTCTGTCCCTCCTGAGCCTAGATTTCCCTACAAATTCCTTTTTCTATTTGATATAATAAATGGTCACAACTTTTATCATTCTGGCCTTCACTGGCTGTCTTATTTTTGGAAAGGATGATTGCCATGTCCAAACAACTGATCATCAATGCCGATGATTTCGGACGGCATCCTCTGATCGACCGGGCTGTGGCCCAGGGCGTGGAACAGGGCCTGATCCGGTCCGCTACGGTCATGGTCACCGGTTCCGCATTTGCTGATGCAATAGCTTTGGCCCGCCGGATGCCAGGATTGGGGATGGGGATCCATTTCACCCTGGTCAATGCCAAACCGGTACTGCCTCCATCCGAGATCCCTTCCCTGGTGGATCCACGGACAGGGGAGCTGGTTCCGGATCATGGGGCCTTCGTCAAACGTTTCCTCCAGGGGAAGATCCGGCTCCAGGATGTCCGGCGGGAATGTACAGCGCAATTGGACCGTTTCCTGGATACGGGACTGGTGCCTACCCACGCGGACAGTCACCAGCATATGCATGTGCTGCCCGGGATCATCGACGTGATCCTGGACCTCTGCCTGGATCATGGCATCCCGGCCCTCCGGATCCCGGCCATCCAGGTGAGCCTGGGAGCGACTCGGGTGTCCAACCTGGGAGAACAGGTGGGACGGATGGGACTCCATGTGCTGGCAGAACGGGCCCGGAAGAAGGCCCAGGCTGCAGGTATCCGTACCTCGGACCGTTTCGGAGGCATTGTAGCGGGAGAAGCCGTGGACAAAAATGCCCTGCGGACCATCCTGCTGAACTTGAAGGACGGCACCACGGAAGTGATGCTCCACCCGGGTACCAGCAATGAGATCCTGATCCCTGCCACCCAATGGGACCATGATTTCGAGGCCGAACTGGCTGCAGCCACGGATCCAGATATCCTGGAGTTTGTCCGGGATCAGGGCATCCAAATTGGTAACTTCAGGGATCTGTGAAGAAAACGGGAAGAGAAAGGAATCTGTCATGATCTATACCATTACCTTCAATCCTTCATTGGATTATGTTGTGACCCTGCCCCAGCTCCAGGCGGGAGCCATCAATCGGACCCGGGAAGAAGAGATTTTCCCCGGGGGCAAGGGCATCAACGTATCCTGGGTGCTCCAGAACCTGGGAGTCCCTACCCGGATCCTGGGCTTCAAGGCTGGCTTCACTGGGGACGAGATCCAGCGCCTGGTAGAGGAACAGGGGATCCCCTGCAGCTTTTTGGCCATAGAAAAAGGATTTTCCCGGATCAACGTGAAGATCCGGGCAGAAGAAGAGACGGCCCTGAACGGTAAAGGACCGGAAGTCACTGCCAGGGACCTGGACCGGCTCCGGTCCCAGCTGGAAGGGCTCACCGATGGGGATATGCTGGTGCTATCCGGCAGCGGCCCCAGTGGCTGCGCTCCTTCTCTTTATGGAGAGCTGGCAGCTGCCATGACCCAGCGGGACATCCCCTGTGTGGTGGATGCCACTGGGAAACTCCTGGGCGAGGCACTGGGGGCCCATCCCTTCCTGGTGAAACCAAATGGGGAGGAACTGGAAGAACTGCTGGGGCGGGAACTGCCTACCGAAGAAGATCTGGTCCAGGGCGCCAGGGAACTTCAGCAGCAGGGAGCCCGGAATGTATTGATCAGCTTGGGGGGCCAGGGGGCCCTGCTGGTGGACGAGAACGGAAAGACCAGCCGCCGCCAGGCACCCCAAGGGACCATGGTGAACACGGTGGGCGCGGGGGACAGCATGGTGGCCGGATTCCTGGCCGGCTATCTCCGGCATAAGGACTATGGAGAGGCCCTCCACTGGGGGATCTGTGCCGGCAGCGCAACAGCCTTCACCATGCATCTGGCTGAGAGAGAATCTATTGAAGAATTGATAAAGGGGAAATGACATGCAGATCACAGATCTTTTGAAACGGGAAAGCGTGGAGCTGTTCGCTTCCGCAGCTAACAAACAGGAAGCACTGGAGAAACTGATCCAGCTCATGGTGAAACAGGGGAACATCGCGGACCCGGAAGAATACCGGAAAAAGGTCTTTGCTCGGGAAGAAGAGGGCAGCACCGGAGTGGGGGAAGGGGTGGCCATCCCCCATGCCAAGACATCTGCCGTGACCCGGCCGGGCCTGGCCTTCATGCGGTGTGCCGACGGGGTGGAATTCGATTCTTTGGACGGCCAGCCGGCCAAGCTGTTCTTCCTGATCGCTGCTCCGGATACCCAGGACAATGTGCATCTGGATGTGCTCAGCCGTTTGTCCACCCTGCTCATGGACCCGGACTTCATCGACGGGATCATGGCGGTGGACAGTGTGGATGGTTTGTATGATCTGATCGGGAAGGCGGAAAGGGAGAAGTTCCCGGAAGAAACCGGGGAGGGACAGCCGGCACAAGAAACGGCTGCAGCAGAAGGAGAACCTCCTAAAGGATATCAGGTGCTGGCCGTCACTGCCTGTCCCACCGGGATCGCCCATACCTACATGGCAGCCGAGAGCCTGGAACAGCATGCCGCCAAACGGGGAATCTCCATCAAAGTAGAAACCAACGGCCAGAGCGGGGTCAAGAATGCCCTGACCGCCGAAGATATCGCTGGTGCCACGGGGATCATCGTGGCAGCGGACAAATACGTGCCCATGGATCGGTTCAAGGGCAAACCCGTAGTCATCGTGAAAGTGGCGGATGGCATCAATAAGGCGGATGCCCTGCTGGATGAAGCCCTGAGCGGCCAGGCTCCCCTCTATCCGGGAGAAAGGGATGCCGCCCCAGCAGGAGGCGATAGGGCAGAAGAGAGCCAGGCCCGGAAAGCCTATAAGCACCTGATGAACGGGGTGTCCCATATGCTGCCCTTCGTCATCGGGGGCGGGCTCCTGATCGCCCTGGCCTTCCTGTCCGATATGGGAGCGGCTGGGACAGCCCAATTCGGTTCCAGTACACCTCTGGCTGCTTTCTTCAAGAATGTGGGCGGGATGGCTTTCAGCTTCATGATGCCCATGCTGGCCGGCTTCATCGCTGCCAGCATCGCGGACCGTCCAGGCCTTTTGGTAGGCTTTTTGGCAGGGGCCATGGCAGCCAACGGAGGCAGCGGCTTCTTTGGAGCCCTGGCAGGGGGCTTTGTAGGCGGTTACCTGATCTTGGCCCTGAAACGGTGCCTGTCTTTCCTGCCGGAATCCCTGGAAAACCTGAAACCCATCCTGCTCTACCCGGTCCTGGGGCTGATGATCATGGGAGCCCTGATGGTTTTTTTCATCAACCCGGTGATGGGAGCCGTGAACCATTGGGTCAACGGTAGCCTGACGGCTATGAGCGGCGGGAGCAAAGTGCTGCTGGGGCTGGTGCTGGGTGGTATGATGAGCATCGATTTCGGGGGCCCCCTCAACAAGGCGGCCTACGTGTTCGGGACTGCCTCTTTGGCCGGAGCTGACGGCCAGGCTGTTTCTTCCCCCTTCATGGCTTCTGTGATGATCGGAGGCATGGT
>SFHH01000223.1 GCA_004555735.1 Acidaminococcus fermentans
ACCGGGTTTCCGGGCGATGGGCCCATCCAGGAGCCCGGTACTTTCTTTCCAGGCTCCCAGGGTGATCCCCAGATAGGTCTTTTCCAGTTTCCTTTGGGCCAGCATATGGTGGAGACAGGCATTCTTGGCGAACAGGACCACTCCGGATGTCTCCCGATCCAACCGGGAAACGGGATGGACCGCACTGGGGATCCCCTGCTGCCGGAAATACCAGGCCACCTGCCGGCTCAGAGCCTGGGTCCGTTCAGCTCTCGCATTGTGGGTCACCAGACCCGCCGGCTTGTCCACCGCCAAGTAGAGTTCCGTTTCTTCCAAGATGGCAGGCAGCTTTTCTTCCGGTTCCAGGGTGCAGGCTTCCGGCAGGAAGTCCCAGCGGATCCGGGACCCGGGCTGGAGCAGCAGGTCTTGTTGGACGGTTTCTCCATTCACCTGGAGGGCACCGGCTGCTTTCAGCTTTTTCCAGTAGGTGCCGGAAAGGCCCCGGCTCTGGAGGAAAGTCTTCAGCCGCTGGGGCCGGTCTGTAAGGGGCAGCTGGAGTTCCATCAAATCACCTTCTGGCCCAGGACTGCAGCCAGGACCCCGAAGAACAGGCTCAGGACCATGTACAGGGCCGCCGTCACCGGGGCTCCTTTATCCACAAGCTGCTGGCTTTCCAAGGCAAAAGAAGAAAAGGTAGTGAACCCACCGCAGATGCCCACCTTCAGGAACAGGGCCAGCCGGGGATGGAGGCTGTTCCGGGCAGCCAGGGCTGCCACCAGGCCGATGAGGAAGGCACCGATGATATTGATGGAAAAGGTCTTGAGAGGGAACCCGCTACTGTGTTCCAGGGGGACCAGGCCGATCAGATACCGGCAGACGGACCCGATGAATCCTCCCAAGCCTACAATCAAACATTCTGTCATAGAAAAGACTCCTTTATCGATAGGACTAGGAAGTATTATACCATAGACTGCAAAAATGCTCAGAGGAAAACACCTGTACGGATTTGTTCATCCTATGATACAATATTTCCAGAAGGAAAGATAAGCAGGAGGCACAGTCAGATGGCAGCAAAGAAAATCTACGCAGTACGCAAAGGACGGAAAATCGGCTTGTTCGGCACCTGGGCAGAATGCCAGGAGCAGGTGACAGGATTTCCCGGAGCCCGTTTCAAGGGATTCGCCAGCCGGGAGGAAGCAGAAGCCTGGCTCCAGGGCGACGATGCAGCCGGAAATAAGCCAACTGTCCCTTGTCCCGGGACGGCAGCAGGAAAGAAGGCCGCCAGGGAACAGGCCGCCCAGGAAGGGACCCTGGAAGAGGAAGATTATGTGATCTATACGGATGGATCCTGCCTTCGGAATCCCGATGGACCGGGGGGATGGGCTTTCGTGGCGGAAAAGACGGCCACTGGGGAAGTGACGGAACGGTCCGGCGGGGAACCCTCCACCACCAACAACCGGATGGAACTGACGGCTGCCATTGAGGCCCTGGCCTTTGCTCCGGAAGGAGCCCGGGTGGCTCTCTACACGGACAGCCAGTATCTCAAGAACGGGATCACCCAGTGGGTAGCCGGCTGGAAACGTAGAGGCTGGAAAAAGGCAGACGGGAATCCGGTGCTGAACCAGGGACTTTGGATGGAACTGGATCGATTGTATGGCAGCCATACCGTCACCTTCCACTGGGTCAAAGGCCATGTGGGGATCTCTTTGAATGAGCGGTGCGATGAACTGGCCAAACAGGAAGCCTTGAAAGCCAAATAACGGCAGGGAACGAGGGGGAGCGCAGCATGCAGCGTCAACCCCTCTTTCTTTTTCGATATTTCTATCGTATAATAAACTATTGAGACTTTTCACTGTCAATTGCTGGAATCTTAAGATAGAAGGGAAACAGAGAACCAATGACCAAGAGTTACACCATTCTGAATTACGGCTGTCAGATGAATGAAAGCGATTCAGAACATTATGCCGGGCAGCTGTCTGACCTGGGCTACCATTATACCGAAGATTATCATGATGCAGACGTGATCCTGATCAATACCTGCTGTGTCCGGGAAAGTGCAGAGAAGAAGATCCTGGGCAAGATCGGGGAAATGAAGCAG
>SFHH01000026.1 GCA_004555735.1 Acidaminococcus fermentans
TCTATGAATTGGCCAGCGGCCAGAGGCTGCCTTTGTCTGCCTTTGTCCGGGTCACCGTCAATGACCTGAACGGATATTTGGCTAGCCAATGCTACAACAGCGGTGATGTGAAGATCCATCCGGAGAAAAAAGTGACCCGGGTGCCGGAAGATTTCTTCCTGAACCAGGACGGCAGCATCTCCATCCTGTTCCAGACCGATGAATTGGGCACCCTGCTGGATGGTCCGGTCTATATCCGGCTGACCCAGCCAGATCTCCGGGAACTGAATGCCCGGAATCCTCGTGTTTGACCGGAACAGCTGGAAGCGGCTGGGCCGGGCGCTGATGACTGGATTCTGTACGGCTGTATGGGGTCTTCCCCTGGCAGCATGGGCCGCAGCCCCGGTACCTTCGGATTATCCGGTGCATCAGGCAGCCATGACGGCCATGGCTGCGGCTGTGTGCGCTGGCAGCTACCATCCGGAAAACAGCCGGGAAATCCGTTATCTGGAAGATTATGGCTGGACTATGACCCCTTATACCCTGAAGGACGGGGGGACAGAAGTGAACTTCACTCTGGCCCGGCAAAAGGGGCTGCTCCGGGGCAAAAATTGGACCGTAATGGCGTTCCGGGGCAGTGCCACCCGGGACGACTGGAAGCTGAACATGAAGATGAAGGCAGTCCCTTATCCAGAAGGAGCCAAAGACCGGAAGGACCAGGGAGAAGAGGCAGAGAAAGGCTCCGCCGTCCATGAAGGATTCCTTCGGTATGCCCGGGCAGCGCTTTCCCAGCCTCTGGACGTGGATGGGGACGGCCGAAAGGAAACCCTGGCGGCCTATCTGAAGGAGCATCCCAAAGAAAAAATGGTGCTCACCGGCCACAGCCTGGGGGGAGCCGGTGCCACCTTGGTGGGAGAAGAACTAGTCCGCCAAGGGGTGGACAAAAAACAGATCCCGGTGATTACCTTCGGGGCCCCGGCAGTGGGGAACCGAGCTTTTGCCCGGACCTACGGATCCCAAATCGATCTGTTCCGGGTAGTGACCTCCCTGGACCCGGTGCCTGGTGCTCTCCAGACGGTGACCCGGTCCGGGTACCAGCAGTTCGGGGAGAAGAAGGAATATGCCCTGTCCGGCAACTACACCGATTACCAGCATCCCATTTCCTATTATCTGGATCTGGCGGTGCAGGATTATTACCGGCAGCGGAACCAGGCGGAAAAAGATGGCCTGTGGGCCCCGGTGCCTCTGGAACAGAGAAAAGGGAAGGGGCCGTTGGCCGCCCTGGCGGTGCTGTGCCTGGACAATGGGGCGGATACCCGGTATTCCCCGGATCTGGGGCAGTTCCTGCTGGACGAATACAGAGGGGCACTGCCCCGGTATGTGGTACTGGTCTACGGGCACACCGCCGGCAGCAATCTTCCTGCCTTCCAGGAAGAGCTGCGACAGAAGGCACGGAAAGCTGGAGCCGATGTGCTGGTGACCGCTCAGGTGGAACGGCAGCGTCTGGGACAGACGGATAAATGGTCCATCCTGCTGGGGCAGGAAGTGGTGAGCCTCCGGCCGGGGGGCGTCCATTCCGTCACCGCTGGCAGTACCCAGGTACGCTTCGAACAGGGGGTCATCCAAAGCCTCTTGAGCCTGTGGGAAGAACAGAAAAAAGAACTGGAGAAGGCTCTGCCGGAAACCAGGGACCAGGAACCATTGTGGATATTTTTACGAGAAGAGGGGAATTGGGATGAAAATCATTGATGCCCATATGCATTTTTTCCGGTACGCCGGATTCGACCAGGTGGCTAAAACTGCCGGTCATGAAAACACAGTGGAGAACTATCTCCAGGCCTGCCGGGAGAACCATGTAGTGCTGTCCGTGGCTATGGGCAACGCCCCATTGGGGCCCAGCCGATTCGGAGGTGTGGTGCCCCGGGTGCCGGATCTGGCGGGTCCCTGCATCTTGGAACCCTATAACCAGCCGGCGGAGATCGCTTTCTGCGCCGGGCTGGAAAGCAACGGCCTGACGAAGGAGAACTGTGAAAAGACCGCCTTGGAATTCGAACCGGTGGTCCGGAACCCCCATTGTGTGGGCATCAAGATCTATACCGGCTACAACCAGGTCTATGCGTACGATCCCCTCCACTACCCCTTGTACGAATTGGCTGAAGCCTATCAGGTACCAGTGGTGTTCCATACCGGGGATACGGCCGGAGGCCATGGGATGCTGAAATACGCCCATCCTCTTACCATCGATGAAGTGGCCGGAAAGTTTCCTCAGGTGAAATTCGTCATCGCCCACTGTGGCAATCCCTGGATCCTGGACGCCATGGAAGTGGTGGCCAAGAACCCCAATGTGTATGTGGATCTGTCCGGGCTCCTGGAAGGGAAGTTCGACGGGGCCCTCTTCTATGAAAGGCACCGGGATTATTTCCGCTATATCCGGATGTGGCTGGATTACGTGGACCGGTACGACAAGGTGCTCTACGGCACTGACTGGCCTTTGATCAACATCCACAGTTATATCGAAAACATGAAATTGGTGGTGCCGGAAGCCCATCATGAAGACTTTTTCTATAAAAATGCCCTGCGGGTCTATACCAAACTGCTGGGGCTGCTGCCTAAGGAGGAAAAACCATGATTACAGGTAATCTTGCCCATTTGGAACGGCTGGCCGGTCAGCTCACCGGTCCGGTAAAAAAAGCCTTGGAACTTCTGGTGGAACGGGATGTGACGGAACTCCCGGCAGGGAAGACCCCGCTGGCCGGAGAAGATATCTTTGCCAGCGTCAATGTCTATGAAACGGAACCGGCAGCGGACCGCCGGCCGGAGAAACACTTCCAGTACATCGATATCCAGGTCCTAGGTGCCGGAAGAGAAAAAATCGGCTATACGGATATGGAAAATGCCGGAGAAATCACGGAAGACCGAAGTGAACCCAACGATGTGGTGTTTTACGGCAAGGTGGAGAAGGAGAACTTTGTCCAGCTGGAAAAAGGGGACTTTGCCATTTTCTTTCCTTGGGAAGTCCATCGGCCCAACTGTCAATTTGAGGGGAAGGCGGAAAAAGTGAAGAAAATCGTAGTCAAGGTACGGATGGATCAATGATAGGCAGTGGGCTGCTGCCTACGTGGCAGCCTTTTTATGACAAACCTGCAACATCTGTGGCAAAGATATTGCAGGTTTTTTGTTGACAATTTTTCTTCAGCATGCTATCTTTTTTACGAAACTAGTTATACATAACTAACTAAATACGAATATAACGTGAAAAAATTATGTAAAACAGCAAAATTAAGTTAGGAGAAACTAATAACATGGTAAAAAGATGGATCCTACTGATGCTTTCCTGTTTCCTGCTGCTGGTTTTGGCCGGCTGCGTTCCCCAAGCCCAGGAAGCCGCTCCTAAAGAAAAAACAGCGGTGACCCTGCCCTATCCCAGAGCCCTGGAAAAATACGGCATCACCGGCAGCGTAACCCTGGCCAAAAAACCGGAACGGGTGGTGGCCCTGACCAATACACCGGTGCTGACCCTCCATGCCTTGGGAGTGAACCTGGTGGGGATCCCCGCCACCAAGATCGTCCAGTGGCCGGAAGATCTGAAGCAGCATGCAAAGGAATTCCAGACCGGGATGCGCTCCAATATCGATCTGGAAGGAGTCATCGCGCTCCAGCCGGATCTGGTGATCGTGGGCTACCATGCTCGAGACACCTACGGCAAGATCCTGGAACGGGAAAAGATCCCGGTCTATTACGTGGATGCAGGTCCGACGGTTTCCTATGATTCCATCAAAGAACTGACCCTGATCCTGGTAGATGCTTTCGGAAAAGAGTCAGAGGCAGGGTTGAGAATCAAGGAACGGTTCCAGCAGGTGGAAAAAGAAATGGAAAATGCCCGGCAGCAGAACCAGGGAAAGAGAGTCATGGTCCTCCAGGCTGCGCCGCCCCGTTTCTATCTCCAGAACAAAAATGGCACTGTGGGATCCATGCTCCAGCTGCTGGGCTTTACCAACGTGGCTCCGGAAATGGGGGGCTCCAGGGTCCCCATGGATCAGGAAAAGGCACTTTCCTATCAGCCTGATCTGGTGGTCTGTGTTTCGGCCATGGCGGGGGAAAATGAGCAGCGGGAAGCCATGGAACAGGAATTTCGGGATCATGCCTCCTATTGGGATCATTTTGCTGCCATCCGGGAAGGCCAGGTCATTTATCTGCCCAAGTGGTTCGCAGTGTCCGGGGGCCTGGATGAATTGGACCAGATCCAGGACTTGATCCGCCGGCTGGATAGCCTGAAAGAAGGCAAGGCATGAATCGGGCATTTCGCGGTTCCCGGACCGCAGGGATCTGTCTCCTGCTATTTTGCTTCCTGGGGATCTTGGCTTTATTCGCCTTGGGGCTAGGCAGTGCCTGGTTCGCTCCGGCCCGGATCCTTACGGGATTGTGGGAACAGGATCGGACCATCCAGGTGGTGATCCTGAATCTGCGGCTGCCCCGGATCCTTATGGCCATCCTGGTAGGGGCCTCTCTTTCAGTGTCGGGAGCACTGCTCCAGGCCGTCATGCGGAACCCCCTGGCAGACCCAGGTATCATCGGAGTTTCTGCCGGAGCTGCTACGGCGGCCACTTCCGTCATGCTGCTGGCTCCCACTCTGCTTTCTTCCGTCCCCCTCTTTGCTTTCGGGGGCGCTCTAGTGGCCTGTGTGCTGATCTATGCCATGGCTTGGAAGAACGGGGTGGATCCAGTGCGGATCGTCCTTTCTGGGGTGGCTATCAACACCGTCCTGGGAGCTTATACCTCCTTCCTGCAGCTGCTCAATGCGGACAATCTGTCCAATGTGCTGGGTTTCCTTAACGGGAGCCTTTCCGGCCGGGGTTGGGAACATGTGGCCACTGTGGCTCTTTATGCTGGGGTGGGATTACTCTTGGCCGCCGGCTGCATCAAAAGTGCCAATATCCTCCAGCTGGGGGACGAAATGGCTTCCAGCCTGGGGGTCAATGTGGACCTCCTGCGAATCGTTATTTCTGCTGTGGGGGCCTTCCTGGCGGCGGCTACAGTAGCCATGGCTGGGATGATCGGCTTTGTGGGACTTGTAGTCCCCCATATGGCCCGGATCCTGGGCGGTGCGGATTACCGGTCCCTGCTGCCGATTTCCGCTCTGCTGGGCGGTGTCATCCTGTTGGCAGCAGATACCATGGGGCGGATCCTGATTCCAGGGATGGAAATCCCAGTGGGGGTCATCATGGCTATGACAGGAGGACCTTTTTTCCTATATATGCTGCGAAAAGGAGGCAAAGTCCGTGGAAATTAAAGGTGTGAAACTGGGTCTGGGATATGAAGGGCGGATGGTCCTGCAAGATTTTGACATTGAGATCCGCCAGGGGGAAATCACCACCTTTGTGGGACCCAACGGATCGGGGAAATCCACGGTGCTCAAGACACTGACCCGTCTCTTGCCCTGCCGGCAGGGAACGGTACTCTGCAATGGGAAACCCTTCCCCCAGATCGCTTCCCGGGCTTTTGCCCAGAAAGTGGGGATCCTGCCTCAACAGCATCTGGCACCTCCGGATTTTTCCGTACGGCAGCTGGTCAGCTTTGGCCGGGTCCCCTATCAAGACTGGCACAGCGGAAATTCACCGGAAGATGATGCAGTGGTGGAATGGGCCATGGAAGCCACCGGAGTGAAGAAACTCCGGGACAAACGGATCTGCGACTGCTCCGGGGGCGAGGCCCAGCGGGTATGGATCGCAGCGGTACTGGCCCAGCAGCCGGATCTCCTGTTCCTGGATGAGCCTACAACCTTTCTGGATATTTCCTATCAATACGAAGTGATGCAGCTGGTGAAGAAACTGAACCGGGAAAATGGACTGGGCATCATCATGGTTCTCCATGATTTGGGGCAGGCTCTGGAAGTCAGCGATCGGGTGGTGGTGATCAAAGACGGGAAGAAATATGCCGAGGGACCGCCGGAAGCAGTGATCACCTCCCGGATGCTCCGGGAAGTCTACCAGGTGGACTGTGATGTGGTCCGGCTGCCGGGCCGGAAACGGCCCATCCTGGCCTATGGGGAGATCAGCTGATGCTTCGCTGTTTTTTGTCCTATTACCGCAGATATCGGATGCTGACAGGGCTGCTCGCCTTGGGAGCTATCCTGGGAGCTCTGCTGGAACTGCTGTTTCCCTGGGGCGTGCGGCATATCCTGCAGACGGAACTGCCCAGTGGGGAATGGAACCGGATCCTCCGCTGGTGCTTCTGGCTGGGCATGGCTTACTGCCTGAATTTCCTATTGCTCTTTGCCGTTTCTTGGGGAAGTGGGATCCTGAGCGCAGGTATGGAGAATGATATGCGGAAAGATCTTTTTGCCCATCTCCAGAAGCTGCCTTTTGCTTTTTTCGACCATGCCCATACCGGACAGTTGCTGGCCACCCTTACTGGGGATGTGGCGGAAGCGGGGGAACTGGCGTCTCGGATCCCCAATGATCTGCTGGTCTGCTGCTTCAGCCTGACGGGCACGGCTTTCCTGCTAGTGACCTTGGACCCTTACCTGGGAAGCGCTGTTGTCCTTCTGATGGGCGCCAAGACCATCCATACTGCATGGATCAACCTGAAGCTCCGGGACAGTTTCCAGGCGGTGCGGCAAGAGTATGGACGGCTTTCCGCTCTGGGAGAAGAAAACCTCAACGGCATCCGGATGGTGAAGGCCTTCACGGCGGAAACCCACAACCGGCGTTCTTTTGCCCGGGCTGCAGGAAAATACTTCCAGGCCAGACGGAAATCTTTCCAGATCCGGGCTTATTTCAATGCCAGCATCAATCTCTTCACCAATTCCATCAACCTGCTGATCCTTCTCCTAGGGGCCTGGCGCATCCGTCAGGGAGCCATGGATCTGGGGGATCTGGTGGCTTTTTTCCTCTATGTGGGGGTGTTCCTGAAACCAGTGATGAAACTGACCCTGTTCGTGGAAACCTACCAGAAAAGCATGGCTGGGTTCCGGCGGTTTTATGGGCTCCTGGAAGAACCAGAGGAAAGCGGGGGGAATCTTCCTGGGCTGCCGCCCCTCCGGGGCCGGATCGAGTTCCGGGATGTGTCCTTCCAATACCCGGGAGGAAGGCCTATCCTCCGGCACATCTCCTTCATCCTGGAACCGGGGACGAAGGCGGCTTTTGTAGGGGCCACCGGTGCCGGCAAGACCACTCTGGTGAGCCTGATCCTCCGATTCTATGAACCTACGGAAGGCTGCATCCTGGTGGACGGATTGGATATCCGCCAGTACAGCCGGGAAAGCCTGAGAAAGCAGATTGGACTGGTTTCCCAGGACGTGTTCCTGTTTTCCGATTCCATCCGGCACAACATCGCTTACGGTGATTTCAGCAAACCGGCAGAGGCCATTGGGGAAGCGGCAGAAGCGGCCCGGGCCCTGGATTTCATCCAAGATCTCCCTGCTGCCTTTGCCACGGAAATCGGGGAACGAGGTGTGCGGCTTTCGGGAGGCCAGCGTCAGCGTCTGGCTCTGGCCCGGGCTTTCCTGAAGGATGCTCCCATTGTGGTGCTGGATGAAGCTACTTCCGCCTTGGACAATATCACCGAACGGCAGATCCAAGGGGAACTGGAAAAACTGGCCCGGGGCAGGACTACCTTGATGGTGGCCCATCGGCTCAGCACAGTGAGCCAGGCCGATACCATCCTGGTCCTGGACCAGGGACGGATCGTGGAAAAAGGCCCTCCAGCAGAACTGCTGCAGCGTCAGGGCCTTTATTATGCATTATGGAAGAAAGAAGCCGGGATACCAACGGCTGGAAAGAGGGAAGGAAAATGAACATCTTGACTGCAGGCGTGGATTATTTCATCAAAGGAGGATGGGTCATGTGGCCTCTCCTTGTCTGTTCCATTGCTGTCCTGGCCATTGGGGTGGAACGGATGCTGTTCTTCCGGAAGGCGGACAGCGGACGGCATTTTACCAAACAGTTCTGCCAGTGTGTGGAAAACAACGACTGGAACCAGGCCAAGGAACTGGCGGACCGGACCCAGGGAGAAATCGCCAAGCTGGCCACCATCGTCATGGAACGCCATGATAACTATGAATATCTGGAGAACTTCATCAGCTATCGGGCAGAACGGGCCCTGGACAAATTCAAGAACCACCTGCCCTATCTGAATATCATCGTCACTTTGGCACCGGTCCTGGGGCTTTTGGGGACGGTGACCGGGATGATGGGGGCATTCAACCACATCACACAGCGGATGACCAACCCCATGGGGGTCACATCCGGGTTGGCCGAAGCCTTGATCACCACTGTGTTCGGTTTGTGTATTTCCATCGTGGCAGTGGTATTCCACGGCTACTTTGAGCGGCGGATGAAGCTCATCACCTTGAACATCGAAGAAATGGGCAATACCCTCTTGGAAGCCGTACGGAAAAAGGAAACCTGCAGCGTGTGCTGCCATCCGGAACGGAGGCGGGCATGATCAAGCTGAAGAACCGGAAAAAGAATGAAATCGGGATCATGATCAGCCCCATGATCGATATGAGCTTCCTGCTGCTGGTGTTTTTCATCGTCACCACCATGAACATGAGCGAAGTACAGACCGTTCCGGTGCAACTGCCGGCTGCCACCCAGGCGCAGACCCAGCAGGAAAGCCGGTTCAATGTGGCGGTCCGGGAAGATGGAAGCCTGTACCTGGGGACAAAGCCCATTACCCGGGAGGCGCTGCTGGCCCAGGCCAAACAGGCGGCTGCCAAAGATCCTCAGTTTTCTCTGGTCATCTATGGGGATGGCAGAGCTGCCTATCAGACCATCCTGAGCCTGCTGGACGACTGCAAAGCAGCCGGGATCGTCCGGGTGGGGCTGGCGGCAGAGAAGGCGGATACCCATGGAAATCTGTGACAGCAGCAAAGGACTGCTGGTGTCCCTGGGAGCCCATTTGATTTTCTTCCTGCTGGTGGGAGCTGCCGGCTACCAGGCTTACCAGAAGCAGCAGGTCCAGGATCCGATCTACACGGTGGAAATCGTTTCCGGCAGTCCCTATCACGGCTATGGGGAAGTGCCGGGAGCCCATCTGGGGAACGGGAATCCTCCAGTATCTGCTGCAGCCCAGCAGACAGCCCCCCAGGAAGGTGCTCCCGCACCGGTGATGCAGCCAGTCCCTCAGGATGTGATCCCCGATGGACAGGTGGCAGAGGACCGTCCTACGGCAGCGGCCTCCTCTGTCAGCTCGGCAGCAGCTGGAGCGGCAGCCCGGCCCGGGACGGCTGCCCAGGGGGATCCGGAGGGGGGGAGTCCGGACGGAGTTCCCAATGGGGGCAATCCGGCAGGAAGTCCGGGAGAACCTCCGGGACCGGCAGGAGGTGACGGGCCTGGCTTTGATACGGAAGCGGTCCAGTCCGACGTATCCGCTAGTTTCCTAGGGGGACCGGATCCGGAATATCCTTCAGCCCTGCAGAATCACGGCATCCAGGGCTCCGTCCGGGTCCGGATGATCGTAGGCAAGGACGGCACCGTGGAAAGTGCTTCGGTGATTTCTGGATCCGGCTATGGCCAGATTGATCAGGCGGCTCTGGATGCGGCTTATGGATATCAGTTCGAACCGGCGTATAAGGAAGGGTACCCGGTCCGGTGCTATGCCACGAAAACGTTTACCTTCCGGTTGAACTGAAACAGGGAGACTGGACGCGGCCTTTGGGCGGACCGGTCTCCCAGGGGGAATCTGTGGAATGCGGAAAGGAATGACTTGCAAAATAAAGTGTAAAGGAGCGTTACGATGGATCAAGCATGGTTGAAGAGAAGGATCCTGCTGGCGGTAAGCCTGGCAGCCGTACTGGGCGGAGCCCAGTTGTGCAGTGCTGCGGAAGCATCAGGGGATGCGATGGAGAACCTGGAACTGGGAGAGACAGTGGTCACCGCCACCCGGAGCAAGCTGGAAGAAAAGAAAGTCCCCATGGCTGTCCAGGTCATCAGGGGAGATGAAATGAAGAAGAAAGGGGCCTACAATGTCCGGGATGCCATCAAGAATGCTACGGGCATCGACGTATCCCGGAACGGAACCTCCATGGTGGGGAACAATGTCAGCGTCCGGGGCATGGGCACCACAGAAACACTGATCCTGGTGGACGGCCGCCGGATTGCCGGAGAAGACTTCGCCAGCACTATGAATGCGTATGAGCTGGACCGGATCAATGTGAACCAGATCGACCGGATCGAAATCCTCCGAGGCTCCGGGTCCGCTGTCTGGGGCAGTGATGCCACCGGCGGGGTGATCAACATCATCACCAAAAAGAACCGGAAACAGGGCGGCTATGCCGGCACCCGCACCGGCAGCCTGGAATCTTCCGTATACGGGGGCGTTTCCACCGGGGATATGGGGAAGCTGAACATGGATTTCGATTTCAATCTGACCCGGGTACGGAAAGAAGAAAACAAGGGAAGCACCAATATGTACGGTCCCCGGCGGAATTTTTCCGTGAACGGCAATTATCGGTTCAATGACCACAGCGGCCTGGATTTTGGAGCCGGCTTTATGAAGGAACAGCTCACCAGCCTGTCTGCCAGCACTACCGCAGGGACCACCACCAGCTATTACGACAACAACCGCTCCGACTATCATGTGAAATATTACGGCTTCGACCGGAAAAACGACTGGGAAGTCCAGTCCTATTACAGCCGGCTGGGGAAAGTGGGCCGGACCCGGACCGTGAAGGCGTGGAACGACTTCAACCATGCCCGGTATTCCACCTGGGTCAACGAAGCCAAGAACACCTATAAGATGGATAAGAATAACACCCTGACCTACGGTATGGAAGTGAAGAACCAGAAAGCCGGGGGGACCCGCTTTGCCAATCCGGGGGGCGGTACAAGGACGGAGTATTATCTGGGCATGAGCAGTCCTTATGGCTCAGCCAGTCAGAATTCCTATGCTTTCTATGTGGAAGATGAGATGAAGCTGGGGGATAAATTGATGTTCATCCCGTCTGTGCGGTTCGACCATCATGACAGTTTCGGCAGCGAATGGTCTCCCCGAGCCGGGCTCACCTATAGCTTCAGCAAGGCCAGCCGTCTGAAAATCAATTATGGTAAAGCTTTCCGGGCTCCTACCATCTTCGAACTGTATTCCCAGATGATCCATTCCCCCATTGCCTCTATGCGGGTGATCGTGGAAGGAAATCCGGACCTGCAGCCGGAAAAATCCACCAACTTCGATATCAGCCTGGAAGGAGAAAAGGGAAAAGCCACGGGAAAACTCACCTATTTCCACAATAAAATCTCCAACCTGATCGATTCGGAAAGCGTATCCCGGAGCTTCAGCGGCGGTGCCATGACTTTCCTCTACCGGTATCGGAATGTGGACAAAGCCACTTTCAACGGGGTGGAAGCGGAAACCAAGTACAAATTCGACAAACACTGGAGCGCTCGGGCCAATTACACCTACCTGGATGCCAGGGATGGGAACACCAACAAGCGGCTCACGGGACGGGCTCTTAATACCGGCACTGTGGAACTGTCTTGGACCGATGCCAAAAAGGATCCCTGGACGGCCACTCTCTATAACCAGTGGTACCAGAACTATCTGACCAGTGCCAACGACAAATCTTATTCTTACAGCCTGACCAACTTCGTTGTCACAAAGGATATCGGGAAGATGTCCCTGTATGCCGGCATCGACAACCTGTTCAACAAGAAATTCGACAGCAGCGACAGCATCTGGACCGACGGCCGTGTTTGGAGAGCCGGCGTTGAATGGAAATTCTAAGGAGGAAGCCCATGAAAACCATCGTACTGTATTCCAGCCGTACCGGCAATACCCGCAAGGTGGCAGAAGCCATTGCTTCCGCCCTGTCAGAAGGGACACCCTGCCTGGATCTGAACCGGGACCTGCCGGATGACTTGGCTGCCTATGACTGCGTATTCCTAGGGTACTGGGTGGATAAAGGAACTGCTGATGCAGCGGCTCAGAAAGTCCTGCCTAGGCTCCACAACCCCCATGTGGCTCTCTTTGCAACCTTAGGAGCCAATCCTCACAGCGATCATGCCCGGAAATCTCTGGAAAACGGAGCCGCTCTGCTGCCGGAGGGAGTGGAGCCGGTGGACTGCTTCATCTGTCAGGGGAAGGTGGATCCCCAGCTCATCGAAGCCATGTACAAACGCTTCCCGCCGGAAAGCCTCCATGGCCGCAATCCCCAGAGCGAAGCCAGGCACAAAGCGGCTGCCACCCATCCCGATGCCCAGGACTTAGAAGCGGCGGCCACTTTCGCCAGAAGCGTGCTGGGAAAGCTGGAAGGGAACGGGTGAGCCATGGATCTGGAAACGTATTTTTTACAACTGTCTCCAGAAGAGCAGGTGCTCCAGTTCGGACGGAAAAGCCCGGATCCTCTGGCTCTGGCTTTTGACCGAAAGCGAGTGATCCATGCGGGAATGAAGGGGAAAATGATCCCGCCGCCCCTGGCCCAGGGTGTATGGCAGAAGACTCTCCAGGGAGCACCCCAGGGCCGGCCTACCCAAATGGCCTATTTCCATATTCCCTTCTGCAAGACCAAATGCCTGTACTGCGGATTTTTCCAGAATGGAACCAGCCAGGAAGCCGAAGACCGCTATGTGGACCTCTTGATCCGGGAATTGGAACAGGATGCTGGGCAGCCTCGGCTCCAGGCGGCCCCCATCCAGGCGGTGTTCATCGGCGGCGGTACGCCTACTTCTCTGACCCCGGAAAATGCCCGGAAGCTCCTTTCCGCCATACGCCGGTGCCTGCCCTTGGCCAATGACTGTGAACTGACCCTGGAAGGTCGGATCCATGACCTGGTACCAGAAAAGATGGAAGTGTGGTTTGCGGAAGGGGTCAATCGAATGTCCTTGGGGGTCCAGTCCTTCGATACCAAAGTCCGCCAGCAGGTGGGCCGGATCGATGACCAGGATACTGTGCTGGAAAGACTCCGGGCTCTTTCTGCCTGGAACCAGTGTGCCGTGGTCATCGATCTGATGTACGGGCTGCCGGATCAGACAACGGAAATCTGGAAAAAAGATGTGGAATTGCTGGTCCAGTCCGGTGTGGATGGAGCGGACCTGTACCAGCTGGATGTGTTCGAGAAAAGCGACCTGGCCCTTTCCATCCAAAAGGGCAGATTGTCACCGGCGGCTACTACCCAGCAGCAGACGGCTCTCTTTGCTTGGGGGAAAGGCTACCTGGATGCCCAGGGCTGGAAACGGCTCAGCTTCTGTCACTGGGCCCGGAACAACCGAGAACGGAGCCTGTATAACACCCTGGCCCGGGGCGGAGTCCATCTGTTCCCCTTCGGCTGCGGGGCTGGAGGCCATGTGGACGGTGTTTCTACCATGCTCCACCGGGCCCTGCCCATGTACGAAAAAATGGTATCCGCTGGCCAGAAACCCCTTATGTTCCTCCAGCAGGAATCTCCTTATGCCCGGATCGCTGACCGGATCCAGGCTCAGCTGAACCAGTGCCGTTTGGATCTGGAAGACTTGGCCCGTATGGACAGCCGTCTTTCCGGCCTCCAGTGGCTGGGTGACCTATGGGAAGAGTATGGGCTCTGGAAGCACAATGGATATCTGTATCATCTTACTGAAGCTGGACAGTTCTGGGAAGTGAACATGACCCAGACGGTCCTGGAATGTGTGGAACTGCTCCTGGAAGGAGCGGAGCAGAGGAAAGTAGCGGAGGCAAGGGTGGCGGAGCAGGGCTGAGGCTACCATTACTTCTATCGCATAACCCAGGCGCACGATATGGATCCAGCTGCTTTGTCAGCGGGGATTTTCGAAAGCGACATGTACCATTTAGTACTATGCCACATTCGAAAATCCCCGCTTTCGCGCATCTGGACCCATCTCGTGTGCCTGGAAAAAATCGGGGGAATGCCGCACGGACCAAATCTTTTCTTTCGTGCATTGGGGCCTTCTTGTGTGCAGGGAAAGAAATAGGAGGGCTTCCGGCTCATCGCAAACAAGCTGACGTCTGATCTCTGAAAGTCCTGTAAAGGCCGTTCTGACTTCTTTCTTTAGTGTGAGGAGAGGTATCTAAAATTTTCTTGAAAAAATTTTAGGAATCCTGTTGACATTTTGTACCATATTTAATATAATAATCCTCGCAACGCATAAGCGTCTAAATTCCCCGATAGCTCAATGGTAGAGCACTCGACTGTTAATCGAGTTGTTGTAAGTTCGAGTCTTACTCGGGGAGCCATGTGGCCGGATGGTCAAGCGGTTAAGACACCGCCCTTTCACGGCGGTATCGGGGGTTCGATTCCCCCTCCGGTCACCACATTTTTTTCGGGCGCTTAGCTCAGCTGGGAGAGCGTCTGCCTTACAAGCAGAATGTCAGCAGTTCGATCCTGTTAGCGCCCACCACTATTGTTGCAAAATTTTTACATATCAATGATATTGCAGTGCGACGGGGCGTAGCTCAGTTTGGTAGAGCACCTGCCTTGGGAGCAGGGGGTCGTAGGTTCAAATCCTGTCGCTCCGACCAATAATAATGCGGGTGTAGCTCAATGGTAGAGCCCTAGCCTTCCAAGCTAGTTACGTGGGTTCGATTCCCATCACCCGCTCCATTTTATTTGGCCCTGTAGCTCAGCTGGATAGAGCAACGGCCTTCTAAGCCGTGTGTCGAGTGTTCGAATCACTCCAGGGTCACCACTTGGAACAGCAGAAGCTGTGAGAAAATGAGAAATCATTTTCCACAGCTTCTTTTTTATTTTTTTTTATATTGACAATCATCTATATTATGCTATACTGATATCAGATAGATGACAGTCAATACGATGGAGGCGGAAACAAATGTGGACATTCATACAAAATGAAATCCTGGGAATGCAGTGGCTGAACCATCTGATTGGGGTCGGTCTTGGGGCGGCAGGGATGGATCTGGGTTCTCGGCTGGGGGGCAGTGTGCAGTTTTTCCTGTACGATGTGATCAAGATCTCTGTGTTGCTGGTAGTACTGATTTTCTGTGTCTCCTATATCCAGAGCTACTTCCCGCCGGAACGGAGCCGACAGATCCTGGGCCGATTCCATGGGTTGGGGGCCAATCTGATCGGGGCCCTTCTGGGAACGGTGACACCGTTCTGCTCCTGCTCCTCCATTCCCCTTTTCATGGGATTTACCAGCGCCGGCTTGTCCCAGGGGGTTACCTTTTCTTTCCTGATTTCTTCTCCCATGGTAGATCTGGGGAGCCTGGTACTGCTGATGGGAGTATTCGGTTATAAAATCGCCCTGGCCTATGTGGTGATGGGACTGGTGATTGCCGTGGCCGGCGGGACTCTGATCGAACATCTCCATATGGAGGATCAGGTGGCGGATTTCATTCGGCAGGCCCGGATAGAAACCAGCCTGGCTCCGGAACAGCTGACGGTCGGGCAGCGGACCGCTTTTGCCCGGGAGCAGGTGGAAAACACCTTCCGGAAAGTCTTTCCCTATATTCTCCTGGGGGTGGGCATCGGGGCAGTGATCCATGAATGGGTTCCGGAACATCTGGTAACGGCTGTACTTGGGAGTCGGAACTCCTTTGGAGTGGTGCTGGCCACACTGGTGGGGGTACCCATGTATGCGGACATTTTCGGCACCATACCGGTGGCGGAGGCATTGCTGGGAAAAGGAGCCCAGCTGGGGACAGTACTGAGCTTCATGATGGCGGTGACCACCCTGAGCCTGCCCTCCATGATCATGCTGGGCAAGGCGGTGAAACCCAAACTGTTGCGGACGTTTGTGGCCATCTGTACGGCGGGGATCATTGCCGTAGGATATGGATTCAATCTGTTCCAGGCCTGGCTGCTGTAAGGAGGTGAAGACATGAATGCAATGGACGCGGCAGTGATCTGCAAGGCCCTGGGGGATTCCAACCGGATCCGGATCGTGGAGCTGCTGACCCAGGGGGAACTGTGTGGCTGCAAACTGCTGGAGTATTTTAACATTACCCAGCCTACCCTGTCCCACCATATGAAGGTACTGGCAGAATGTGGGTTGATCTGCAGCCGGAAGGAATGGAAGAATACCTATTATTCCCTGAACTGTGAAACCCTCACGGCATTCAGGAATTATATAGGAACGCTGACCTGCCGAAAAGGGAGAGCCTGTAGCTGCATGGATGAAAGCGGAAGATAGAAAGCAATAAGAAAGGATGAGAAAACATGGTTATTCAAGTCATGGGCGGAGGATGCAGCAAATGTGAAACGCTGCTGGAAAATGTCAAGGAAGCGGTGGCCCATACGGGGAAAACGGCGGAAATCCAATATATTACGGATTTTGCCGTCATTGCTGGCAAGGGTATTATGAGCACCCCGGCACTGGTTATCGATGGCCGGGTGGTATCCACCGGCCGGGTATTGAAAACCAAAGAAGTGGAGGATTTGCTGGGGTAAGGAAAAGAGGACTGGAGCTGTGAAGAAATGAGAAACCATTTCTTCACAGCTTTCTTTTTTCATTGAATCCATACCTCTTCGGACAATCCGGTCATACTCCCGGTCGTTCTTCATTACTCCGAAAATAGCTTCTGCCTAGATTGCAAGGTTCCTTTTCTCCGTCCTTTTTTTCCAGACCCAGGAATACTTGTTGGCATTGGCTTCGAATTTCAACATATTGACGGGATTATATCTGATTCTTCCAAACTCATGTTCAAGGGACTATTATTTCACCTTTTCTTTTTGTTTGCCCTTTTCCAGATTGCACAACATTTTGTCAAGAAGATGCTGAAAAAATAATATAAAATATTTTTATTGATTTTTCAATCCTGTACAGAAGGGGATCAGGAAAAATGGTGCTCTAGACTGCAACTTTGCAGGGCAAGGGATAACTTTTCCTGCTTCTTCGTCTAATTTTCATCTAATCTTCATGATTCGGAAACATACTACTGTATTGACAGTCCTTCGGCAGTGAGCATACAGAACGATTCATCATGAATTTAATTTAGACATTCATAACCAAATATGATAAAATACAGCTGAAAAACTTTGGAA
>SFHH01000224.1 GCA_004555735.1 Acidaminococcus fermentans
AGGCTCATAGAGATCAGCCGCAATACAGGCGCTGCAAAAAAGAGGAACAGCAGCAGATAGAACAGCAGGGTACCGCTCTGCCTCAGGAATGATCGTCGCTGCATGGATTCCACGCCTCCTTATTTCTGGAACAGCGTGGTGAAACGCTCCTTATCAGCCGACCGGTTTTGGAACAGGTCGGCGACACTGACGGTCAGGGCTTTGAAATCGGTGATGGCTTTCAGCCCTTCCGGCGGCTGGACACCTTCTTTCACCGGGGTATAGCCCATCTTGGCAGCAGTCTCCTGGCCTTTCTTGGACAGCACGAAATCGATGAAAGCCTTGGCAGCGTCTTTATTTTTTGAAGACTTCAAGAGGCCGATGGGTTCGGTCACATCTGGAGAACCTTCTGCCGGGTAGATGAATTTAACCGGCGCACCCTTTTTCCGGGAGTTGTTGGCCATGTAATCGGCAATCAGCCCATAGGCTTTTTCACCGGCCACCACAGCCTTCTGGACGGCTCCGTTGCCTTTGGTGACGGTCATGCCGTTCTTCTTCAGGGCTTTGTAATAGGGCCAGCCCATGCCCTGGGTGCGGGTGATGACGCCTAGGTTGTAGGCAGGCAGCCCCGGAATACAGGGGAGAAGGCATGATGGCATTGGCAGCAAATTCAGGCTTGGCCAGGTCGGCGAAGGCTTTGAGATCTCCTTTTGCCTTGGAGGTATTCACGATGATTCCGGTGGTGATGACTTTCGTTCCCGTATAGGTGTGGTCCTTGTCGATGTATGCTTCTGGGATCCCTTTCAGTTCCGGAGAAGCATATTTTTCCAGCATATCCTTTTGTTTCAGCTGCTCGAAGGTGACGTTGTCTGATACTAGCAGCACATCTGCCTGGACGCTGCCGGCGGTCTGCTCTGCCAGGACTTTGCTGACCACTTCTTCCGTACCGGAACGGAAGACTTTCACCTTGATATCCGGATGATCTTGATTGAAGGCTGCAATGAGCTTCTGGGCATCCGCTTCCGGCTGGGAGGTATAAAGGACGATCTCCCCGCCTTTCCCGTCTCCTTTTTTGTCCGCCGAACCGCTACAGCCTGCGGCAGAGAACAGGGCCAAACCAGCCAGAGCCAAAACCAGCGCTTTCTTTTTCCAATTACACATGTTCAATGATGCCTCCTTGTTCTTGTAAAAAGAAGAAGAAAGAGAAAAGGGAACCGATGACTTCCTCCATGGAAGCCGGATCCGTTACGAATTCTTTTTTGATTTTCTCCATGATTTCCAGTGAAACCGGCATCTGGAGGGAATGGGCAGTGGCGGCGATTCGGTGGAGGGACTGCTGCAAGAGTCGGACGCTTTCTTCCCGCCAGCAGACCATGGTCATATGCCCTGGATGGACCGTGACCTCCCGGGCCCCGATCCGGGAAGCCAGTTCCAGGGAACGGATCACCTGTTGGACGGAAGCTTCCCGGATGCCCGCATTGGCGGAAGCCAGGTTCAGGTCCCAGCTGCAGGCGTGGACGGTGCTTTCCAAACCATATTTCTCCACATAACGGAGATATTCAGCTCCCTGGAAGTTTTCCAAGAAGAACTGCTGGGCCCAGAGCTCCAGACCAGCCAGTCCATTTTGATGGACTAACGGCAGGATTTCTGAAAGTGGGAACCCCAAAACAGCGTAGATGATACAAAAATTTTGTCCATGCAATGCCTCCTTATGGCTGATGCTTCTATCCATCATTGTAAAAGGGCAATGTAAAAGGTCTGACAGGAAAACGTAAAAAATGGGAAAAAGCTAGACTGGGAAGCCTGGCTGATAGAGGACGTGGAACTTGTCACCCACCCCATGTTATGCTATCATTAAAGATACATTCAAGATTTGTGTATATACCAAAATCTATAACAAACAGAGAGAAGTTCCGGGGGCTTCTTCTGGTTGCGGTAAGCAGCTCCGGCTGCTTTTTCTAGGAGAAACACTGACTTTCCGGTCAGTTACACAAATTCATTTTCATTTTGGAAACTGATGAGAAGCATCCTTCTGGTCCTCTAGGACCGGAAAGGGGCTTTTTCTGCTTGTTTACACGGGGAGGAGTT
>SFHH01000027.1 GCA_004555735.1 Acidaminococcus fermentans
ATGAAATGCGTTAAAATATTCTAAAAAATCTTATTTTATGGAGCGTGCTATGTATAACTTCAAGAATTTACTGGTAACGATAAAAGAAGACGGGATCACTCACATCAGCATCAACCGGCCAAAGGTCCTGAATGCGTTGGATACCCTGACACTGCAGGAATTGAAGAGCTGCATCGACCAGCTCAGGACGGATGACAGGGTTAAGGCGGTGATCCTCCAGGGAGCAGGGGAAAAGGCCTTTGTGGCTGGTTCGGACCTGACAGCCATGAGCCAGATGACGGCCCATGAGGCCATGGCTTTCTCCCGCTTCGGCCATGAAGTCTTCAACGCTATCGAGAATCTACCCATGGTGGTGGTCGGTGCAGTCAATGGCTATTGCCTGGGTGGCGGCTTGGGTCTTGCCCTGGCCTGTGATTTCCGCTACGCTTCCTCTACGGCCAAATTCGGACAGCCAGAAGTGAACTATGGAATCATCCCCGGGTTCGGCGGTTCCCAGACCCTGACACGCCTCATCGGCAAAGGCCGTGCCAAGGAGATGATCTACACGGGAGATCTGGTCGATGCCCAGGAAGCGTACCGGATCGGATTGGTCAACCGGGTCCTGCCTCCAGAACTGCTGCTGGAGACCTGTGAGAAAGTCTGCCGGAAAATCATGGAAAAGGGGCCCATTGGTATCGGGTCTGCCAAAGATGCCATCAACCACGGTATGTCCATGGATCTGGCTTCGGCTCTCAGCTATGAAGCCCAAGTCTTCGGCAATTGCTTTGCCACCTTGGATCAGGAAGAAGGGATGAAGGCTTTCCTGGAAAAACGGAAGCCAGTATTCTTGGGAAAATAGGGAGCCAGCCTGCCTGCTGGGAAAAAGTTCCTGAAAAACTGGACAATCTGTCCATCAGGCTGTATAATACAGATAAAAGAGCAACCCTCCGATGTGCGAGTCGAATTCCATATGTTTTGAGCCAACACTCTCTATAAGGGAGCCCGTGAACTCCGGCCGTTGATGATATGCCCTTTCGAGGGGACATCAGATATGACAGGGAGGGCACCCACCTGCTTAGGCAGGTTCAAAACTCGGAATTGGTACGGCATTGTAGGGCTCTTTCTTTTTTTATACCAAAATATCCCAAAGGAGCCTGTTGAAGCTGATGCTCACCCAGATTTTCCTGGTGGTCCTGCTGGATCGGATCACCAAATCATTCATTACCCATACCATGACTGTCGGCATGAGTATCCCGGTGATTCCCGGGATAGTCAACTGTACCTATGTGCTGAATCCGGGGGCTGCCTTTGGCCTTTTGGAATACAAAAGAGCTTTCTTCGTAGCAATCACCCTGGCTGCGGCAGGGGCTATTTTCCTGTTCCGGGACCATATCCACAGGGAAGGTCCTAAAGCCCGGCTGGGGACAGGTCTGTTCTTAGGGGGTGCCCTGGGGAACCTGATCGACCGGATCGCTACTGGATATGTGATCGATTTTGTGGATTTTCATTTCTGGCCCGTGTTCAATGTGGCAGATATCTTTATTTGTCTGGGAGTGGGATTGATCGTATGGAGTATGCTGGAGAACGAAAACAAGAAGGACAACAGGCTGGAGAAGCCGGACGGATCCCGGAAGGAGCAGTCCTAAAGGTGACCGAGCCGGCCACCCCAGAAGAAAAGGGAATGCGGGTGGATGTGTTCCTGGCTGCCCGGCTGGGAAACACCCGATCCAATGTCCAGCATGACCTCCAGGAAGGACTCATCTGCCGGGAGGGGAAGCGGGTGAAGGCCAATACCAAGGTGAAGACCGGAGATGTGTTCCAGGTAACCGTGCTGCCCCCGGTGGAGCTGGAAGCGAAGCCAGAAAATATCCCCTTGGATATCCTCTATGAAGATGAAGATGTGATCGTGGTGAACAAGCCTCGGGGCATGGTGGTGCATCCTGCCGCCGGGAATCCGGATGGGACCCTGGTAAATGCCCTGCTGTACCACTGTAAGGACCTTTCCGGCATCAACGGGGTCATCCGTCCCGGTATCGTCCACCGGCTGGATAAAGACACCAGCGGGGTGATGATCTGTGCGAAGAATGATCAGGCCCATCTTTCCCTGGCGGAACAGATCCAGAAAAAGGAAGCCAAACGGACCTATCTGGCCATTGTCCGGGGCAATATCAAAGAAGACCATGGCCATATCGAAACCCAGCTGGACCGGGACCCCAGAGACCGGAAAAAGATGGCCGTGGTTCCCAGCGGAGGTCGCTGGGCGGCGACAGATTATGAGGTATTGGAGCGTTACGGAAAGTTTACGGTGGTCCGCTGCCGGCTCCTGACGGGACGGACCCACCAGATCCGGGTACATATGACCTACATCGGCCACCCGCTGGTAGGGGACCCGAAATATGCGCCCCAGAAGACCTGTTTTTCCATCAGCGGGCAGGCGCTCCATTCGGAACAGCTTACCTTCTGCCATCCCCGCACTGGGGAATGGATGACCTTTACGGCTCCGGTGCCGGAAGATATGCAAACCATCCTGACCCGTCTGCGCCACGGGCAGTTCCATTAACAAGGAGGCAATCGTTATGACTACTTCGGTGAAGAAAAAAACCATTATGGATGCGGATGCCATGCGTCGGGCTCTGGTCCGGATCTCCCACGAGATCGTGGAACGGAACAAGGGCGTGGATCATGTGGTACTGGTGGGAATCCGTACCCGGGGCGTGCCTCTGGCGGACCGGCTGGGCCGGGAAATCCAGCAGATCGAAGGGGTGGAACTGCCCGTAGGCTCCCTGGACATCACCCTCTACCGGGACGATCTCTCCACGCTGGGGTACAATCCAGTGATCAGCGAAACGGATATCGATTTCGATCTGAATGGGAAGACGGTGATCCTGGTAGACGATGTACTGTTTACCGGACGGACCATCCGTAGCGCCCTGGATGCCCTGATCGATATGGGGCGGCCCAAAGCCATCCAGCTGGCCGTGATGGTGGACCGGGGCCACAAGGAACTGCCCATCCGGGCCGATTATGTAGGGAAGAATGTCCCTACCAGCAACAGTGAGACTGTGGATGTGGCCCTGGCAGAGATCGATGGGAACGATGAAGTGTCTCTGTCGGATATCCAGGCTTAGAAGGGAATGCCGTGCGTTTAAAAAGCTTTTCAGCCCATGGGTTTAAATCCTTTGCAGACAAAGTGAATATCGAATTCGAACCGGGCATCACGGCCATCGTAGGGCCCAACGGCAGCGGCAAGAGCAATATTTCCGATGCCATCCGCTGGGTCCTGGGGGAACAGAGCGTGAAATACCTCCGGGGTACGAAGATGGAGGATGTGATCTTCGCTGGCAGCAGCGGCCGCCGGCCCATGGGGATGGCGGAAGTGGACCTGGTGTTCGACAATACGGACCACTGCCTGCCGGTGGATTTCGAGGAAGTGAGCCTCCAGCGCCGGGTCTATCGGAGCGGGGACAGTGAATATTCCATCAACCAGAAAAACTGCCGGCTGAAAGATGTAGTGGCCCTTTTGGCGGATACCGGATTGGGCCGGGGATCTTTGTCCATCATCGGCCAGAACAAAATCGATGAGATCCTCAACAGCCGTCCAGAGGACCGTCGGGCCATCTTCGAAGAGGCGGCGGGAATCGCCAAGTACCGTCTCCGGAAAAAGGAAGCCCTGCGGAAGCTGGACGATACGGCCGCCAATCTGCTCCGGATCCATGATATCCAGAGCGAAATCGAGAACCAGCTGATCCCCTTAGAGGCAGCGGCGGAAAAAGCCCGGCAGTATAAAGAAATCAGTGCCCGGCTGCGGCAGGTGAAGGTGACCCGGATCCTGGGACAGCTGGCTTCCTTGGAAAAAGAGCAGGAACAGCTGACGGAAAAGCTCCAGGACATGGAAAAACAGCTCCAGGAACTGGCCACCTTGTCCGCGGCCCTAGGTACCCAAGAAAAAGAGCTGGAACAGCAGCTCCAGGACCGGGAAGCGGCGTACAATGCCTACCAGGAGAAAACCCTGGCCCAGGAAAAAGAAACTGCCGGGTACCGGAGCCAGCAGGCCGTTTTAGGGGAACGGATCCAGCAGAGCCAGAACCGGATCGCTCAGCTGGCCAAAAGCCGGTCCGGGCTGGAAAAGGATTTGGCTCGGAGCCAGGAGAACCTGGAACTGGTAACGGAAGAGTACGATAAACTGGAAGAAGCCCAGTACCGGGCTCAGAAACTGCTGGCAAAGGCGTCAGCAGAAAAAGAGACCTTGACCGGAGCGGTCCAGGCAGCAGAAGAAAAACTGAAAGCTTACCAGGAACAGGCTTTTGACAGCATGCGGACCCTGGTGATGACCCGGAACCAGCTGGCCGGCGTCCGTCAGGAACAGGAACGGCTCCATCGGCAGCAGGAACAGCTGAAGGAAAAGGTCCAGGAAGGAGAAGAAAGCCTCAAGGCCGTGACGGAACAGCTCCAGGAAGAAAAGTCCCGGCTGGAAAACCTGGAAAACAGGAAACAGCAGCTGGAAGCAGAAGCTCAGCAGCGGAACCGGGAACTGGAAGAAAGCGTCCACCGGTACCGGGAAGAAAACCAGCAGCTGGAACAGTCCCAGCGGACCCTGAACCAGAAAAAGGCTCGGCTCCAGGTACTTTCTGCCATGGAACGGGAACATGAAGGATTCAGCAAAGGGGTCCGGACGGTCTTGGGTGCCCAGGAACCTTTCCGGGAGCGGATCTGCGGTGTAGCAGCGGAACTGTTCACTGTGGAAGGGACCTATGTGACCGCTTTGGAAACGGCTTTGGGGGGCGCTCTCCAGGACATCATCACTCGGGATGCCCAGGCTGCCAAGGAAGCCATTGCCTATCTTAAAAAGAAACAAGGAGGGCGGGCTACCTTCCTACCCTTGGATACCCTGCGGCCCCGGCTGTTGGGCAGCCGGGAAAGAACGGCCCTGGGCTGCCCAGGGATCATCGGGATCGCTGGGGATCTGGTCCAGTGCGAAGCAAGTCTCCGTCCTGCAGTCCAGTTCCTCTTGGGACAGGTTCTGGTGGCCGATACCCTGGACCACGCCCTGGCAGCTGCCCGGAAAGCCGATATGCGGGTACGGGTGGTGACCCTGGAAGGGGATGTGGTCTATGCAGGAGGTTCCCTCAGCGGCGGCCAGAAACAGCCGGGGAAAAGTTTCCTTTCCCGGAAACAGGAGATCCAGCAGCTGACAGAAGAAACCCGGCACTTGGAAACAGCCTGCGGAGCTATTCAGCAGCAGCTGGAGGCATTGACCCAAACGGGAAAAGTGCAAAAAGAGGCACGGCAGCGGTGTCTGGAGGAACTCCAGAAAATCGAAGTGGAAAAAGCTGGGGCAGAGGCCCGGGTCCAGCAGGGGACGGATCAGAAAAAGAAACAGCAGGAAGAAATGGACTTGCTGCTGCGGGAAAAACGGCAGGGGACGGAACGGTTCCTGGCTCTCCAAGCCCAGGCCCAGGAACTGGCTCCCCAAGTGGAACAGCTGGAGCAGGCCGACCTGGAAGGGAAAAAGGCAGCCCAGGCCCTCAGCGCTGGCTTGGTGGAACAGCGGACCCAGCTGGAAACGGCGGCCCGCCGGTATCAGGATGCCCTGATCTCCGTCAATGCGGGGAAAAGCCAGCTGGAAGCCCTGGATATGCGGATCCAGTCCATCGATCAGCTGGGGGAAAAGACCCAGCAGGAAATCACTCGTGGGGAGAAAGAAGTCCGGCAGCAGGAAGGCACGATCCGAGACTGTGAAAAGAAACGGACCCTCCTGGAAAAGAAGATCGCCGCCCTGGAACAGGAACTGGCAGGGTCCGATGAGGCCCGGAAACAGTTCTTCCAGGAAAAGGAAACCCTCCAGGCCAAACGGCAGCAGCTGACCCAGCAGGGCATCATCCTGAAGGGACAGGAAGCCAGTGTCCAGCAGCGGTTCCACAACAGCGAGATGGAACAGGTGAAAAAAGCGGCGGAAGCCGAACACGGCCGGCAGCAGCTCCAGGAAACCTATGGCCTTACCGAGGAAACCGCCCGGGAGGAGGCCCTCCCTGGGGAACTGCCGGAAGGAGAATTGAAAAAGCGGGAAGCTCAGGCCTCCCAGGAACTGGCGGACCTGGGACCGGTGAACCAGGCGGCAGAAGAAGAATACCAGGCGGCCCGGGAACGGTACGAATTCCTGAAGGGGCAGTATGAGGATATGACCCAGGCCAAGGCCCAGCTGGAAACTGTGATCAGCGGCATCAACACCGATATGACCCGCCGCTTCCGGGAAGCCTTTGGCAAGATCAATGGGTATTTCGGGGATTGCTATGAGAGATTGTTCGGCGGAGGACGGGCCAGGCTGCGGATCCAGGACGAAAACCATATCCTGGAATCCGGCATCGAGATCGAAGTCCAGCCGCCGGGGAAGAAGATGCGGAATCTGTCGCTGTTTTCCGGCGGGGAACGGGCCTTGACGGTGATTGCCCTGCTCTTCGCCCTCCTGACCTATCAGCCGGCGCCCTTTGTGATCCTGGATGAAATCGACGCCCCCTTGGATGAAACCAATATCGACCGTTTTGCCCAATTCCTGAAAGCCTATGGACAGAAGACCCAATTCATCGTGATCACCCACCGGAAAGGGACTATGGAAGCCGCAGATGTGCTCCATGGGGTCACCATGGAAGAATCGGGGGTATCCCGGGTCCTGTCTGTGAAATTATCGGAGGTACCGGAATCATGAGTTTTATCGAACAACTGAAAGACGGGCTCAGTAAGACCCGGAAAAATTTCACCGAACGGATGGAAGAGCTGGTGGGAGCCAGCGTAGAACTGGATGACGACTTCATGGATGAGATGGAGATGATCCTGGTCGCCGGGGATGTGGGGATCAAAACCACGGAAAAGATCATGGCTGCCCTGCGGAAAGCTGCTGCCACCCGGCAGATCAAGTCGCCAGCGGAAGCGCTGCCCTTCCTGAAGAACTATATCGCTGAGATGCTGAAGACCACCGGTCCCCGGATGCGCTTCAAAGGCCATCCTTCCATCGTGCTGGTGGTGGGGGTCAATGGCGTGGGGAAAACCACCACCATCGGCAAACTGAGCAACTACTACCGGCTCATGGGCTACAAAGTGATGATGTGCGCCGCGGATACTTTCCGGGCCGGTGCCACGGAACAGCTCCAGATCTGGGGAAAGAAGGCCCAGGTGGATGTGATCGCCCACGGAGATGGGGCGGATCCGGCGGCAGTGGTCTATGACGGGGTCCAGGCGGCCATCGCCCGGAAGGCGGATGTGCTGTTCGTGGACACGGCCGGACGGCTCCACAATAAGACCAACCTTATGAAGGAACTGGACAAGATCTACCGGGTGATCCGGAAAGAGATCCCGGACGGGCCCCATGAGACCCTGCTGGTGCTGGATGCCACCACCGGCCAGAACGCCATCAGCCAGGCCAAGATCTTCCTGGAAACCGCCCATGTCACCGGCGTGGTGCTTACCAAACTGGACGGCACCGCCAAAGGGGGCGTGGTGGTCGCCATCAAGGAAGAACTGGGATTGGATGTAAAGTGGATCGGCATCGGGGAAGGGATGATGGATTTCCGCCCCTTCGATCCCCAGCAATTTGTGGAAGCCTTGTTTGAGACGAAAAAATAAGGTTCTGCTGCCATAAGGGCAGCAGAACCGGTCATACGTCATAGGTCATACGTCATACGCCGATGGATGCCAGCTCTGCTGGCTTTCAATAAACAATTACAGTCAATACGTATGCAGGATTTTAGAAGTTCAAAATCAATTTGGTGAAATTGATTTCCAAAAGCGTATGACTTATGACATATGACGTATGACAAAAGGAATGCTGCATGGGTGTGATTTTTACCCATGCAGCATTCCTTTTTATTTCGGTCCAAAGAACTCCACGATCGTGTGGGCGGCGAAATCGCTGGTCTTCGGGTCGCTGAAGGTATGGTTGGCGTTTTCCACCGGGAGGAAGGTGATTACATTGTTTTCCGCAAATTCCCGGGCATCTTCTATGGGAGCCAGTTTGTCCTTGGTCCCGTGGAGGATCAGCATATTGTCCGCCCAGTCGAAGTACTCATATTTCCGTACATCGGATTTTTCCAGGTCTTCCACGAACTGTTTGTCCATTTTCATTTTCCGTTCGTAGCCCACTTGGACTTCTTTTCCTTTTTCCAGCTTTTCCATTTCTTCTGGGGACAGGTAGTTCTTCACCAGCTGGGCCATATGGATCCCCGGGCACCGGAGGGCCACCTTTTTGAAGGGATTCCCGATTTCCGCCATGTATTTCAGGGTCAGATAGGCCCCGAAGCTGGTGGAGTAGTTGTATAGGGTTGTGGCGTGGAGTTCTTTATGGGCATAGTCTACTACCAGGGTCAGGTAGGTCATGAATTCTTCTAGCAACAGCTTCTTCCGGGCATCCATGCCGTGACAGGGCCAGTCGAACACCAGGGCCCCATATCCCTTGTATTTGGTGATCAGCTGCTGGGCGAATTTGGCAGCCGAGTGGTTTTCTTTGTTGCCCCCGAACCCGTGGGTGCAGATCACCAGGCTGGGGATGTTCCGGAAATCTTTTTGATAGTATAGCTTGCACCGGATACTGAAACCCTTTTCATTGATATCGATATATTTTTCCATGGAGCAGGCATCCTTTCCTTTTGGTCACGGGTAATAGTATAGAACAGATCAGCCCGGTTGGCTAGAGGCGGTCATCTTTTTTTGCTATACATTCATAGTCGAGTTATAGAGCAAAGAAGTATACATAGACCTTTACTGTTGAATATGTGATGAAATTGTGATAAATTATAAAAGTAATGATAGGAAAATAAATCGCTGTCAATAAGCAGAATTTTAAGGAAGGAGGAACGCTTATCGATAACCGGGCGTTGGAGGGGAACCAGATTACCGATTCGCTTTGCTGAAGATCCTTGAGGGAGAAGGAAAAAGAGTACGCGGAGAGGGTGTACTGCGTTTAATCGGGACCTGGTGCAGAAAGAGTTCTGTTCCAGGCTTTTTCTTTTTGTGGACCGAGCCTTTCTTCTAGGCCATCTTCAGGAAAACCAGATTTTCAAAAGAAAGGAAGCCATAATGAATAAAATCTATAAAGTCATCTGGAGCAAAGTCAAAAACTGTTATGTAGTCGTGTCGGAAATCGCACGGAACCATGGGAAGGAACATTCCAACCGGAATTCCGTACCGAAGGAAGTCTACAGCCTGACACTGGCCCTGGGGCTGGCTTTCTCTTCGGTCCCCCTGGCTTCTGCCGCTGCCACCAATTCCGGCAATGCTGTGGCTAACCAGGCGGTGAATATCGAGAACGAGACAGAAACCAAGGCCCAGGGAACAGATGCCTATGCCACCTATGATTCTCAGGGCAACCTGATCGTGGGGAAGGACAACCAGGTCTCTCCCATCCAGAAGGATCCCAAGAACGGCAATGCACGGTCGGATAAGCAGGCGGAAAATGTGGCGCTGGGGACCCGGAACGGGGTGGGCAAATTCACCCATTCTACAGAGACTAAGAAGCCCATCAGCGGGGATGAATCTTACGCCTATCAGAAGCTGGATACGGAATGGATCACGGTCAAAGTCTACAATCCCAACACCGACTCCTATGATGACAAACAGGTGGAAGTCTATAAACTGACTCCCGGCCAGTACATGGATGATGAGTATAATGTCCGGGCCAAATATCCGGAACGGAGCTATTACAGCACGGATGAAGACTACCGCAAGGCGGTAGAAGTCTATAACAATGTGGCCACCTATTACGGCCAGGACCGGACCCGCCAGTCCTATTACACCAGCGGAGCTACCGCAGTGGGCGTGGACAATGTGGCCGAAGGGGACCGTTCCACAGCCATCGGCAATAAGGCCAAGGTCCTGAATTCCGTCAGCAGCTACTATGTGGACCGCTACGGCAAACTGACCAGTGACAAGGATTCTGCCGGTTACTAGCTGGATGACCAGGGGAATATCACTAATAGCCGGCAGGGACACTATGCCTCTGACGGGACCTTTGTAGACCGATACTACATGGTGCCCCGTCTCATCGATTCCACCGATGCAGTGGCCGTGGGCAGCGATGTGACGGCAGAAGGCCGGTCGGCTGTAGCTATCGGCCATGAGTCCTATGCCAAGGAATACAGTGTGGCCATCGGAGAAAACAGCGTGACCGACTATATGGGCGTAGCCATCGGCAAGGACAACAAGGCCAAGTATGCCAGCACGGCCATTGGTCATGACAACAGTGCCGATGGATATTATACGGCGACGCTGGGGGTCAACAATACGGCCCATGGTGACGAAAGCACCGCCATCGGCTATGGCAACAGCGTGGATGGCCAGCAGCAGAACGGGGGCACCACGCCGAAAGCCGCTTATACCCATGTACTGGGCTCCAATAATACGGTAAAGGGCAATTATAATGCGGTATTCGGCGATACCAACACCGTGACTGGGGCCTATGCCCTGGCTCTGGGCGGCCACAATAAAATCAGCGGGGAAAATACGAATGATGCGGATGGGGACTACGGCATCGCCATCGGCTACGGCAATACGGCGGAAAACAATGCCCTGGCCCTGGGCCTGAACAGCAAGGCCATCCATGACGGCAGCATTGCCATCGGGAAGTCGGTCAATACTACAGGGGACAACAACAATAAGGCCACTGATTCCATTGCTATCGGCACCAAAGCAGCCGTCCATATGAAGAACGGGATCGCCCTGGGGGAAGAAGCCTATGCCGGGAATAACGGGGATGACAGCGAAGGAGCCATTTCTATCGGCCATCAGGCAAGTTCTGCTGCCGGGGAAAGCATCGCCATCGGGACGAAAGCTACTACTGGCAATAACAATGGTTCCACGGGCATGAAGAATATCGGGGCTATCGCCATCGGTTCCAATTCCACGGCGGATACGGTCTATGACATTGCCATGGGGTGGGGCGCCAATACTAAGAATACGACAAATGGCGGCGCCATCGCCCTGGGCCATAATGCCACCATCGAACAGGGCGGCCAGGCATCAGTGGCCATCGGGGATTCCGCCCGGGTCAAGGAGAACCTCCACGATGCCGTGGCCCTGGGCAGCCAGGCTTATGCGGACCGGGCAGCCAATAATCAGGGCGGATATGACCCGGCAAGCAATAGCAAAGATCACAATGCCGGTTCGGATCCGGTATGGAATTCTACCCTGGCAGCTGTTTCCGTAGGTTCTGCAGCCCGGACGGAATGGAATCAGACTAACCAAAAGAACATTTCTTATGCCCAGCAGACCCGCCAGATCACCAATGTGGCAGCCGGGAAGGAAGATACGGATGCCGTCAACGTGGCCCAGCTGAAACAAGTGGTCGATCTGGTCAATAACAGCGGTGGCGGAAGCGGAACCGGCGGCAGCGGCGTCCATGATTACAGCGTGAATTCTGTTGATTCGGCCAACGACACTAACTACAACAATACTGGTGCTACCGGGACGAATGCCATGGCTGCGGGGGTCAGTGCCTCGGCAACGGGTGCCCATTCGGTAGCTGTCGGTAACGGCGCAACCGCCAAAGGTCAAGATTCTATTGCTCTTGGTACGGGCGCCGTAGCAGACGGAATCGGTGCTACCGTTATTGGACAGTACAATACGGCGTTAGGCCAAAATTCACTGGCCTTCGGCGGCGGTTATAATAAGGACCAGAAAGGGAATACTGCCAGCGGCGTCGCTTCGGTAGCCTTTGGGGAAGGAACCCAGGCTATTGCCGAAGGGACCCTGGCCTTTGGGGCGAATACTCAGGCCGGTTCCACTGAAAAAGATAAAAAAGGCATTCCCTTGGGACAGAATGCCGTAGCTTTCGGCAACGGGACAAAAGCCACCGGAGGCCGTTCCTTGGCTTTTGGAGAACGAACCGTTGCCAGCGCCAACGATGCCACGGCTTTTGGCAATGAAAGCATTGCTTCCAGCATAGGAGCCACGGCTTTTGGAAATAAGAACCAGGCCACTGGACTGTACGCTACGGCCTGGGGCGGCGGAGATAAAACCGTCGACAATGGAGATGGGACCACGTCTAAAATCGGTACTGTAGCCAGCGGCACCTATGCTACTGCTTTTGGGGAACGGACGGAAGCCAGCGGAGAAAGTGCCACCGCTTTCGGCAGCGATTCCACCGCCAGCGGGAAAAATGCCCTGGCCTTCGGGGAAAACTCCACTGCTGAAGGAGAAAATTCTCTGGCAGCTTTGGGCGGTACTGTAGCCAAGGACGCCGTCAATGCGGCTGCTATCGGCAAAGATGCTCAGGCCAAACTGGCGGACAGCGTGGCTCTAGGCAGCGGAGCTGTAGCTGACCGGCAGAGCGGCACCAAAGGGTATGATGCGGCCACCGGGGCAGAAACTACTCAAGCATCTCCCATTTGGGTCGCCAAGGCCAATGCCATCGCTGTGGGCAACGGCAGCACCCTGACTCGGCAAATCACCGGGGTGGCAGCCGGTTCCCAGGATACGGATGCGGTGAACCTGGCCCAGCTGAAAGAAGTGGGCAAACTGGCAAGGAAGCACACCACTGTTTCCGTAGGAGGTACGCACGCCACGGCCGATGATACTTTGGTCAAAGGCGGCAACCTGGAACTGAAACGGCATACCACCGGTGGTCAGGCCAATTACAACGTGGCACTGAGCAAGGATGTGGTCCTGGGCGAACAGGAAGAACACAAAGGCGGCAGTCTGGTAGTAAACAGCGTGGCCCAGTTCCGGACGGCTCCGGGTTCCCAAGAGACCGATCCGGTGAAAGAAGCCGTCAAGATCGACGGGACCACGGTTTCCGTGGTGAAGAACGACGGCACCAATGACCAGCGCCAGGTAGTCCTGGGCGTGGGCCAGGATACGGGCGGCTATGTGGCTCTGTTCGAAAAGACGGGCAAGACGCCTACCTACATCTTCAATGCCATCAGCTCGGGCATTACCTACCTGAAGGACAACCAGACCTATCCGGCGGACCAGGCCAACGAATTCAAACGTCTGGAATACGGGGACATCACCAACGGTTCCACTCAGTTCATCGCTACCCTGGATGATGGGCTGAAATTCAGCGGCGATCAGGGCACAGCTTCTGCCGTGAAACTGAACCAGAAACTCAGTGTTACCGGCGGAGAAACCAACAAAGACAATCTGGTCACAGCTAACAACATCGGCGTCGTTTCCAGCCAGGATGGGGACAATGGCAAGCTGGAAATCAAACTGAATAAAGACCTCACGGGTCTCAATACGGTCACGGCCGGCAAGGCCAAAATCGGCCACAGCGCTGATGGGGTGCTGGATATGGTCCAGAACGGACAGCCCACTGGCGGCCATGCCAAAGGCGGGGACTATGTAACGGGCCTGACCAACAAAGAATGGACCGTTAAAGACCCCACCTATGTGAGCGGACGGGCCGCTACGGAAGATGAACTGCAAATCGTCTCCGATGCGGTGAGCGGCAACACCACCAGCATTACCAATAACACGACCCAGATCACCAACAATACCAATACCATCGCCAAAGGCCTGAGCTTCACCACCAACACCAAAGATGCAGCTAATACTACAGAAAATTACACAGGGTACAAAGTGGTGAAACGGAGCCTGGGGGATACCATCGCCATCAAGGCCAGCGACGAAGCCGATGGGCACAGCTACAGCACGGCCAATCTGACTACCCGGATTGCAGAGAATGGGGATATCTCCATCCTGATGGATGAAAAGCCCTCGTTCACTACGGTAACTACGGGCGACGTAATCTATATGGGCAATCCTGACAGGAAGGATAAGGACGGGAAAGTGGCCCAGGCGGATACCATCGTCCATTATGGGGATAAGACTCTGACGGATGGCAAGAACATTACTACGTCCGATAACGAAACCAAGTCCACTCGGCTGGGGTACCAGGACGCCCAGGGGCTCCGCCACGATATCGCTACTATGGACGACGGCCAGATCTACGCCGGGGATATCACCAGCGACGGGAAACTGGATGAAAAGGGATTTGCCCGGACCCTGAACCAGAAGACCACCATCAACGGCGGTGTGAGGGAAACAGGGAAACTCACCGACGGCAACATCGGCGTAGTTTCCAACGGTACCGATACCCTGACGGTGAAACTGGCTAAGGAACTGAAAAACCTGACTTCTGTCACCACAGGAAATACGAAACTGGAAGGTAAGGGGCTGACCATCACCAATACCACGGATGAAACGAAAAATGTGGTCATCAATGGTGACAAGATTTCCTTTGGTGGCAACCAGGTCAATAATATGGGCAGCGGCATCGATACGGCCACCAACCAGTACGATACCCTCACCAATGGGGCCAACATCGGAGATGTGAAGAATATCGCCAGCAGTACCGTCCAGCCAGTCATCGATACGGTGAACAAGGGCTGGGAACTGGAAGTGGACGGCACCAAACGAAAAGACGTGACCCCCACCAGCCGGGTGGTGAACCTGGCGGCTGGCCAGAACATCCAACTGGGAGGCACCGGGGATACAGTGACCATTGCTACCGCTGACGATGTGCGGTTCAACACTGTCCGGGTGGGCGGCAGCAAGACTGGGGACACCTATGACGGTGGCATCGTGATCGGCAAACAGAGCGGGAAGAATGCCGATGGATCAGCCAGTGCCAACCCGGATGATAATTATTACATCACAGGCCTCCAGAATACCAACTGGGATGCTTCCAAGATCATGAAAGGCCGGGCGGCTACGGAAGACCAGCTCCAGGCTGTGGCCGATGAAATCAAGAACGGTACGGTGAAGGGGGATGTATTCGTCACCGGCGGCTCGGTGAAGTACAACGGAGAGGGCACCGGGACCAACGACGGTACTGGCAAGCTCTATCTGACGGAGCAGAATAAGACCGATCCTTTGGAAATCACCGGCCTCCACGATTACTATGCTACGGGGGGCAGTGTGACGGCTGATGGGAAGACATTGGAAATCACCCGGAATGATCGGGATGGAAAGGGGAATCCCCAAAAGATCTCCATCGATCTGAGCAATGTGCTGAAAAACGACCTGCGTCTGGTACAGAATCCTGCAGCTGGGACCAATGGAAAATATACGGTGGCTCAGGATGGGACCGTGACCCTGAAGGTCCAGAATGCCGATGGGACCGTGAGCAACGACATCACCATTGGGGGCTTCGAAGGAGTCGCCAAAGGATTGGATTTCGATGCCAATACCCGGACCACAACGGATGGAAAAGTCCATAATGTAAAAATGGGCGGGACCATCAAGGTCCAGGGTATCGATCCGGTATCCGGGCATACCTATAGTGCGGACAATGTGACCACGGAAGTGGATGACAGCGGCAACATCACCATCAAGCTGGATAAGGACCTGACGGCTAACACTGTCACCGTGGGCCAGGCAGGGAAAGCGGGAGAAAACGGAGCTGCCGGTTCCATCGGCATCAATGGGAAAGATGGGAAGGACGGTATCACCACCACCCTCATCCGCTCCGAAAAAGGCCAGCCGGGGAAAGACGGCACCAACGGCAAGCCCGGGGTGGACGGCACGGACATCACCCGAATCGTCTACCAGAACGGACAGGACGGCACCGATGGGAAAGACATCCATACGGTCGCTACCTTGGAGGACGGCCTGAAATTCGCCGGGGACGACGGGCAAAACGATACCACGAAAGTCATCAGCAAGAAGCTCAACGAGCAGCTGGATATCATCGGGGGAGCCGCCCTGGACAGCCTGACGGATAACAACATCGGGGTGAAGAACAAGGACGGCAAGCTCTATGTCCGCCTGGCGAAACATGTGGACCTAGATAAAGATGGCAGCCTGAAAGCAGGGGATTTGACCATCGGGGCCTTCAGCAATACGGAGCTGACCACCAATAAGAACAACCATCCCTCCGCAGGCAGCTATGCAGTGGGCCTGAGCAATCGGGAATGGAGCGTGGCGGATCCGGAATACGTGAGCGGCCGGGCAGCTACGGAGGATCAGCTGGCTAAGCTTTCTCAGACCATCACCGACAGCAATACCGTACGTACGGATTATCAGCTGGTCCAGAATCCCAATACGGATGACGGAAGCTATACCGCCACCAATGGAGAACTGACCCTGACGGTACGGGATACGGAGCACAAGGACGATCCCAAGTACCCGGACAAGACCATCACCATCAAGGATATCGCTTCCAAGACGAAGGTGGACGAAGCCTACGATCGGACCGTGAAGTACGATATGAAAGACGGGAAGGTGGACAAGACCCATGTGACCTTCGAAGCTGCGGACGAAGCAGGCAATCCTCTGGATACCCAGGTGAGCCATATGGCCAGCGGGGCTTCGGAAATCACCGATGATGGGAAGGGCAATAAGACCTATACCTACAATACGGACAACAATGCCGCCAACATCGGTGACGTGAAGCGCCTGGCGGCTGAATCCGAACTGCACTACAGCGGGGATACGGGTACGGGTACCAACCAGCTGAAGGACACGGTGGCTTTCAACGGCACAAAAGGACAGATCGTCACCGAAGCCACCAATGGCAAAGTCACCTTCAAGCTGGCAGACGACCTGACGACCCAGACCATCACCGTCACCGGCAAGGACGGAAAAGACGGCCAGCCGGGGACACCGGGCCATATCGGCATTGATGGCAAAGACGGGAAATCCGGTATCGGCATCGATGGCAAAGATGGCATCTCCATCAAAGGGGAAAATGGCACCATCGGCCTGAGCGGCAAAGACGGGATTTCCGTCAAAGGCAAGGAAGGCAAGGACGGCGTCACCATTACCGGCAAAGATGGAGTGGATGGCGTCAATGGAGCCGAAGGCCATATTGGCCTCAACGGCAAGGACGGCATGGTGGATATCTGGACCAAGCCGGGCAAACCGGGTGTTGACGGAAGGGATGGGGAAACCA